>CAJOII010000052.1 GCA_905234535.1 uncultured Ruminococcus sp.
GGAAGCGCCGAATTCTTGGAGCCCTGCACACGCGTCTTTCCCTCAAGTCTTCTTCCTCCTGTGACAATCAGCTTTCCCACAACAAACACCCTTTCATCCTGTAAAGATAACCTTGAATATTATATGTTGTGAAAAGTGTGTTTGTGACTGTCAGCGGATGGGAGGAGACAGCGATTTATTTATGTAAAACGGATCTGACGATCTCGTAGATCCGCTCGTTCGCGTCGGTGATCGCCATCCTCTGAGCGTTCCTGCGGTAGGAGGCGAGGGTCTCTTTATCAGAGAGCATACTGTCGACGGTCTCGATCAGTTTTTCACCGGTCAGATCCTTCTGCTCGATGATCTCCGCAGCCTTCTGATTGACCATGGACATCGCGTTGTGGAACTGGTGGTTCTCCGCGACAAAGGGAGACGGGATCAGCACCGCGGGCCGACCCTTCGCCTGAACCTCGGAGAGGGTGATCGCGCCCGCGCGGCAG
This sequence comes from uncultured Ruminococcus sp., assembly GCA_905234535.1. Taxonomy (GTDB): domain Bacteria; phylum Bacillota; class Clostridia; order Oscillospirales; family Acutalibacteraceae; genus Ruminococcoides. The sequence goes on from CAJOII010000052.1 coordinate 480, forward strand.
ACGACCAGATCGCACGCCGCAAGACACTCGTTCATGTTATCGATATACTGTCTGATGTCGAGATTCGAGCATTTCTCTGTATCGACGCCCTTGCTCCTTAAGAGCTCCGGCATAAAGGTGCCCTGCTCGCCGTAGGCGTGGATATGATAGTAGCGCTTATCCTGAGAGGATCTTGCGATCAGCTCCGCCATCGCCTCGTTGATACATCTCGCGCCTAAGGATCCGCCGAAGGAGAGGATGATCGGACGCGAGTCGTCAAGCCCCAGCGACTTCTTCGCTTCGTCGTGCTTGGTCTCAAGGATCGAGGTGCGGATCGGGTTGCCGGTGACGACACAGGACGCCTTCTTGTCAAAGCGGCACTGTGCGTCGGGGTTCGCGAGCATCACCTTATCGACCTCTTTGGAGAGCATCTTGTTGGTGACGCCGGGATAGGCGTTCTGCTCGTGGATAATGGTAGGGATACCCATCCTCACCGCCGCGAGACACACCGGTCCCGCGACATAGCCGCCGGTACCGATACAGATATCGGGGTGAAAGTCTCTGATAATCTTCTTCGAAGAAGATCGGGAGGTAAAGGCTCTCGATACCGTCTTGATATTATGGATGATGTTCTTCGGTGAGACAGAACGCTTGAAGCCGGAGATGACGACAGACTTGATCTCAAAGCCCGCGTTCTTGACCAGACGCTGCTCCATCCCGTCACGGTTGCCGATGAAAAGGATCTCAGCGTCCGGCTCCTGCGCCTTGATATATCCCGCGATCGCGATCGCCGGGTTGATGTGGCCGGCGGTCCCGCCGCCCGCAAGCAATACTCTCATACAGTTTCCTCCGAACAAACAGTCTGTATAAAATGATAAATGATGAATCAAAAATCGGGTGAGGGCGGAGCCCTCCCTCAGTTCTTAGCTCTTATCTCTTAGTTCTTAGCTAATAAAGTTCTCGGTTCTCAGCTCTTCTCAATGTTGGACGAGCGCGATATCGAGAGCACAACGCCCATCTCGAACAACAGCATCATCAGGGATGACCCGCCGTAGGAGAAGAACGGCAGAGAGATGCCTGTGTTGGGCAGCCAGTCGGTGATAACTAAGATATTCAGGATAACCTGTAGGCCGATATGGGTGACAAGACCAATGCCTAAGAGCTTGCCGAAACGGTCGCGTGCTCTTAAGGAGATGATTACGCCGCGCCATACCAGAAGCGCGAAGATGATCAGGATCACGACCGCGCCGATGAGCCCGAGCTCCTCGCATACGATCGCGAAGATGAAGTCGTTCTGCGGTTCGGGCAGATAGAGGTACTTCTGTCTCGACTGACCGAGACCCAGTCCGAACACGCCGCCCGAGCCGATCGCGTAGAGCGAATTTCTCGTCTGCCAGGTGTCGTTCCACAGCTTAAGATCGTCTCTTGAAGCGGAGAGCGCCTGACCCCAGCCCTTGACGCGCGTCATCGCGTAGGTAAGGAGTCCCGTCGACCATAAGAGTATGATAAGACCCGCGAGCACCACACCGCCGATAATAAGCCACTTGAGCTTGATGCCGGAGACAAAGAGCATGACGACCGTCAGGATCGCGATGATAACGATACACGAATAATGCGGCTCCAAAAACAGCAGAAGCGAAGTAGACGCGAACACCGCGAGCGCCGGCAGCACGCCGTACTTCATCGTGTCCATCCTGTCATAATAGCGCGATCCCCAGTGCGCAAGGAACAGGATGATCGCGAACTTCGAGATCTCAGACGCCTGGATGCCGAACGCGCCGATTCCGACCCAGCGGTGAACGCCGTTCTGCGCCGGAAGGATCAGCACCAGCACCAGAGCAAAGTACGAGACGCCTAAGATAAACAGCGCGAACCGGTGATAGTAGTGATAATCGACAAACGATACCGCGATCATGATCACCAGTCCAATCGCCGCGAAAAGAAGCTGACGCTTCAGATAATAATAGCTGTCGCCGATCTGATAGTAGGCGGAGGGGTAGCTCGCCGAAAACATCATCGTGATGCCCACTGCAAGCAGTACCAAGATAATCAGTGTAAAGGGCATATCGAGGCCCTTGCCGATGGATAGAAGCGAGAATTTCTTCTTCTGTCTCTGAGGCCGGGATGAACGGCGTCTTCTCTCTTCATAGTCAGAGCGTAGCCGTCTCGAGGTAGATTCAATTGTACTCATCAGCCTCAGTCCTTTCTAATATAATCGAGTGATCTTTCACCCGAAGATCACGAGAAGCAGCGCGCCCGCTCCGCACAAAGCGGTAATCAGCGAGAATACGCAGACGATCTTCATCTCCGACCAGCCCGACATCTCAAAGTGATGGTGGATCGGGCTCATCTTGAAGAGGCGCTTGCCGTGGGTGAGCTTGAAGTAGGTCACCTGCAGCATCACGGAGAACATCTCGACGAGGTACATGATCCCGATGAGGATCAAGAGGAGCTGCATATCCATCGCAAACGCCAGAGCGCACACCGCGCCGCCTAAGAACAGCGAGCCGGTATCGCCCATGAAGCACTTCGCGGGATGGAAGTTCCATACCAAGAACCCTAAGCAACCGCCGGCAACCGCCGCCGCGAAGATCACATTCGCGTCATAACCGACCACATTGGCGATCAGCATCAGGAATAACGAAGCAAAGAAGGTGATCGAGCCGTCGAGGCCGTCCACACCGTCGGTGAGGTTGACCGCGTTGATCAGTCCGACCAGCACGAACAGCATGATGATATAGTAGAAGATTCCGAGATTCACGAGTCCGTAAGTGGTGAAGGGAACCGCGATATTGGTATCATCGCCACACAGCCACATCAAAAAGAGGTATAAAGCAGCAACAGCGAACTGCAGCACCAGCTTCTGCTTCGCGGTGAGCCCTAAGTTGCGCTTCTTGACGACCTTGACATAGTCATCGACAAAGCCGATCGCGCCGTTACAGAGCGCAAAGCACAGACCGACAAAGACAAACTTCTCAACCGATCCGAAGCCCGACGAGATGCTCCTCATTACTACTGCGACCGTGGTCGCGATCACGATACCGATGATAAACATGAAGCCGCCCATGGTAGGGGTACCCTGCTTCTTCTTATGCCACGAAGGTCCGATATCCAGTATCGTCTGACCGAAATGCAGTTTATGCAAGAACGGGATAAGGAACCTGCCGATGATCGCGGTGATCAGAAAACTCACGATAGCGGTTCCGAATGCCCAAAAACCTGTCTGCATATGTTTCACCTCATTTTATCTTTAAACTCCCGACACGCGCGGGATGAAATATCTCGTTAGTCATTGATCGATCCGGCAGCGAAGGTCACGGTGATGACCGAGCCGGGGCTGACGGAGGTGCCCTCCTCGATACTCTGCGCCACCGCCTCGCTGTCGCCGCTCAAAGTGGCGCCCGCGATGGAAACATTCAGATCATAGTAGGACGCGATCAGGTTCACCTCAGCGACGGAGGAGCCGATAAAGTTCGGCACCTCGACCTTCTCTGAAGAGCTTTCCTCATCGGTATAGAGCACGATGGTGCCGCCCATCGACAGCACAGAGCCGGTGACGGGATTCTGCGCGAGCACGGTACTGCCCTCGCCCTTGACGGTGACATTGAAGCCGTCGAGGTTCGCCTGTCTTTCGGCGTCTGTCACAGACATACCGGTGTAGGAGCCCGCAGTGGTGTCGATCGTCTGCAGCTCCTCCGCGGTATACTGCGCGGAGATCTCGAGATACGGAAGCACCTCGGACATGATCGACGCGAACACCGGCGCCGATACGACAGAGCCGTAGTAGTTGCCGGAGGTCGGGGTATCGAAGAACACGAGACACGCGACCTTCGGGTCGTTCGCGGGAGCAAATCCGCAGTAGGACGCGATATAGTCCTTGATGCCGTCTTCGTTCTCATCGATCAGCTTCTCGGTGGTACCGGTCTTGCCGCCGATGCGGTATCCGGCGACATACCCGTTCTTACCCGAGCCCTCGATCGCGTTACGCTCGAGGATCTCTCTCATCTCGTCGGAGACGGACTTGGAGATGACCTGACGCTTGGACTCAGTGGAGATATTCTTGACAACATTGCCGTCTTTGTCGAGGATCTGCTTGACAACATGCGGCTGCACTAACTTGCCGCCGTTGCATACCGCGGCGCAGGCGGTGATCATCTGGATCGGGGTGATGGAGAAGTTCTGACCGAAGGAGGCAACCGCCAAGTCGGTCGGACCCATCGCGCCCTCGACGCCCTCCCAGTCGAAGAACTGGTCTTCGCTCTCGCCGGGCAGGTCGATGCCGGTTTTGTCGGAGAAGCCGAACGCCTGGTAATATTCCCAGAACTTCTCTTCGCCGATGAGCTGACCGATCTGAATGAACGCGGGGTTGCAGGAGTGCATCAGCGACTCCTGATAGGTCTGTGTGCCATGACCGCTGGTATCGTGGCAGTGAATGGTGCTCTCGTACACCTGATAGGATCCGGTGCAGGTGAAACGCGAATCCGCGTTGACGACCTTCTCCTCAAGCGCCATCGACAGGGTGACCATCTTGAACACCGAGCCGGGATAGTAGGTGTCGGAGATCGCCTTGTTTCTCCATGACTTCGCGAGCGCCTCGGATTCCGCGACAGATTTCGCGTCGCTGATCGCCTTCTTAAGCTCCTCGTCCGAGAGCTTCGAGGTATCCTCGACGATCTTGTTCTTCACAAGATAGTCCGCGTCGATCGCATTGATCTTCTGCTTCGCTTCGGAGCTGATCTCGAACGGGTCGTTTAAGTCAAAGCCGTTTACCGACGCCATCGCATAGACTGCGCCGGTGTTGACATCCATGATGATACAGACGCCGCGGTTGTAGACGGCGTCGTTGATGATCTCCTGCGCCATGTACTTCTCGACGATGCTCTGGATCGACTCGTCGATGGTGAGCACGATCGAGTTGCCGTCGACCGCCTCGATATTCTGGTTGAAGCCGTAGGGCATATCGGTCTGGCCGGCGTTCTTCGCCGCGATGATGCGCCCGGGGGTGCCGGTCAGGTATTCGTCATACTGGTACTCGATCCCCCACAGCCCCTGATCGTCGGAGCCTGTGAAGCCAATCACCGAGGACGCGAGGTCCGAGTAGGGATAATACCGCTTATAATCGTCAAACAGCGAGATCACGCTCGCGATGTTATATTTCTCCTCGATTTCGTTCTGCAGCTTTAAGATCTGCTCCTTCTCCTCGGACTCGATCTTTCTCTTGACGGAGACATAGTAGCTCTGCTCCTTGCAGTCCTCTAATAGCTCCTTCTCGTCTAAGCCGAGGATCTCGGAGAGCCTTTTCGCGACAAATTCGCGCTGCTCATCGTTCTGGAAATACGCGGGCGCCAGCACCACGCGCCAGACAGACGCCGACTGCGCCAGAATCTTGCCGTTTGTATCATAGATGGTGCCGCGCTTTGCAGAGATCGTGGTGTCGGAGAGCTGCTGCTCCACCGCCCTGCGCTGGAGGTCTTCGCCCGAAACGATCTGCAGGTATCCGAGCCTCGCGATGACCGCGCCGAAGCCGACCGCCAGTATGATCACCAGCAGCCATACGGTTCTTCGTCTGAGTCTCTGATTCGCTCCCATAAGGATCTCCTTTTCTCAATATTAAACGATAAGATGAAGAGCCGCGATTCGGCAATTCTCTGTCACGCCTCATTCGCCTTCGCTGTTCCTCGTATAAGCCGTTCTCGCCCAACCACCCTGCGGGTTCTGCGACCCCTCCGGGCAGTCCCGGCTCGATTCGTCTTATCCGAGGGCTCCGGTGCTCGGCGCTTCTAATAAACATAAATAAGAGTCAAGACCTATCTCAACTCTTATTCCATACCTATAGATTAGTATTCAACACAAAACGCCGTTATGACCACAGCGAGCTGATGGCGTCGGCGATCAGTTCGAATACATTTTTGTGCGCATCCAAGCTCACTTCCGCCTTGTCCCCTTCGGAAAGACTGATGAACTCCTTCTGTGAGTTGTTCGCTTTGCTCATATTGAGCTTGTCCTGAGCATACTGCTCCACCACCGCAGTGGAAATGCTCGAATCCACCTTCATCTCCAGCTGCGTGTACAAGCTCTGCTTCTCGGAGAGATCATCGCGCGCGTTGATGATCTGCTGGTTGAGCTCGGTCAGTTGGACCTGTCCGTGGATGATGGACACGACCGTCACCACCACGGCGAGGCCGAACACGACCGCGATGAGGATCCTGCCGATGTTAGACTTTCTTCTCTTGACCTTCTTGACGGTCTTCTTCGCTTTTGACTTCCGCGAGATCTTCTCGCCGGATGTATCGGCAGCTTTCAGATCGTCTTTTGCCTCTTTCTTCTTCGCTCTCCCGCGGATCTCCTCGTGATAGTCCTCTTCGAAGAGCGAAAGATCATAGGCAAGGTTACGATAAGTATAGGCCATACCTGCCCCCTGCATTTTGTCTGTTGTTTCTGTTTTTCAAAGGCAGGGGAATATGTCTCCCGAGCACTTTGGTTTCTGTTTTCTGTATCATAGCGGAAAAATGTAACTTTTTTGTTACATTTCGGAAAATTCTTTGAAAATAATAAAATGATTCCTTATCGGAAAATACACAGCATCCTGTGCGTACTGCTTGATTATATCACAATTTGTAGTAATTGTAACCTATTTTTTGAAAAGTTTACAAAACTGTCATTATTTTACTATATTCACGCGGTGAAGTCCATAGTAAATGTATACAAATATCAGATAGATAATTCGTGATTCTTCGCTTTCTACAGCTTTTCGCAGATCCTGAGCTTCGCAGAGCGGGCTCTGGGGTTATCTCTGAGCTCTTCTTCACCCGGGGTGATCGGCTTTCTCGTGATGAGCTTGACCTTCGGCTTGTTCCCGCATACGCAGACAGGAAAGTCCTTCGGGCAGGTGCAGCCCTGGGAGAGCTCTGCCATCGCGCGCTTGACAACGCGGTCTTCAAGCGAATGGAAGGTGATGATGCAGAGCCTGCCGCCCGGAGAGAGCAGCTCATACGCCGCCTCTATCCCCTTCTCGAGTACTTCGAGCTCGCGGTTCACGGCGATCCTTAAAGCCTGGAACGACTTTCTCGCGGGATGGCCGTCGCGCCGCACCTTCTGCGGGACATGGCTCTTGATAATCTCTGAAAGCTCAAGAGTCGTCTCGATCGGTTTCTCTGCACGCGCACGGACGATGCCCTCTGCGATAGAGCGGGCGTACTTTTCCTCACCGTAGTCGAAGAGGATACGGGATAAGCTGTCCCGGTCTAAGGTGTTCACAAGATCCGCGGCGCTGACACCGCTTTGGCTCATCCGCATATCAAGAGGCGCGTCCTCGTGGAACGAGAAGCCCCTCTCCCCGTCATCAAGCTGATGGGAGGATACGCCGATATCGAGCAGCACGCCGTCGACACGCTCGACGCCGCGCTCTGTGAGCAGCGTCTTCATCTCGGAGAAGTTCCCCTGTATGATCACGCTGTTAGGATTATCCCGAAAGCGCTCTGTGACCGTTCTGATCGCATCGGGATCCTGATCGATCGAGTAGAGCCTGCCGCCAGAAAGTCGGGAGAGAATTTCGGAAGAGTGTCCCCCGCCGCCGGCGGTACCGTCTACATAGATCCCGTCGGGGTCGATATTCAGACCGTCGACCGCTTCATAAAGCATCACCGGAATATGAGAGAACTCTTTCATAATCAAATCCTCAGCAGCGAGAGCGCATCTGCGATGGACTCCTGCTTCTTCTCTTCGATAAAGGCGGAGAAGGTGTCCTTATCCCAGATCTCAAGGCGGCTGTCCATGCCGACGATCGTCACACAGGAAGTGATCGAGCAGTCCTCGCGGAGCTTTGCGGGGATCATGATCCTGCCCTGAGCGTTCGGCGATACTGCCACCGCGGGAGAGATCAGGAGATACTGCAGCGGGAGCGCCTTATCCGCGGAAAGCGAGCGGATCTGCTCACGCAAACGGTCAAATTCGTCGACAGACAGAACCTGAGCGCACTTCTCAAAGCCTCGGGTGATGTAGAACCGCTCTCCCAAAGCCTCTCTGAATTCCTTCGGCAGAACCACTCTGCCCTTGGAATCTACGCTGTGATCGGAATTGCCTAAAAACATAACGAATGTCCTCTCTTGATGGCTTTATTGACACCTTATGCCACATTCTGCCACTGTACTATTGATTATATACCATACAGGAGAGAATTGCAAGAAAAAGTTACGATTCATAACAAATATTTTACATTTTTTTAATTTTCTCGAATTGCAGTCAAACAGCGAACAGTTGTCAGTTCTCAGTTGTAGGGCAAGGCGCCCTCGACTTGCCGAAAAGCCTCCCTCAGTTCTTAGCTCTTATCTCTTCGTTCTATCTAATAAAAAAACTGCCGCGTACAAAACGCGGCAGAATTGATGATTCATAAACCGAAAAAAGTGAACCGTGAACTGTGAACTCACTTATTCTTCGTCTTTCTTTCTGTTCTTGCGGTTGACGATGATGATCACCGCGACGCCGATGAGCGTAATCACAACACAGGCGATCGCGACATAGCTCGACACCATCGCAAAGGTCTTCTCAGAGACAAGCAGCGCCACACCCATCAACAGGATCGACACCGCCAAGAGGGATATCAGGATGATCAGGTATTTGAAGTTTTTTCTTTCCATAGTTACTCTCCCCTTTTATGTCGGCTCAACGCCGCTGTCTGTAAACGCGTTCGAAATCTTCGCGAAATCCGAGACGGTCAGCCGCTCGGCGCGCAGTTTCTCGTCAATACCCGCCTTTCTCAGTATATCACTCACAGATTTCTTGTCAAGTGAAAGAGACGAAGAGATCGAATTTAAGATCGTCTTTCTGCGCTGGGCAAACGCAGCCTTGACCACCTTGAAGAAGGTCTTCTCGTCCTTGACCCCAAAGCGGGGCTCTCTCAGGTTCAGCCGGATCACGGCGGAGTCGACATTCGGTGAAGGCATGAACGACCCTCTTGACACGCCGAACAGCATCTCAGGCTCTGAAAAGTATCGCACCGCTACCGTGATCGCGGAGCTCTCGCGGGTGCCATCCCGAGCGCACAAGCGCTCTGCCGCCTCCTTCTGCACCATCACAGTGATCGAAGAGACAGGAAGCCTGTCCTCCAACAGCTTCATGATCACGGGTGAGGTAATATAATAGGGCAGGTTCGCGCAGACAACGACCTCTTCAAAGTCAGCAAATTCTTCTTTGATCAGCTGATTGAGATCGAGCTTCAGGATATCGGCGCTGATGAGCTTGAAGTGATCATACTCAGAGAGGGTCTCAGAGAGCACCGGGATCAGTCTGTCGTCGAGCTCGACCGCGACGACCTTGTCACTGAGCTTTAAGAGTTCATTCGTCAGCACACCGATGCCCGGGCCGATCTCGAGGACGCCCACGCCCTTTTTAGCGCCCGACAGAGACGCCATCCTCGGACAGACGGACGGGTTGATCAGAAAATTCTGCCCCATCGCCTTCGAAAAGGTGAAGCCGTGGCGGGAGAGGAGCTCCTTGATCACGCGGATATTGCTCAGATTCTCCATGAGAGTGTTCTAAGTCCTTTTGGATATTTATTTTTTAGGAAGCCGTCGTTCGCCTTGCCCAGTCCAAGGGTAATGCCTTCGATCGCCACGACCGACCAGCCCTTGATCCATTTGTCGATCTCGATCACCTCGCCGCGGATGTACTTGACGACCAGTTCTTCATCAAGCTCTAACTTGAGCCTTCTTAGGAAGTCGTCGGGTGTCAAAGATGTCGCGAGGTTATGATGCGGCTCGATCCTTCCTGTCTTGAAGTCGCCGAGCTTGACGCCGGCACGAAGGATGTTCATCGAGCTGATATCGGGCATCAGGGACGAGTCGGGATAGTTGAGGATCCTGCCGTTTATGACCGTGATATCTTTGAACTGTTCGGGCTCCTTGACGATATCCTCAAGGAACATATCGATCATCTTCCGCTCGTCAAAAGAGGGCTTGTCATAAGTACACATACCGCCTGTATATTCACAGTCTGAATTTTTCCTCAGCTTTGCGACAAAGTGACCCTCGCCGCCGTTGAACGGATAGATCCTTCTCATATATTCTCCGGACGGCACGCCGAAGGTGCATCCGGTATCGATCAGCTCAAAGTCGGGATTCTTCTTGAGGAAGTCCTCGATAACCTCCTCGTTCTCTTCTCTCGAGAAGGTGCAGGTGGAATAGACCATCACACCGCCCTTTCTGAGCGCCTTCTTCGCGCTCTCTAAGATCGCCTTCTGCCTGACCGAGCAGGAGATCGAGTGCTCGGGCGTCCACTCGTAGATCGCGTCCCAGTCTTTTCTGAACATTCCTTCACCCGAGCAGGGCGCGTCGACCAGCACTTTGTCGAAGAAGCCCTCTAAACGCGAGCACAGCACCTCGGGCATCATATTCGACACGACCGCGTTCTTGACGCCCATGCGCTCGATGTTCGAGAGCAGGATGTGCGCTCTCGGGCGGACGACCTCGTTCGCCCACAAGAGACCTGTCCCCGCTAAGGCGGAGGCGATCTGGGTGCTCTTCGAGCCCGGAGCCGCGCACAGGTCGAGCACCTTGTCGCCTTTTTCAACGCCCAAGGCGGTGACCGCCGACATCGCTGACGGCTCCTGCACATAGAAGGCGCCGGCGTGGTGCATCGGGTGCTTGCCCAAGTGCTCTCTCGTGACATAATAGCCGTCCTCTGCAAAGGGCGTCTTCTCCCCCACGAAGTCGAGCATCGGGACTAAAATTTCCGGTGAGATCTTGAGCGTGTTGACCCGAATGCCCTTATAGGGGGGCTTGTCCGCTTCTTCTAAATAACGCGGAAAGTCGTCGCCGAGCAGATCTTTCATTTTATTAAAAAACAGTTGCATAAGGTATATTCTCCCTTCTGCTGAAAATACTAAGGACAGTATCAGTAAACCGCTGATGCCGAAAAGGAGGTGTAATCATGTCCAAGAACAAGAATAAGAATCAGAGCGCCGATCAGAGCTC
>CAJOII010000053.1 GCA_905234535.1 uncultured Ruminococcus sp.
GAGGCTCCCACAGAGGAAGAGACTGTAGCTTATGAGTACACCCTGACCCTCACTGCTGATCAGAAGATCGACAGCTTTGACGCTATGGTTACTTATGACGCTGATGTCCTCACCTTGACCAGCGCTACCTTCAGCGTTGGCAGAGCGGTCGACATCACCACCAACCCCGAAGCAGAAGATCCCGATGCGGATCCCATCGTTGAGCTTACTACCACCAAGGCTCCCAAGACCCCCGGTGAAGTTCTGATGAACTACGGTTCCACAAAGCAGCTCGACTTCACTGCTGGCGTTACCGTCTTCAAGCTCAGCTTCACAGCTCCTGTATATGCGGTCGTTGCTCGTCCCGCTCACTACATTGTCACCATTGCCGACAGCACTGTTTCTCAGGCAAACATTGCTTACGGCTGGAAGAGCAGCTTCAACAATGTTGAGCAGACCGGCGAGGTTGAGGCAGGCAGTGAGGTGGATTATCCCGATTCTCCCACCACTGCTCCGACAGAGGCTGCCACCACTGCTCCGACAGAGGCTGCTACCACTGCTCCCACAGCGGCTCCGACTACCGCGACACTCTCTGACGGTTACTACCTGATCTCTTCCGCAAAAGAGTGGTCGGTTGCTAACCTCACTGCTGATGATATGTTCTCCGTGAACGAAGCTCATGAGGGCGACGGCACCGAGTATATGCTCTCCACCACCCTGACCAAGGGCGAGGGCATCAAGGTCATCAAGCTCGAGTCCGGCGCAGCCAAGGTCTGGTATCCCGACGGCGAGGGCAACGAGTACACCGTTGACGATGCTCACGCAGGCAAGGTCACCATCTACTTCCAGACCGTTTATAACAGTGGCTGGACTGACTTCGGCGGCTACATCTGGGTACAGCCCGAGAGCACAACTCCCGCGACCGAGGCTCCCACACAGGCTGCTACCACAGCTCCCACCACCGCTGCTGCGAAGACCGTTACACTGAACATCGGCACATGGGGTGAGTCTTCAGACGCTACAGATTATTATATCTATATCTGGGGCGGCTCCACTGACCAGTGGATCAAGGGTACTACCGTTACCGCAACCACTTACAGCTTTGAGATCCCCGATGGCTACACAGGCGGACTCTTCGCTCGTATGAATCCGTCCGGGACTGTTGGCCGGTCAAGCGTCTGGAATCAGACCGAGGATGTTACCCTGACCGGTAACTTCGGCAAGACCTTCACCATCAACTCCTGGTCCTCAGGCTCAGACGGCAAGAGCACCGGCGCATGGGGCTAATCCCTAATTGAACTTAAACGCACACTTTCAATAAATCCTTCAGAGGACAGCTTCGGCTGTCCTCTGATTTTTTTGAACAATGAAAGATGAACAATGAATAGTTGCGGAGGGCTCCGCCCTCACCTGAATTGTTGGGCGCTGTATAGAGTTGTAGGGCAAGGCGCCCACGACTTGCCGAGAAAGCCTCCCTTGACAAGGGCGGGCTTTTCAAACTGACAACTGCATACACACTCTCTTATCAACCCGAAAGTCAGAAAGAAAGTAGAGTAGAAGAAAAAGAAATAAATAAACAAAAAGAAGACGAGAACAAAGTAAGCGAAAAGAAAGAGCGAAAGCACCCTTCTTCTCTCTCATCATAAAGTTCACAGTTTGTTATTTATTTTTCTATATTTTGTGGTATAATGGACTAAAATGGTGAGAATGGGGTGCAGATGATGTTATTATATGATGTTTCGAGAGAGATTTTATCCGCAGCGACCTATCCGGGCGATCCGAAGACGATGTTCTCCTTCGTCAAGACGACCGACTCCGAGGATCGGTGTAATGTCTCGAAGTTCTCCATGTGTACCCACACCGGTACCCACATCGACGCCCCGCTGCATTATGACGACGAGGGCAGAGATATCACCGGCATGAAGACCTCCGTCTTCTACGGCAGATGCACAGTGGTGACCATCGAGGGCATCCTCACCGGCGAGGATATGGAGAAGCTGCTGCCCCACTGTAAGAAGCGCCTGATCCTGCATTCGAGCGGTAAGGCGTTCATCTCCGTCTCCGCGGCGCGGGTGATCGCGGATTCGAAGCTCGTCCTTATCGGCACCGACGCGATGAGCATCGCGCCTCCGTTTGACGAGTATAACCCGCACATCGAGCTTTCGCGCGCGAATGTCGCGGTGCTTGAGAATCTGTACTTGGAGGGCGTGCCGGACGGCGACTATGTCCTCTCCGCTTTTCCCTTGAAGATCAAAGGCGCCGAGGCGGCTCCCTGCCGCGCGATCCTGATCGACGACAGGGGATACTGAGGTAGTGAAGAGTTAAGAGTGAAGAACTAAGAACGAAGGGAGGGCTCCGCCCTCACCTGTTTTTGTGGCAAAGCCTATCCGAAATACGACAAAAAGGTGAAACTATGAGAAGATTGATCGCAGTGATACTGATATTGCTGATGACCGCGGCGATGCTCATGCTCACGGGCTGTGAGCAGGCAGCTGTGAAGGTTGAATCCACCCTGAATATGAACGAGAACTTCAGCGGATCCCGCACCGTCAAGGTGCTGTTTCCGTTGAGCGCGCATATCGACAGCGTGAAGGATACCATCGTGGAGAGTTTTCCCGCCGCGGGGGCTCAGGGCTTGAGCTTTGACTATACCGGCGTCGAGGAGGACGGCTACGCTTTTCTTCTGAAGATCGATTTTTCCGACAGGAATGATTATACAAAGAAGATCTCCGCTGTTTTAGGCAGAGGGGCCGAGGTGTATCTCTCGTTTCTCAACACACCCCTTACCAAGGGGACGAGGATGAAAGAGGATTTTGACACCGCTGACCTGATCTCCTTCGTCAGGAGAGCGGCAGCGTCTGATGCGAATACCGCCCCGCTTGGTTTCGACTGTTCTTTGAACACCGTCACGATCGGCTCTCAGACCTATCATACCGATTCTACTGTGGATATCTCCGAGCGGGAGGGCAGCGCTGTCACCTCCCTTACGATCGACACCGTCAACACGAAGAATGTATCCTTTGACAGGACCATCACCTTCTCTCTGCCGAAGAGCACCTATGAGTCCTCCAAGACCGCGATCGAAAAGTACTTTGACGAGAATGTGAACGACGACGCGATGTACAAGGGCTGGAGCGAGAAGGGCGAGAATGTCGAGTTCTCCGTCATCTATCAGGGTCTCGGCATCGAAATGCTCAAGGAATATACCGCGAAGCTCTTGAGCAGTGAGAACGAATCCGTTTTTTACGGCGACAAAGACAACAGCTCCACCCCGCTCTCCGAGGGACTTGCCTTTGAAGAGCGTTTCGATACCTTTGCCTTTATGGGCGAAGAAGGCGCGGTACCGGTACACTATACCTACTCTCTGCCCACCGAGACCACCCACGGCGACGGAACCTTGAAGACAAACGGCGTGTATAAGACCTCGGGCGAGTGGGTCTCCGGCGTCTATTCGGTCGACTGCGACACCGACACCGTCTCTCTCAGGATCCCCGACGGGATAGAGTACTTCATCAACGGCATCAACTTCCGCCTTGTGTCAGTGGGCAAGGATACCTTCAAGAGAACTACCGATTTTCTCTATTCCAAGTCTGACGGCTACGACGGCATGGCATACGCGCAGAATTTCTTCAGTGAGAAGGGCGCTTCCACCGAGGTCTCTGAGGACGACGACAACCTGATCCTCTCCGTCATATGTGAGGGCAGCGCGAAAGAGATCACCGCACAGCTTGTCTCCTGCTTCGGCTCGGGGAACTTCTTGAGCTATGAGCATCAGAAGAGTACCTTCTCCCTCTCGGACAAGACGACCCTGACCGATTATGTCAACCTCGGATATATGCTCAACTCGAAGAACGCGAACCGCCCGATGAGCTACTCCGTCTCATCCGTAGGAGAAGAGAATATCGTCTCGCTCTCCTCGGATACCGCTGACACCGTCTACCGTACTTCAGACAGTAAGAACCTATCGCTGCCCGTTACCGCGGGTAACGCGACCGTATCGTATAAGGGAAATATCCCGATCATCAGCCGCCTGATCGTGTTCATCCTCGTCTCGATTGTCCTGTTAATCCTCACCGTCGGCAGCATCATCCTGCTCATCAAAGCGGGCAAGAGGAGAGAGCTTCGAGAGCTCGGTATCACCCCGCCCTTGGGTTCTAAGAAAAAGAAGAAAAAGAAGACCGAGATCAAGGAGTATCCCGACGAGTTCTCCACCCCCCTGATGCAGACCACCACCTTCAGCATCACGGAACTGTCAATCCTTTCGAAAAACAAGAAGTATCTCGACGAGATCAACAAGGATGTCGAAGCGCGTATCGAGAAAGACCGCCTCACACAGAAGAAGAAGGAGATCAGAGAGAAAGAGCTCTCAGATCTGGAGGAGAAGGTCTACGGCAAGTCCGAAGAGGATGAGATCATAGAGAAGCTCAGCCCGAAAGAGGAGCCGAAGCATAACGAGCCATCGGATCCCGTTGAACCGGCAGAAGAGCCGTCAGAACCTAAACGCCCCGCAGAAGAGGAGGATGCAGATGTATAAAGCCGTGATTTTTGACCTGGACGGCACGGTCGCCGATACCTTGGAGGATCTCGCCTCTGCTGTAAACCACGCGCTGACAGAGAGCGGCTTCGATCCCTATCCTGTCGATGATTATCGCCATTTTGTCGGCAACGGCGTCGATAGCCTGATCCGCACGGTTCTGAAGGATCACGCGACCGACGAGCTTATGCTGAGGCTGAAAGAAGAATTTCGGGATTACTACGCCGCTCATGTGCTCGATCATACCAAAGCCTACAGCGGCATGGCTCAGCTTCTGAAAAAGCTCCGTGAAGAGAATATCCTCACCGCGGTCATCTCGAACAAGCCCGACCGCTATGTCCCGAAGATCTTGGAGGCCCTGTACCCCGATCACCGCTTTGACCTTCAGTGGGGCCAACGGGAGGGGATAGAGCGCAAGCCCGCTCCTGACTCCCTGTATCAGGCGTTAGAGCACTTCTCTCTCTCTCCGAAGGACGCGCTCTATGTCGGCGACAGTGATGTCGATGTCCGCTTCGCCCACAACGCGGGACTCAAGGTCTGCGGTGTAGAATGGGGCTTTCGCGGCAGAGAAGAGCTGCTCTCATCCGGCGCTGACTTTATCGTAAAAACCCCCGAAGAGCTGTATCCTATCATCAAAGAGAGTTAAGTATGAACCGCAGAAATTATATGAGAGAGCTCGATATCCTGATCGGGCAGAACAAGCTCGCGGGAAAGAGACCAACGCTAATGCTCCATGTGTGCTGCGCGGTCTGCGCGAGCTCGGTGCTCGAGTACCTGTATGACCATTTCAAGATTTATATCGTCTACTATAACCCGAATATCACCGTCGAGGATGAGTACCGCTATCGCTACAGCGAGCTTCGACGCTATATCCGCGAGCGGCAGATGGACGAGATCTGTTTTGTCGAAGCAGAGTATGACCCCGCTCACTTCTTCTCGATCGCAAAGGGCAGAGAAGAGGACAGAGAGGGGGGTGCGCGCTGCTCCCTATGCTTTTATGACCGTCTGTCCTATACGGCAGAGAAGTGCAGAGAGTACGGCTGTGACTATTTTGCCACCACCCTCACCGTCAGTCCGCTCAAAAACGCCGAGGTCATCAACACGATCGGCGCGAATATCGGACCGAAAACCGGCCAAAACTATCTGTGTACCGATTTCAAGAAGAAAAACGGCTACAAGCGTTCTATCGAGCTGTCGAAAGAATATAATTTATACAGACAGAATTATTGCGGATGTATCTTCTCACGCTCTTGACAAACGCGGATGATTGTGGTATCTTATCTTTGCTATCAGGGAGTAGTTATAATTGTACATCCAACAATCGCTCGGGTCATCCGATGGGTGTGCACCTTATTTTGAGGAACGAGACTTTTAGCGTATGTCCGCGTACGCTGAAGGTCTTTTTTATTTGATAGGTAATTACAACAAACCGCAAAATATGAAATATACAATATGTATAATTGTAAACAACATATTACAGTAAAACCTATCAAATAAAAAAGATGAATAGTCCCCGCTCAGTTGCACGCTGCGCGCGCACGAGCGATGGGTATACGAAAGCGGACGCGCTTGATGCGCGCGCTTTCTTGTTAGAAGAGCTCTCGCTCGAAGCCTGAGTATAACGACGGGCGAGACGGGACCGTCCAAAGGACACAAGGTGTCCGGCGGGTGGTTAGTCGAGCAGGAGTTATACGAGGAGCAGCGGAGAGCATAGAGAGCTTGACATAGAAGCGAAGGCGAATGAAATGTGACATCCGATCGCTTTCAGAGCTTCATCTCCATCAGAAGAATTCGAAAAAGAGGTAGATAGAATATGAACACCTTTCTGGTCATCTTTCTGTTTATACTGGGACTGGCGCTGATCATCAAGGGCGGCGACTGGTTCGTAGACGCGGCAGCGTGGATCGCGTCCGTATCGGGGATCCCGCAGTTTGTCATCGGCGCTACCATCGTCAGCGTCGCGACCACTCTTCCCGAGATCATCGTCTCGTTGATGGCGGCGGCGCAGGGGTCTGTCGCGATGGCTACCGGCAACGCGATCGGCTCGGTCACCGCGAACACAGGCATGATCCTCGCGATCTCCATCATCTTCATGCCTGTCGCGATCGACAGAAAGCGCTATCTGCCCAAGTCGCTCATCTTCTTTGGAGCGATCGTTCTGCTGTGGCTGTTCTCGCTGAAAGGCACGCTGACGATGTTCGCGTCCGTGATCATCTTGGCTGTGTTCATCTTCTTCATCGGTGAGAATGTCTACGACGCGAAGAAGTATGGCGGGGACGAATCGACTGAAGAGCCCAAGAAGGACAAGAAGACTGTCATCAAAAACATCCTGCTCTTTATCATCGGCGCCGCGGGGATCGTCATTGGCTCCCGCCTGCTCGTGAACAACGGCACGATCATCGCCACCGATATCCTCCACATCGATGAGAGGATCGTTTCGCTGACCATGGTCGCTGTCGGCACCTCGCTGCCGGAGCTGGTCACCACCATCACCGCCATCGTCAAGAAGCAGAGCTCGCTGTCGGTCGGCAACATCGTCGGCGCGAACATCATCGATATGCTACTGATCTTGCCCTTATGCTCGTTCATCTCGGGCGGCAGCCTGCCGGTAGAATGGAGCACCGTCTGGATCGACCTGCCCGTTTGTTTCTCAGTCGCGCTGGTCACCCTCCTTCCCGCGCTGATCAGGAAGAAGTTCTCCCGCTGGCAGGGATTTGCGGCGCTCGCGGTATACGCGGGCTATGTCGCCTATCTGTGTATCGCGGCATAAAGGCTCATACGAAAAGCCGTCTCTCTTTCATATAAGGGAGGCGGCTGTTATATTGCCCGAAGAGCTCCTGACCTTTCAGCTGATCTTTTGGATTTCTCTCGGAATATCGAATAAATCCGAAAATCGCATTGATTTTCCCCCTGCGGTCATGTATAATATAAATGTATACGGCAAAACACACAGAAATGATATTATATATGTATATATACTTATATATAGGGGAGAGAAAACGATGGGCAGATCCGACGGCAGAAAAATCAAGACAGCAGGACTCGAATACGCGGTGGCAGCGCACATCATGGCGAGGCGAACCGACGCGCTCAATATGATCACGCTGAATATCCCCGTAGAGCCGATGAGGCGCTATATGAATCAGAAGCGCAAGGAGGGCAAGCGCTACAGCCATCTCTCGCTGTTTCTCGCCGCGATCGTTCAGACGATCGCCGAGTATCCCGCTTTGAACCGCTTTGTCGTCAATAAGCGGATCTACGCGAGGAATGAGATCGCCATCGGTATGGTCGTCCTGAAAGGCGGCAAGATCGACGGCGTCAGCACCACCGATAAGATGAGGTTCCCCAAGAACGCCACCCTCGACGATGTCAACGATATCATAGGCGCCTATATCGAGAAGAACCGCGATGAGAACGATGTCAACGGCACCGACAAGGCAGCGGGGTTCTTAGTCAGCGCCCCCGGACTTCTGCGCAGCGCCGTCAGCGTCGCTAAGTGGGCGGATAAGCATAACATTCTGCCCAAGGCGGTGATCGAGCTCAGCCCGTTCCACGCGACGATGATGTTCACGAACCTCGCCTCCATCAAGACAGGTCACATCTATCACCATATCTATGACTTCGGCACCACCTCGCTGACTCTCTCCGTCGGCAAGATGCACGATGTCCCCGTTACCAAGAAGGGCGAGATGACTTATGAGCGCTGTATCCCGATGGGGCTCGTGATGGACGAGCGCATCGCGTCGGGCAGCTACTTTGCGATTGCGTTCCAGCGGTTCCAGAAGCTCTTGGAGTGTCCCGAGCTGCTCGAGACCCCCGCGAATGTGAAAGAAGATATCCCGTAAGAACAGAATGATCAAACCTCTCTGATGATTCAGAGGGGTTTTCTTTTTTTATAACAGATCGTGAAAGGCTTCTCATCGGTTTTGCCGGTGGGTTATTTTGATCATGTAGAAAAAATATGGATTTATGAGAAATGAATACAATTTTGCGGTTACAATGGTTAAATTTTGTTACTTTTACAAAGTGTAATTCTATATTCGAAAAAAATGTGATTCTTATGCGGAATTTTAAAATTATAATTCCCCAGAAGAATCGTGGAGCGTGTGAATCACAGATACACAACGGTTACAAAGCGGTAAAAAAGATATGACAACCGTAACCAAAAAGAAACAAATTGACAATAAAGAATTAAAACAGTGGCAAAAATGTAATTCTTTTAATTCATTTAAAACATAATTGTTGTTGGTAATAACATCGGACTTGAAATATAATGTAATTGCTTAGTAAAGCGTAAATCTATCTTATGCTAAATTTATTTTTAGGAGGAAACCAAAATGCTTAAGACAAGAAAACTCATCAGCATGCTTCTTGTTGTTGCGATGATGGTTACAGTTGTAGCTGTAGGCATCGTATCCGCAAGCGCGGCTGATGAAGGGTACTACCTTGCCGGCACAATGAACGGTTGGGCCCCTGCAGACGAGTACAAGCTCTCCAAGAATGACGGCGCTGAGACAGATGAGTACATGATTACTGTATCTCTCTCTTCCGGCGATTCGTTCAAGGTTGCGTATTCCGCAGACGGTTCAGGCTTCGCTGATTCCGACTGGTACCCGGATGGCATGGGCAATGACTATGCTATCACCGAAGATGGCGAGTACACTATCTACTTCAGACCCAACGGCGACGGCGGCGAAGATTGGTATGATGGCAGCGGTTCCAAGGGTAAGGTCTTCTATGTTACGAAGGCTGACGCTAACCCTGATCCCGATCCCGATCCTGATCCCCAGCCCATAGGCGAAGGCGGCTACTATGTTGCCGGCACCATCAGCGATTGGGCTCCCAACGAGTCCTACAAGCTCGAGCAGAACACTGCTGCTGAAGGCGTAGAAGAGTACATGATCAAGGGCGTTGCTCTGACCACAGAGGATCAGTTCAAGATCGCTTACTCCGCAGACGGCGCTTCCTTTGCTGACAACGGTTGGTATCCGGACGGCATGGGCAACAATGTTAACGACCCCGAGCACAACGCGGGTCAGATCCCTGCTGACGGCAACTATGACATCTACTTCAGACCCAACGGCGACGGCGGCGAAGACTGGATCTCCGATGTATCCTTAGACGGTATGCAGTCCGGTTCCGAGCATAAGGGCAAACTCATCTATCTGGCTCCGTCAGAAGAAGAGAACCCCACTGACGCTCCCACAGATCCCGCGACCGACGCTCCTGAGGATCCCACCGATCCCGCGACCGACGCTCCCACAGATCCTGCGACCGACGCTCCCACAACCGCTCCTTCCGATGAGACCGCTATCATTGTTGACGGCGTTAAGTATCCGGTAGAAGTTGGTAAGGAATATACATTCACCTCTTACTTCAAGGCTGCTCCCGCTGTTGCGGACGGCAAGCTCATGAGCTATCAGGGCTATGTATACTTTGATACAACAAAAGTTCAGCCTCAGAATGTTGATGTCGATCACGCTGAGGATGTTATGCCCAACGGAAAAGGCACTCTGATCGCGAATGTCAGAGACAACATGGTCGCGTTCAACGCGAACTCCGTATCCAAGATGGACTTCTCCGAGGAGAAGGTTGCGGTAACCTTCAAGGTTAAGGTTCTCGCTGAGGGTACATCCGAGATGACCTCTATCCTCACAGCTGCTTACATCGACGGCGTTACCCCGTTCATCGCAGCTCAGGAACAGAAGATCCCCGGCGACTACACCTGGAGATCTGTCCTCGAAGGCGCACAGCTTCCCACCGACGCTCCTTCCACCGAGCCCACACAGGCTCCCACAGATGTGACCGAGCCCACCACCGCTCCCGGCAAGTCCTTAGTCAGAATCTATGACCTGTCCGGTGCAAAGACTGATGAATTTGAAGTCAAAGTCGGCGACAAGTTCACAGTTACCACTTACATGAACATCAAGAGCATCAACGAAGGTAAGGTTCAGTCTCTCGACGGCCGTATCTCCTACACCAACCCGATGCTCAAGCTCGTTTTAGCTGATCCGATCAACTTCGAAGACGATATGTTCCCGGTCATCTCTGATGCTCAGGGTACTCCCACAGCAAACTACGATGTTGACGCCGGCAACGGTACCTACGAAGTTCAGTACAATAGCTCACACTCCAAGAAGTTTATCACCTTTGATAACGACGATGTCGTCCTCACCAAGGCTACCTTCGAGGTAACCGCTGAGGGTATCGGCGAAGTCAAGAACTGGATCGTTACCATGGCTTCCGCTGACGATGCTCTGACCAAGATCATCGACGAAGGTCAGCTTCAGGGCGACTACAACTTCGATTCTCAGAGATCTGTTGTCGAAGACAAGCCCATCCATGTTGAGCCCACCACAGAGCCCACAGTTGAGCCCACAGTTGAGCCCACAGTTGAGCCCACAGTTGAGCCCACAGTTGAGCCCACAGTTGAGCCCACAGTTGAGCCCACAGTTAGCCCACAGTTGAGCCCACAGTTGAGCCCACAGTTGAGCCCACAGTTGAGCCCACAGTTGAGCCCACAGTTGAGCCCACAGTTGCTCCTAAGGGTGTTACCCTGATCGTCGACGGTCAGAAGCTCGACAAGGTCTTCAATAAGGGCGACGAGGTCAACTACTACTACTTCCTCAAGACCGATGCGAAGATCGGCTCTTTAGACGCTACCACCTTCTATGAAAAGAACGGTGTTGCTCTTGTAACTGTTCCCGCTGATGAAGAGGCGTTCCCTGTTATTTCCAAGGGCGTTTTGACCACCAACTTTGCTATTGACGGCCAGATCCTCTACAATATGTCCTCGAACTCCGGAATTTCCTTCAACGGCAACCCGCTCGAGACCGCTGAGAACACTCTGATCAATGTCAAGTTCGTTGTCACCGCCGAAGAAGGCGAGTATGAGATCTTCACTCAGATCAAGACTCTTGCTGACGACAATGACAACTCGATCATCTATGACTATGAGAAGATCGACGGTACTGCTGATGTTGAGAGAGTCGGCAGAATCATCGACGGCGAAGTTCCCACAACTCCCGCATCTGAGCCTGTTACCGAGCCCGTAACCGAGCCTGTTACTGAGCCCGTAACCGAGCCCGTTACCGAGCCCGTAACTGAGCCCGTAACCGAGCCTGTTACCGAGCCCGTAACTGAGCCTGTAACTGAGCCTGTAACTGAGCCTGTAACTGAGCCTGTAACTGAGCCCGTTACCGAGCCTGTAACTCCGACCGATGAGCCCACAGAAGCTCCGACCGATGAGCCCACAGAAGCTCCCACCGATGAGCCCGTAGAAGAGCCCACCGATGAGCCTGTTGTAGAGCCCACAGATGGCGAAGCTACTCCGGGCGAGGCTACCGGCGACTCCTCCACAAAGGACGAAGGCACCGTAGTTAACCCCTCCACCGTAAAGACAGGTTCCACTGAGATGGCGATCATCCTCTTAGTAGTTCTCCTTGCTGCTGCAGGTGTTGTGGTTATCGTCAGAAGAAAGAAATTCGACTAATTCTTCATTTTAGATATTTCCTAACTTAAATCATTACGGACCCCCTCATTGAGGGGGTCTGTAATTTTATACGAAAGGAGATATAATAGTTTTGGGCGGACGCTGTCCGCACCTGCGTATAGTGAAGAGTGCAGAAATGTGGGGGTCGTTGCCCGCATCAAATTTTGAGGGGTTTTCAAAAACCATTTCTGTAGGAGTGTCTTTTCACTTCCTGAATACGGTTTCTCATTTGTTTACAATTTCTTATTGAAAAAATTCACAATGTGTTATATAATAGAGAAAATCGGGTCAATTATCCCGAAAGTATTGGATAAGAAAGGGAATAATTATGAAAAGAATTCTTTCTGTACTCTGCGTGTTAGCGCTGATTCTCTCATTTGCGGCTGTTTCTGCTTCTGCCGTTGAGTCTGCTCAGACCGTTGTCGAGGTCGTACCGGGCGACAAGGTCAGCTATCAGCTCTATCTATCCGATGTCGACGAGAAGGTCGTCGGCTGCGACTTCTCTGTCTATTACGATTCCTCTGTTTTTGAAGTAGAATCTGTCGCGGACTTCACCAACTCCACGAACGAAGATGACTGGCGCGCTGTCATCAACTACGACTTAGACGGCGAGGTGATCGGCAACTGGTCGATCTTAAGAGGCGTCGATTTCTCCTCCGGCGGTAATGTTGTCACCGTCAACTTCAAGGCAAAGAGCTCCGCGTCTACGCACCTTTCCTATTATGTCCGTTATATGTATCCCGAATCAATGGTAGAGTTCACCAAGTATAAGTTCACCTGTAATGTTACGAAGAACGGCTCCAATGTTTTAGTGAACGCGAAGCCGGAGCTCAACCCCGAGAAGACGAGGGATCCCGGCGAGTTTGAGAACTCGGTGGACGGCGATTCGAAGAACGCCGGTCAAGGTGTCACCAAGCCCTCCGGCTCTACTTCCTCTAACTCCGGCGAACCGAATGAGAATACCGCTTCTTCAGCCTCCGGTACCACCTCCTCCGGCTCGAGCACCGGCACATCCTCTTCAGGCGGCTCTTCTTCCGCGGCTGATACCGATTCTTCCGACTCATCCTCAGCACTCAACACCCCTTCTTCAAAGGCATCGGTAGAGACTATTATCAGCACCGATGCGGAAGGTAACGAGGTCATCACCGTTCTACCGGCGTCTCCGTCTCAGGCGCAGGGCGGAGGGACATCTCCCGCTCTGTGGATCATCCTCGGTGTGATTGTTGTCGCCGGCGGATGCGTAGCCGCGTACTTCCTCTTGAAGAAGAAAAAGGCCTGATCATCTGAATAACGAAGGCTCTCTGTACCCTTAGAGAGCCTTTCATCATTCTATTGCTGTTTGATTTCGGAGCGTATTATGAAAAAACTGTTTTGTCTTTTGGCGGCGGGATTACCGCTTTGCTTTGCGGCAGTTCCTGCGGCAGCAGCCGACACTCTCACCGCGGCACAGTCCGACGATGTTCGCCCCACGGCGCTGATCATCGTCATCTGCGCGGTCATCTTTTTGATGGTCCTCTCGCTGGTGATATACCTTGCGGTGAAGAACCGAAAGTGATTTTTGTTCTTTTGGTGAAAATAAACCAAAAGGATTATGAAAATTTGTACACTTTTGTCCTAAGATTTATGCAAAAGATATTGAATTTTTAATTCTTTTGCGGTATAATAAATGGTACTAAGGGGAATAGTGTTTCCCCCTGTATTTTAAAGTTTTATTATGGAGGAGATTACTATGATCAAAAAAGTCATCGCTCTTGTCATCGCTGTTATGATGATCATGAGCATCGCTGCCATCAGCGCATCCGCTGAGCAGATCGAGATCGCGCCCGACGGCGCTGACGCGATCGCTGATTCCGGTGCTGACGCGGCGGCGGATTCCGGCGCAGACGCAGATGTTGCTGCTTCCGCTTCGGGCAATTCGTTCACATTTGATGTTGGCTCTGCCGGCTGGCAGAACTTCTCTCGCATCTTCTGCCACATCTGGGTCTACAACGGCGCGAGCCTTGCTGACTGGCAGACGAAGAAAGAGCGCGCGAAGGACAACGGCGACGGCACATGGACCTATGACCTCGACGAGAAGGGCTTCTCTCTCGACGGTTCCGCTATGTACTGCATCATCTTCTCTGCCGACACCGGCAAAGAGACCTATCAGTGCTTTATGGATACCTCTTGCTTCGGCGATACCCTCTACTGCGACGGTACGATGACCGAGAACCCTGTTGACTCCAACAAGAGCTCCGATACCGCTTACTGGAGAAATGCCGACAAGAGCAAGTACGGTCCTGTCCTCGCGATCACTTCTATCGGTAATGTTGTCGGTACTGCTTGCGCTCCCGACACCACACCCTACAAGATGTTCGTCGCATTCTTAACGGATACTCTGAACAACGCGAAAGAGTTCTCCGGAAAGTCCGAGCAGCAGCTGATCGACGATACTGCTGCGGCTCTTGGCCTCGGTCAGGATCTGATTGAGCAGGCGATCGCAGAAGCAGGTGTGACTGTTGACTGGAAAAAGGCTGAGTCCGCTGCTCCCGAGACATCCGATGCAAGCGCTACTCAGGACGGCAACGGCAACACTCAGGCTCCCTCCGGCAGCAACTCCGGCAGTTCTACTACCGGCAGCTCCAACTCCGGCTCTGACAACTCCGGCTCCGGCAACTCTAACTCCGGCAGTAACTCCGGCGGCAATTCCGGCGGTTCTTCGGGCGGCTCCTCAGGCGGCTCTTCGGGCGGCAACTCCGGCACAGCTTCCGGCTCTACCACAACCGGTCAGGAGACTACCGTTCTCTTCATCATGCTCGGCGTGATGGTCGCGGCTGCAGGCGTCATCTTCTTCGCTCGCAGAAAGTCATAATCGGCTGATCAAAGCGATAATTTGAACACAGCAAAGGCTTCACCTTCTCGGTGAAGCCTTTTTGTATGCGAAATGTTCATGATGCAGAGCGGCAGGAGAGCTGAGTCAGTTGTCAGTTCTTAGTTGTGCAGTCCCCTTGCGAAAGGGGATTGGGGTCCTCGCAATTCCCCGAATTGTGGGGAAAGGAGGAGCCGTCACACGAGCAGAGAAACGGTCACGCATGACCGTTTTCAGTGAGTACGACGGGCGACGACGCAGGGCAAGGCGAGATCACTTGCCGCAATTTCTATCTCCTCATTCCTAATTCCTCATTAAAATCAGCTGAGGACAGCGTCCTCCGACAATTATGAATTCTGTGAACCTGTCAAGAAAACAGGACAAACGAAGTTAATAAAAAGTTAGTGTGTTGAAAGACTGCAAAATTTATGAACGAAGTGGAGCGTAGCGGAACGG
>CAJOII010000054.1 GCA_905234535.1 uncultured Ruminococcus sp.
TCGACGGCCACTACAAGATCTTAGGCAGAAGAGACGATCTCGTCATCGGCTACTCGGGCGAGAATCTGAACCCGAACCTCATCGAGCCCGCTCTGACGCATAAAGAGATCGAGCATGTCTGCTTAGTCGGCGCGAAATCGGGCGAGGAGGTCGTGCCCACGCTGATCGTCTCGGTGAACAAGTTCATCACGAAAGAGAAGTTCGACGATCTCGACCGCTCCGTAAAGGATCAGCTCTCCGCTCTGCATCTCTCATCCGAGATCAGAAAGATCATCTATACCACCGACCGGCTGATCGTCGGCGACGAATATAAGCTCAACCGCATCCGGCTCAGAAACGCAGTCGAAAAAGGCGAATTCCACACCGTCAGCCCCGCGGACTTCTCTATAGAAGAAGCGGACGACGAGCTGACAAAAGAGCTCAAAGCGGCGTTCGCCGTGGCGCTTTCAAGAGAGCCCGACGAGATCCCCGAAGCCGCGGACTTCTTCGTAGACCTCGGCGGATCTTCGCTCGAATACTTCGCGATGATCTCGGAGATCTCCTCTACCCTGGGCATCAGCTTCCCGACAGACGGAGAGCGCACCCTCTCAAGTGTCAAGGAGCTGAGGGAATATATCAGGAAGAACTCTTGATTTTCTCTCTGAAAACCGAGAACTGTAAACTGAGAACTGTTTATGCTTTACGCTTTTTTTAATTATTTTACAAAAATCACGGGGATTCCCCCCTATCTCTTGCTCTTTCGCACCAAGACCTACTATGAGGACAAGAGCGTGCAGTCAAGAAAAATCAAGGGCAAAGCCATCATCATCTGCAACCACACCTCGGTGTTCGACTATCCCGTAATGATGTTCACCTTCTTCTTTCGCACCCTGCGGGTACAGATGGCGGAGCTCTTGTTCAAGAAGCCGTTCGTCGGCGTGCTGATCCGCCTCTTGGGCGGTATCTATGTCGACCGCTACTCGAATAACTTGAGCTTCATGTCAAAGAGCGAGGCTATTCTCAGTAAAGGCGGCGTGGTCGGAATCTGGCCCGAGGGCAGGATCCCGAAGAAGGACGAAGAGCGCCCTCTTCCTTTCAAGTCGGGCGCCGCGTTCCTCGCGCTGTCTACTAATACCCCGATCATCCCGATCTATACCGACGGCTCGTACTTTGATATCAGACACCGCGCTCATGTGATCATCGGCACCCCGATCTATCCCGAAGCGGTCGCGGACAGCACCAAAAGCGACAAAGAAAATATCGAAGAACTCACCCGTGTAATGCGGGAGAAAATCATCTATTTAGGAAACCTTCTCCATGACAGAAAAAACAGAGAATCATAAACCGCGCGCGCCTCTGTTCTCCTTCAAGTATTTTCCCATGGACTTCATCAGGGTCACGGGAGTACTGCCGGGGCTACTGTGGCTTCGGCCGAAGAGAATCTATGAGAACGAGAACGCGAAAAAGAAAATATCGGGCCCCGCTCTCGCAATCGGGAACCACTCGACCTTCTATGATCCGATCTATATGTGCTTTGCGCTGTGGTACAGACGCCACCGCTTCGTGGTCAAGAAGGAGATCTTCGAGTCCAAAGCGAACACGCTGATGAAGCTCGGCAGATGTATCCCGATCGATCCCTCCAACGCCGGACTCGACTCGATCAAAGAGATCACCGCCGCCTTGAAGCAGGGCGAGCTTGTCACCCTCTTCCCCGAGGGGCAGGTCACCCACAATCAGACCGAGATCCAACAGTTCAAGTCGGGCGTCGTGTTGATGGCGGTCAGGGGCAAGGCGCCGATCGTCCCCGTCTATATACAGGATAACCGGAGTTTCTTCGACCGGATGCTCTTCGTGTTCGGCGAGCCGATCGACATCGAGAAAGAGTACGGCGCGATGCCGACCTTCTCACAGATCGACGAGATCTCGCAGAGATTATTCTTAAAAGAACAGCAGCTCGAACAGCTTGCTGAAAAAATAACAAAAGCATAGGAGGATATATAGTATGCTGACTTCAAGAGAACCGTTCGCAAAATACTGCTCAAAAGAGATTTTTGCGAAGATCAAAGAATATGGCACCGTCTCCGAGATGTGGACCAACTGTATCAAAGAGTACGCCGACGCGGTCGCGATCGAGGACAACGGTGAGAAATATACCTACGCAAAGATCGACGAGGACATCTCGTACTTTCGCACCCTGATCAAGGACGACAGCGACAAAAAGCTCAGGGTGGGTATCTATATCAGGAATTCCTACGACTTTGTCAAGGCGTTCCTCTCTGTTGTGACGCTCGGATATTGCGCGGTGATCCTGCCGCCGCAGCTCGATGCGGCTACCGTCTTCGGCTGCTCGATGAAGTTTATGCTCGACAAGATCCTCTACGCTCCCGACATGGAGGAGAACCTGAGCGTCTTAAGATCACAGAGACCCGATTTCGTCACCGTCAGCACCGCTGACACAGCGAACGAGAAGACCGATATCGTCATCCCCGACGGCAAGGACGCCTGTGTGATCATGTTCACCGGCGGCACCACCGGCAGGAGCAAGGGTGCGCTTCTCTCGAACACCGCCGTGATGCAGGGCACCGTCAACGGCTGCTACGGTGTGGACACCGTCTTCAATCAGAGATACATCCTGGTGCTCCCGCTCTCTCATGTGTTCGGACTCATCCGCAACCTGATGACCTCGCTGTATACCGGATCCGATCTCTATATCTGCAGAAACAACAAGGATATGTTCAAGGATATCGCTGTATTCAAGCCCACCATCCTCGTGCTCGTACCCGCGCTTGCCGAGATGGCACTGATGCTTTCGAAGAAATTCGGGAGGAATATGCTCGGCGACAGCCTCAAATATATCATCGCGGGCGCCGCGGCGGTATCGCCGTATCTGATCAAGGAGTACGAGACTGAGCTTCATATCAAGCTGCTTCAGGGCTACGGTCTGACCGAATCCGCGAACCTCGTCTGCGGCAACCCCGAATCTCTCAGAAAGCCCGACTCGGTCGGTCTGCTCTATCCGAATCAGGAAGTAAAGATCGTCGACGGCGAGCTGCTCTTAAAGGGCAAGAACATGATGGACGGCTACATCGGCGAGGACGAAGCAGGCGTCTATACGGATGACGGATGGTTCAGAACCGGCGACCTCGTCAGGATCGACGATGAGGGCTTCCTCTATATCACCGGCAGGATCAAAGAGATCATCGTGCTCTCAAACGGCGAGAACATCTCTCCCGCGGAGCTTGAGGTCCGCTTCAATCGTCCCGACTTCATCCAGGACTCGCAGGTCTTCGAGGATGTCGCTGAGAACGGCGCGCATATCCTCGCTTTAGAGGTCGTGCCGAGAGCGGCGATCATCGAGAAGATGGGGCTCTCGGATCCCGCGGGATACATCACCGCAGAGCTCGAGAAGATCAATATGACCTTAGAGCCGTATGAACGAGTACAGAGGATCACGGTGCGCACCTCGGACTTTGAGCGCACACCCAGTATGAAAATCAAGAGGTACAAAAAATGCTGACAAGATCAGAGATCACCGAAAAACTCAAGGACATTCTGCTGTTCGCCGACCCGAACTCGGCAGAAGTCATAAAGAAAGCCGACGAATCGTCGGTGCTCTCCACCGACCTCGGCTTCTCATCCGTCTCGGTGCTCTATATGGTCATCGCAATCGAAGAGGCGTTCTCGATCGAGTTCGAGGGCGTCACGATGAGCGACTTCGAGACCTTAGGCGATGTCATCACATACATCGAGAGGAAAGTAAATAAATGAAATGGACCGTCAGAGACTGTGAGAAGGGCGACATCATCCGCGTGCGCCTCGGCACGGTGTACCACTACGGCGTGTTCCTCTCAGAGGATGAGGTCATCGCGTTCGGATATCCTCCCCTGCCCGAATATCAGGGCAGGCAGAAGGAGATCGCGGTGCTCTCTACCGATATTGACACCTTCTCCTGCTCCAATATGATAGAAGCGCCCGTCTACTCCCTCAAAGAGAAGCTCAAGAAGCGCTCCCCCGCAAAGGTAGAAGCCATCGCCCGCGCGCGGATCGGAGAGACCGGCTATAACATTATCCACAACAACTGTGAGCACTTCGCAAACGATGTGGTCTTCGGCGTCCGCTACAGCGAACAGGAAGATCAAGTTCGCAGGAAGTGGGCGCAGTATTCTCAGAAAAACAGCATCTGAAAAATCGCTTTTCTATTCAATCTATGCCGACTGTATTACTGATTCTGATCATCCTTATCCTGATATACCTTGTCTTTGTCGCGGGCCCCGCAGTGGTCGGCTTCTTCTCCGTGTTCAAAAGACCGAAGACCCGCGAGCCCGAGACCACCGTCTTTGAGGGCAACTACCGCAAGCCCTTTGAAGAGAGGATCAAGACGGACTCTGCCGCTTTAAGATCAAAGGACAAGAAGCGCGTGTGGATCACCGCGAAGGACGGCGCCCGCCTGTGCGCGGACTACTTTGACACAGGATCAAGCAAGACCGCCCTTCTCCTGCACGGCTATTCCACAGGCCCGTACTTAAACCTCTCCGCTCAGGCGCTCTGGCTCTTAGAGGAGGGCTTCAATGTCCTGCTCATTTTTCAGAGAGCGCACTTAGACAGCGGGGGAGACCGCTCCTACTTAGGGATCAAAGAACAGTACGACCTGCTAAACTGGCTCGAATATCTCGACAAAAACGAGAAGACCGAGCTGATCCTCCTCTACGGCGCTTCAATGGGAGCCGCCACCGCCGCCTTCGCGTCGGATAAGATCTCATCCGAAAAAGTCAGGGCGATGATCCTCGACTCGGGATACACCTCTCCCTATGATCAGATGGCATATGAGGACAAGAAACGGCATATGCCCTCTTTTCTCTTAGTGCCGATCGCGTATCTCGCCGGCAGGATCTTCTTGAATATCGATATCAAGGTATCTCCCGAAGAATCGCTGAAGAAAACCTCAATCCCCGCGTTCTTTCTCCACGGCACCGAGGACACCACCGTTCCGATCAGGTTCGGCAAACGAAACTATGAAGCCTGCGCTTCTGAAAAACAATGCCTGTATATAAAAGGCGCCAATCATCTGATGTCATTTATGAAGGAGGAAGAGACCGTCAAAGAACACCTCTCTTCGTTCATTCAAAAATATATGAAATAAATGAGGTATGAACTATGAAACCGTATGTTATCATCGCCGACGCGACCTGTGACCTGTCCAAAGAGATCTGCCTTGAGCACGATATCCGTATTGTCAAAGGCATCATCACCCTGCCTGATAAAACGCAGGTAGAATCCCCATTGGAATGGGATCGCTTTGACCGGGTCGGCTTCTATAACGATTTGAAGAAGAACCCCGACGGCTACTCCACCGCTCCGGCGAATGTCGCCACCTTCAAAAAAGCGTTCAAAGACGCCATCGACGAGGGCAAGGATGTTCTGTGCATGACCATCTCCGGCGCGATCTCGGGCGCGTTCGGCTTTGCGACCATCGCGAAGAAGGAGCTCGAGAGCGAAGTAAAGGACGCGAAGATCAACTTAGTCGACTCTCTGCGCTTCGGCCCCGGGTTCGGTCTGATGGTGCTCTATGCCGCCGAGAAGAGAGCCGATGGCAAGTCGCTCGACGAGACGACCGCGTTCATCGAAGAAAACAAGAACCGCTTCCATCAGGCGGGCTGGCTCGACGATCTCAGCTTCGTCGCGAAGAAGGGCCGCCTGACCCACGCGAAGGCGTTCTTCGGAACCTTAGCGGGCGTCAAGCCGATCGGCGAGTTCGACTACAACGGTCTGACCACCGTCTTAGGCAAGGCAAAGGGCGCCAAAGCTGCCTATGAAGTGCTCTTGAAATACATCGAGGCGACCATCGAGAACCCCTCAGAGCAGATCATCGTCATCGCGCAGACCAACCGTCTCGCCCAGGCAGAAGCATACAAGAAGATGATCGAAGAGAAGTTCTCTCCCAAGGCGGTATACATCAACGATGTCTTCCCCACCAACGGTGTCAATGTCGGCCCCGGTCTGATGGCGGCGTACTATGTCGGCAAGCCGATCTCCAAGGATCTGAGTGAAGAGAAAGCTCTGATCGAGAAGTTCTTGGGATAATTTTGGGATACTACTGTGTCTCCTATAACCAACATTAATGACAAAGGGATTCTCACGGTCGCGACACTCCCTCAGAATGACAGAATCGTAAGGTTACTATGAGTACGAAAAAAATCAACGGTATCCATCTCGAAAAGATGATCAAAAACGGGCTGATGAACCTCTCGCTCCATATCGATGAGATCAATCGGCTCAATGTCTTTCCCGTGCCGGACGGCGATACGGGAACCAATATGTATCTCACTCTCGAGAACGGCGTAAACTACGCCTCCACCGCAGAGGAGGCGGGCACTTACCTGCGCACCCTCTCGGACGGGATGCTCCTCGGCGCGAGGGGCAACTCGGGCGTGATCCTCTCGCAGTTCTTCAAGGGCTTCTCCACAGCGCTCGCAAAGTGCACATGGGTCGGCCCCGGAGAGCTGAGAAACGGTCTGATCCGCGGCTACAAGACTGCGTATGAGTCGGTGGTGCATCCGGTAGAGGGCACCATCCTCTCCGTCACGAGAGAGGGCATCGAGCTGATCCGCTCCTCTATCACCCGCAACTCATCCATCGAGAATATCCTCTCGATGTATATCGCGCAAATGAAGAAGACCCTCTCCTACACCCCCGAGATGCTCTCGGTCTTAAAAGAAGCCGGCGTGGTCGACTCAGGTGCTTCGGGCTTCATCCTGATCATTGAGGGCATGCTCAAGTGCTTGTACGGAGAGTTCATCGAGGCGGATGTCAAGCTCAAGAAGGAACAGAAGACCCCGATGCTCAACCTGAGTATGTTCGATGAGAACTCCGAGTTCTCCGACGGCTACTGTACCGAGTTCATCCTGCAGCGGATGAACGACCCGAAATATAAGCAGTCGTTCTCCAAGCAGCGCTTCATCAACGCCCTGAAGACCGCGGGCAACTCCCTGGTCGTGATCGAAGACGGCAAACGGGTGAAGGTGCATATCCACACCCTCTCCCCCGCGAAGGTGATCGCCTATGCACAGCA
Source organism: uncultured Ruminococcus sp. (assembly GCA_905234535.1). Classification (GTDB taxonomy): domain Bacteria; phylum Bacillota; class Clostridia; order Oscillospirales; family Acutalibacteraceae; genus Ruminococcoides. The sequence continues at coordinate 7,049 of CAJOII010000054.1, forward strand.
GTACGGAGAGTTTCTGACCTTCAAAATGGACAATATGCAGGTGCAACACAACGAGCACGACCGGCTTGTCGAGAAAGTTCACAAACCGCTCTCGATCATCGCCGTCGTCAGCGGCGAAGGCACCAAAGAGCTGTTCTCCTCCTTAGGCGCGGATGTCGTGATCGACGGCGGCGAGACGATGAACACCTCCTCACAGGAGTTCGTCGAGGCGATCGGATCCCTCGACAGCGATCACATCGTCATCCTGCCCGACAACCCGAACATCATCCTCGCCGCACAGCAGGCGGTAAAGCTCTCGGGCAAGGACAATATCACCGTACTCCCTACCAAGAGCTTCGCACAAGGGTACTTCGCGCTCGCGATGGATGTCCCCGACTCCGATGATATCGAATACCGCGTCTCTCAGATGCGCTCGGGCATCGAGAACATCATGACCCTTTCGCAGACTGTCGCCTCGCGCGACTACTCCTTCCACGAGATCAGCTGCAAGAAGGGCGATGAGATCGCGCTGCTCAACGGCGAGATCGTCTGTGTCCACTCAGACTTTATCAAGAGCATCACAGACGCGATGAAGATCATCGAGGATATCGACGACAAAGAGACCTGTGTCATCTTCAGAGGCAAGGATACCGATGAAACCGACGCCGATCTGCTCTCACAGGCGATCTCTGAGCTCTATCCGATGATGGACATCGAGATCATCAGCGCGGGTCAGAAGATCTATCACTGGATCTTGGGAATATCATAGAATCGAGGTTACAGATGCCTTTTTGGTTTTGGATCATCATCTCAGCGGTCGTCGTATTCGGCATACTTCCGCTGTTTATCCTCCCCTACATCCTCTATTCGATCCTGCTCGTCAGGGGAAACAACAAGAAGAAGTGGGGGCGCGAGTGCTCGATCCCCGATGATGAAGAATATAAGAGAATGTTCGATATCGGTATCGAATGGGAGAAAAAGTATCACTCTCACAAGACAGAGGTCGATATCGTATCGGACGGATACCATCTTTTCGGCGAATACTTTGATTTCTCCGGCAAGACCGCGGTGATCATCATCGCGGGCAGGATGGAGTCGCTGCTGTACTCCTACTACTTCGCAGAGCCGTACCGCGCCTTGGGGTTCAATGTGCTGGTCATCGACAACCGCTCTCACGGTCTCTCAGACGGCAGGGTGCATTCGCTGGGATACAAGGAATACCGCGATCTGATCAACTGGGGAAAGCTCTTACACGATCGTTTTCATAACGAGAATATCGTCTTTCACGGGATCTGCATCGGCTCGTCGGCGGCGCTGTTCGCGCTGACAAGCGAGGGCTGTCCCGACTACTTCAAGGCGATGGTCGCCGAAGGGATGTACACCACCTTCCATGATTCGTTCAAGAATCATATGATCGACGGCAACCACCCCGTCTATCCGTGGACACCGTTCATCATGCTGTACATCCGTCTGTTCTCCCATGCGGACGCGATCCACGACGGTCCTCTGTACCGGATCGACCGGCTAAAACAGCCGATTCTGTTTATTCACAGCAAAGAAGACCGATTTTCCTTGCCAAATGAAGTACAGTTGGTGTATAATAAGTGCAAGTCAAAGAAAAAGCTCGTCTGGTTTGAGAAGGGCGCTCATTCGAGAGTGCGGATCAACGATCAGGAGGGCTATGATCAGGCGATCGCCGATTTCTATCGGGAGCTCGGATTATCAGAATAAAGAAATGAGGTACTGCTATGTTCTGTAAAAAATGCGGATATGTGATCCCCGAGAGCGCCGGCTTCTGTCCCAAGTGCGGCGCGAAGATCGACACCATGTCTCAGGGGAGACCCGCGATGACGGTCAACCAGCCTGCCCGTCAGGATCCTTTCCCCGCTCAGCCGGTGTATGGGACGCCTTTCATCACACCGCAGCAGCAGCAAGAGGCAAACTCCATCCTCATCTGGGGGATCTTGGGGCTTGCGTTCTCCTGCACCTTCTTCTTGAGTTTTTTAGGCATCATCTTCTCTTCGATCGCAAAGGGCAAGGTCAGAGACTACATCGCCCGCTACGGCGTGCTTTACGGCAAGGCGAAGGTGGGCAACATCCTCTCCACCGTCGGTATTCCCGTCGGCATCGTGATGACCGTTCTTCTGGCCATCTATATCATTTACATCATCGTTCTTGCCGCGGCGATCGGAAGCTACTATTATTATTATTGAACCCTGTACAGTACCGGACGATCTGCTCCGGATTGTAATAAATCTACTCTTCATCACAAGGAGGAACTATCATGTTTTGTAACCAGTGCGGTAATGAAGTCCCCGCGGGCACCAGTTTCTGCCCCAACTGCGGCGCTCCCGTTGAACAGGCGGTACAGCCGCCCCAGTATGCTCAGCCCCAGCAGCCCCAGCCTGTCTATGCGCAGCCGATGGCTCCCGTAGGCGATCCTCAGGAAAGAGAGCTCGCAAAGTCCAACCTCGTGTTCGGTATTTTGGCGATCGCTTTCGCATGCACCTACTATCTTTCTTTCATGGGTATTATCTTCGGCGCGATCTCCGGTAGCAAGGCGAAGCTCTACGCAGCTTCTTATCCGCTTACAGGCAAGGCAAAGACCGGCTCGATCTTAGGCAAGGTCGGCTTGATCCTCGGTATTGTTCTGACGGCGCTCTCTCTGATCACCATCATCGCCTGCATCGTCGGAATTGCGAGCGAAAGCTCGAGCTACTATTACTGATAAGCGTTCTTGTTCATGCTGTCCGACAGGGGATATCCCCTCAGGCAGTTCATAACACAACTGAAAAACCGGCGTGGTACCCGCGTCGGTTTTTTCGTATAATCACTGAGTATTATCATATTCTAAAGAAAGGAGAGACTGATATGAAAGTACATACCAAAACACTCAAAAAGGTGCTGACTGTCCTTTTGATACTGATTCTCTCTTTCTCTTTGATCTCTGTCGCGTTCTCGGCAATGTTCTTCAGGGTATTGTTTCCCAGAAAGGATACTCTGCCGAAATTTGAGATCTCCTACTCCGAGATCGACAAAGACGCATACCTGAGAAAGCCGCTCGAGATCTACTCGGGCAAAAACCGCTTAAACGCCTATCTCTATAATGCCGAAAGCCCTAAAGCGGTGGTGATCGTCGCGGGCGGCATCGGCGCGGACTGTGACGCGCATCTGCCCGAGATCCTGTACTTTGTGGATCACGACTTCTCGGTATTGTCCTTCTCCGCTACGGGCGTTCAGAAGAGCGAGGGCAGGGGGATCATCGGGCTCAGTCAGCCCGCCGTCGACCTCAAAGCGGTGATCGACTATCTGCGCGAGCACCTCGCGCTGCCGATCGTGATCTACGGTCACTCCGCAGGCGCGTACGCCGCGGCGCTGTACGCGGATGAAGAGGATGTCAAAGGGGTCGTCTGTATGGCGGGCTTTGACTCCTCCTATGAGCTGATGTACAAGTCCGCAAGAGAACGCGTGAGCGTCTTGGCCGATATCGAATACCCCTTTATGTGTCTTGAGAATCTCTTCTTGTTCGGCGGGATGGGCTTTGAGCGCGCGAGCGAGAACATCAGCCGCACAGATACGCCCGTGATGCTGGTCTCGGGTGCATATGATCAGGTAGTCAGAGAGGAGTTCTCGATCTCTTCTCACTCAGACGAGATCCTTAACCCGAATGTGACCTATGTCGAGATCGACTCCGCCCTGCGCGGCACGCATACAGCCCTGTGGCTCAGTGAGAACTCCGCCCGATACAGAATAGACTGCGAAGACGACAGCGAGATCGATAAGGTCAAAGCGAACAAGTTAGACCGCGGCTTCATGGAAGAAGTGCTC
>CAJOII010000055.1 GCA_905234535.1 uncultured Ruminococcus sp.
TTTGACAACTTCGTCGAGCTTGATGATCGCTTCTTCAAAGCTCAATTTGATTTTCTTATCACTCATTCAGGATTCCTCTTTCGACAGTCTGATGATTTTCTCCAAGCGGTGATTGACGCCGCTTCTGGATATTTTCGGATCCAAGCGCTCGCCGATATCTCTCAGAGAGAACTCGGGATACTCAAGTCTCAGATCCGCTACTTCTTTCAGATGATCGGGCAGCAGATTATACTTGCCCGTTTTCTTCAGATGGTTGATCGCTTTGATCTGAGCGGCAGATGCCGCCGCTACCTTCTCAAGATTCGCGATTTCGGAGTTTGCGATCCGGTTGGCGGAGTTTCTCACCTGCTTTAAGGCTTTGGTTCCCATGATATTCATCGCGCAGTTGCCCGCACCCATGTAGGCGAGCAGATCGGTGATTTGTTCCGAATCCTTCACATACGCGATATACGCGCCCATCCGCGAGAGCATCTTGACCGAGATCTCACAGTCGGGGATCTCTCGGATGATCACACAGATATCTCTGCATAAGTTCTTATACGCGACCGCAAATTCGAGATGATACCCCTTCTCGGGATCGGTCACGCTGCCGCAGGAGAGAAACGCCCCGCGAATAAATCCTCTGAGCTCTTCCTCATCCGCGATGTTCGCGCGGTTGACCCTGAGGCTGATCTCTCTGTCGTGGCCGTAGTACTCAAAGATCCGCTTGCACTGCGCGGGGTCGTCGATCGTCACAGTGAAGTTCTTATTCCTGCCCGACGGCGCCGATGCCGGAAAGCTCTGCTTCGCCTCGACCTTGAATAATTTGAGCAGAAGCGAGGTCATGCGGGAGAAGGTGTACTGATTTTCGGTTTTGAATTCGATCTTTTGCTGGGTAAAGGTTTTAGACAGCAGGAGCATCGCGTACAGCTCGCTGTAGAGCACCCTGTCGTCCGAGACGACGGTCTTTGACAGCTCCTTTTTGGTTTCATTTGAAAAAGACATCTTACATCTTTCCTATATCTCTGTGATGGATCGAGGACTTCTGTCCGTGATCGACTAAGTAGGTGTGCAGGTGTTTCGCGACCGTCACCGAGCGGTGCTTGCCGCCGGTGCAGCCGATGCCGACCACCAGCTCGCTCTTGCCCTCATGCTTATACAACGGAACGGTAAAATCTAAGAAATCCGTCACTCTCTTCAAAAATTCATGCGTCTCGTCAAAGCCCATCACATATTCTCTGACCGACTCGTCGAGACCGGTCAGAGGCTTGAGCTCTTTGATGTAGAACGGATTTGGGAGACAGCGGACATCAAAGAGAAGATCCGCCTCTAAGGGGATGCCGTACTTGAATCCGAAGGAGATGAAGGTAACCAAAAGCGAATCCTCTTCTTCTGATGTGAACAGCGTCACCACCCGCTCCTTGAGCTGTTTTAAGTCCATATAGGTGGTGTTGATGACGAAGTCCGCCATCGCCTTGACACCCTTCATCATCTCATACTCGAGCGCGACCGCGTCTTCTACGGAGCCCGAAACCAGCTCTCTTGACAAGGGGTGCTTTCTTCTGGTCTCCTTATAGCGGATCAGAAGGACATCGAGCTTCGCGTCAAGATACAGGATCTTAAACTTCTTGCCGGAGAGCTTTGCCTTGCTGATGACATCCGCGATCTCGGTGAACATATTGCCCGAGCGCGCGTCCGCCACCACCGCTACCTTCTTCATTCTGGTATCGGAGGAGTTTGCGCAGATATCGTAGAAGGTGTCAAGGAGAACCGGAGGCAGGTTATCTACACAGTAGAAACCGATATCCTCCAAGGCGTGCAGCGCGTTGGTCTTCCCCGCGCCCGACAGCCCTGTTACAATGATGAATTCCATATACTCACCTGCCTGTTCGGATGAGCTCTCTTTCAAGCTCAAATCCCGTCTTTTCTCTGACAGTATCCTGAATAACCCTGCACAGCTCCATCACATCGCCGCACGACGCGCCGCCGATATTGATGATGAAGCCCGCGTGCTTCTCACTCACCTGCGCGCCGCCGACGGTCTTGCCCTTGAGCCCGCATTGTTCAATCAGCGTGCCTGCGAAGGCGCCCTTAGGACGCTTGAAGACCGAGCCCGCCGAGGGATACTCGAGCGGCTGCTTCGACCTTCTGCGATCCATCACATCGTCCATTCGTTCCTTGATAAGAACGGGGTCGTCTTTGTGTAATTTATATTTCGAAAAAAGAATAATTTCGCCGGTTTCACAAAAGACACTGTGCCGATAGGAGAAGTGAAGCGCATCGCCCTGATACGAAGCGATCCTGCCGCTATCGGTCAGATAGACGACCTCGTCGACCGCATCCTTCATCTCGCCGCCGTAGGCGCCCGCGTTCATATACACCGCACCGCCCACGGAGCCCGGGATACCGTAAGCAAACTCGAGCCCCGAGAGGCTGTTCTCGAGCGCAACGGTACAGAGCTTCGAGAGCGTGACACCCGCGCCGCAGGTGATCGTGTTCTCTTCGACACAGATCTCTTTGAACACTCCGTCCAAAGCGATCACCGCGCCCTCGATCCCCTCGTCGGAGACCAAAAGATTAGAGCCTTTGCCGAGGATCATATAAGGAATCTGATGCTCACGGCAGGAAGCGGTCACCCTCCTGAGCTTCTCTTCTGTCGTCACAGAGATCAGGATATCGGCGTCTCCGCCGATCTTGAAGGTGGTGTGATTCTTCATCGGCTCATTCAAGCGGTATTCGATTCGATTGTCGTCTAATATCTTCAAAAAAGCTTCTGTCATACTGCTCTCTTTTCTATGTAAATCAGAAATCGGACGCGGGCAAAGCCCGCCCTTCATTCTTCCCGATTTGTTATTTATGTGATTATTTGACAGACCCTCTCAGTCCGTTCTGGCAGTCCCAACTCACCCGTCAAAAAACGGGGTTCCCGAAATTCCCCGAATTTTGGGGAGAGGACGAACGGCGGAGCGAGTACGAAAATGACCGAATAGGTCATTTCATCGAGCAGAGCCGATGAGGACGAGGCTCCGCGCCTCGGCGCTTCGGTGTCACGCCTCGTTTCGCTTCGCTGATCCTCGTATAACTCCTGTTCGACTAACCACCCGCCGGACACCTTGTGTCCTATGGGCGGTCCCGTCTCACCCGTCGTTATACTCGGGCTCCGCGACTCGGCGCTTCGGCTTACCAGTTTGTGTCGATCTTCTTTGCGGCGATATCCTCGGGGTTGATGTCCATGCCGAGGTTCTGCAAAAGCTCCTGCGCACCGTTGTAGCCCATCTTCTTCTGTCTGTGGTTCATCGCGGCGACCTCGATGATCACCGCCAAGTTTCTGCCGGGCTTAACAGGGATGGTGACGACCGGAACCTCAAGCCCCAGGATCTCCATATACTCGTTGTCCATGCCCATGCGGTCGTAGACCTTCTTCGAGTTCCACAGCTCGAGGTTGATAACGAGATCGATCTTCTCAGACACCTTGACCGCGCCGATACCGAAGATGCGCCTCGCGTTGATGATGCCGATGCCTCGAAGCTCGATGAAGTGGCGGATGTTCTCGGGAGATGATCCGACGAGCGACTTTTTGGAGACGCGCTTGATCTCTACCGCGTCGTCCGCGATCAGCCGGTGACCTCTCTTGATCAGCTCGATCGCGGTTTCGGATTTACCGACGCCGGAGTCGCCGATCAGAAGACAGCCTTCGCCGTATACCTCCACCAGAACGCCGTGTCTGGTGATCCTCTGCGCAAGCTCGACATTGAGATACGCGACAATCGCGGCAGTGACCTCCGAGGTGGTATCACCGGTGGTGAGGATCGGCACCTCATATTCTTTCGCAAGAGAAAGCATCACCGGAGTGGGCTCCATATCCCTCGCGATGATCAGCGCGGGCGGGTTCTTACTGATGATAGGCTTCAAGTGCTTCTCTTGAATTTCACTGCTCTCAGAATTCAAGAAGGACATCTCGGTCTTTCCGAAAGCGATCAGGTAGGTGGGATCAAAAAACTCAAGATACCCCACCAGCTCCAGTCCGGGTCTGTCTACATCCTTCTGCACGATGCGGATCTCCTCCGGGTCAGTCGGCATATAATAGGCGGACAGACCAATCTCTTCCATCAGATCTTTCAGGGTAACATAGTACGGGCTGTTCATAAAAAGCCTTCTTTCTGCGGCATTCTGCCGCATCATACTTATACAGTGTATATTATAACAAAGATGGGGGTTGTTATAAACCTAATAAAGAAAATATGCATTATTTTATGCAGAAAATGCATAGAAAATAACTACCCTTTTCCTTGAATAATCCGAAAAGGAAATCACAAAATAATACGGGTGAAAATCATGCTGACAATCATCATCAGAACCCTGCTGATTTATATATTCGTTATTATCGCGGTGCGGATCATGGGCAAACGCCAGGTCGCCGATATGCAGACCACAGAGCTCGTCACCACGCTGATCATCTCAGAGGTGGCGTCACTGCCGATGCAGAATACAAACCAGCCTCTCCTGTCGGGATTCGTCCCGATCCTGCTGCTCGTCGCGATCGAGATCATCATCTCCATCATCATGATGAAGAGCCGCCGCTTTCGCACGGCGGTGATCGGTCATCCGATCATCGTGATCCGAGACGGCGTGATCCTCAAGGAACAGCTCAAGCGCCTGAGGATCAGCTTTGAGGATCTCTACTCTCTTCTGCGCCAACAGGAGGTATTCGACCTCAAAGAGGTGCGCTACGGCATTATCGAGCCGAACGGATCTCTGTCCATACTGAGCAGAAGTCACCCTGACAGCGCGCTGCTCAAAAGCAGTCGGGATATCGAGGACGAGCTGAACAAAATCGAAGAGAAAGAGGAAACAGAATGAAACGCGGAATCATCGCGGCGGTTTTTCTTCTGCTGTGCATAGGGATCACAGCGTATGAATATATCTATATCACTGTCAACACCGACAGCTTTGTCACGATGCTCACCACCGCTGAGAACGAAATTGAGCATAACGAGATCCTCTCCGCGGAAGAGATCTCCAAACGCGCCGAGCATCGTTTTGAAGACGCCGAGAGGATGCTGAATCTATTTTTGATCCACAGCGAGGTTGACTTCATCGCCCAGAATCTCTCGAAACTCAGCCGCTACGCGCACGCGGGCAGCACCGCGGAATTCTTGGCGACATCATCGGCAACCAAAAAGGCGCTCCTGTCGCTGTCCCGCTCAGAAGCGCCGATTATAGAAAATATTCTGTAATTTTATAAGTAAAAAGGCTCCCCTCTGATGAAGGGAGCCTTTGGCGTATTCAGAATCAGTTCTTCTCTTTTCTCTTGTTCCAGAACACCCAGAGGGGGCCCGCGATGCACAGAGAGGAGTAGCAACCGGAGATCACACCGATCATCATCGGCAGAGCGAAGCCCTGTACCGAATCGAGCGCGAAGATCGTCGCAACAACATAGACCGTGCCAATCGCCACTAAGGTGGTGACAGATGTCGCGATCGTACGCGACATAACGGCAGAAGCGGATTTGTTGAAGACCACAGCGATGTCTTCCTTGGGGCCGGCGATCCTTCTCTCCTCACGCACACGGTCGTAGATAACGATGGTGTCGTTCAGCGAGTAGCCTAAGATCATCAGAACAACCGCGATGAAGTTGGAGTCGATCGGCATGCGGAAGATGACATACATAAAGTAGATCATCGCCACATCGTGGAACAGCGCGACAAGCGCCATAACGCCTGCGGACAGACCGCCGATACGCTTGAATCGGATGGTGACATAGATAACCATCAGGATGGACGCGATCGCAACCGCGGTCAGACACTTGAGCAGAAATTTGAGACCCATCGAAGCCTCGACAGAGGTGGTCTCCTGATACTCAAACTTGTTCTCGGGGAACTTCTCGGTCAGGGTGTCGGTGATCGTCTTCTGTGTATCGGTGGAGATAGCGGTCTCGCCGGAGAACTGGATCGCGATGGTATACGCGTCGTTCTCCTCTGTATTCGACAGGATATCCTGCGAAATGGTGAAGGTAACGGTGTTGCCGGGGGTAGCCTCCTGGATCGCGGACTTAAGCGCCGCGTCGTCGACCTCGCCGACAAAACCGTAAGAGATGATCGCGCCGCCCTTGAACTGGATGTCAAGGGTCACGCCGAAGATGATATTGCAGATGATACCGATGAGGATGATCGCAAGAGAGATTCCGAAGAATACCTTGCTCTTGCCGATAAAGTTCAGAGTCTTTTTCATTTACCGGCACCTCCAAACAAGCTCTTTTTTCTGAGGAACTTCAAGCCGACGATGCTCTTGAGCATGACTCTACTGAGCCATACGCCCATGATGAAGTTTGAGATAACACCGATGAGCAGGGTGTAGCCGAAGGCGTAGATCGTACCTGTCGTGGACTGGCCGAAAATACCCGAGAGGATGTTGGTCGGTCCGAAAACGAGCATCAGAATGATCGCGACGATGACAACGGTCATGTTACCGTCGATGATCGCGGTCAGGGAGTTCTTGGTACCCTTATCGATCGCGGTGTCAAGCGTCTTGCCGGACCTGAACTCTTCCTTGATACGCTCGGCGGTGATGATGTTCGCGTCAACACCCATACCGACCGACAGGATCAGACCCGCGATACCGGGCAGGGTCATCGTAAAGGACTGGAACACCGGGAAATATCTGGTGACAGCGGCGATCGAGAGCGCCAGCTGACCGATCAGAGCAATCGAAGCAACAAAGCCGGGTACTCTGTAACGGATAGTCATAAACAGCACGATGATGATGATCGCGATGATCGCGGCATAGCCCATCGCGGTCAGGGAGTTCGCGCCCAAAGTGGGGCTGATTGCGCTGTAAGAAGCGGTCTCAAGGCTGAAGGGCAGCGCGCCGCCGTTGATCTGGTTCGCGAGCTTGACGGCTTCTTCTGCTGTGAAGTTACCGGTGATCTGCGCGGAACCGTCGGAGATAACGGACTGAACGGTAGGATTGGAGAGCTGAACCTCATCCATGTAAATACCGATCGGCTGCTTTAAGTATTCTTCTGTGATAGAAGCGAAGAGCTTTGCTCCCTCGTCGTTCAAGTCGAGCAGAACCATATACTGACCGGTAGAATCCTGTGAGGTGTCAACACCCGCTCTCGCGGATGCGACCGCGGAACCGTCCATCAGTTCTTCGCCGCTGGAATTTCTGAACGAAAGATGCGCTGTCGCGGCGAGTTCGTTCACCGCTTCGACCGGGTCGAAGTTCGTCTCGTCCTCTTTCCACGGGAAACGAACGATAATGCGGTCAGAACCGTAGTCAGCATAAAGCTCATAGTCGGTAATACCGTTCGAAACCATACGGGTCTCGATAATTGATTTTGCAGAGTCCAACTGCTCATCCGTGGCGTCTACATCGTCTGCGGGCTTAAAGGTAGCCTCAACGCCGCCGCGGATGTCTATTCCCCATCTGATGTCGCTGATGCCTTTGATACTGGTCTGCTGGATATCGCCGTCATAGTACTTGACGCCGAACACAGCAGTCGCCGCAAAGGCAAGAATCAGAACAGCGACGATGAAGAATACAGGCTTTGGAATTCTTTTCATGCCTTAGACCTCCATAAATATTCTGTTCTTTCATAGGAAACAACATCTTGGGTGCTTTCCGAAAGACACCACAAGACAGACTTCCTAACATAACAGACTAATTATACAAAGTCTATATAAAAAAGTCAATTACTACTTCAAATTATTACAAAAAAGTAATCATTCTCTATAAGAATAATTTCTCCGCAAAACAAATGTTTTTCTTCTGTCGTTGCGAAGCCCCACAGGGGCTGTGGCAATCCCCTTGTCACTAATACCGTCTTCTTGTTGTCATTCTGAGCGAAGGCAGTTAGGCTGCCGCAGTCGAAGAATCTTGCAGAGCAAGGCGACACGACTTGCCGAAAAGCCTCCCTTGCCTAAAGGGAGACTTAAGAACGCCCTCCCTCTATTCTTATTTCTTCTTTCTTAGTTCAATTCTTACCTCTTCACAAAAAGCCTCCCCAATAGCCTTGGGGAGGTGGCACGAAGTGCCGGAGGGGTCATACAAATCGGGTGCGGGCAGCGCCCGCCCTCAGTTCTTAGTTCTTAGCTCTTAGCTAAAAAGAACCCTCCCCGATCGCTCAGGGAGGATTCAAAATTGATATTATGTCATCGGATCGCCGATCTTGTATTTGACGGAGATATGCGCGAGGTACTTCTGGATATTGGTCGCGTCGGTGATCTCGAGCTTGCCGCTCTTGTCCACGTCGGCCGCCTTCTCGTTGAAGGTTGCGAGTACGCTGATGGACGCGAGCTTCTTCTGGATGCGGGTCGCGTCGATAACAGTCACCTTACCGTCGCCGTCGGCGTCGCCGAGCAGGATCGTCTTCTGCGTCCACTTCGCGTAGAGGGTAAGATTCGCCGTTACGGGGGTGTCGAAGTCATAGGCGTTCTTGCAGGTCTTCTCCTTATACCAGCCGCCGAAGGTCCAGCCGCTCGCGATCGGGTCGGCAGGCTTTATCGCCTTATCTCCGTGGCGCACGCTCAGCTGCATGGCGCCGTCGCCGTGACCGTTGAGGTCAAAGCTGACGGTATAGGTCTTCTGCGTCCACTTCGCGTAGAGGGTGATATCCGCCGTCACGGGGGTGTCGAAGTCATAGGCGTTCTTGCAGGTCTTCTCCTTGTACCAGCCGCCGAAGGTCCAGCCGGTCGCGGTCGGATCGGCAGGCTTTATCGCCTTATCTCCGTGGCGCACGATCTCCGGCATGACGCCGTCGCCGTGACCGTTGAGGTCAAAGCTGACGGCATAGGTCTTCTGCGTCCACTTCGCGTAGAGGGTGATATCCTTTGTAACGGTGATCTTATCGCCCGGATGATAGGTCTTTCCTTCCTGATCGCGCCAGTAGTCAAATTCATTGCCCGAAAACGGGACAAAATTACAGGAGGGAATCGTGTAGGAGGCACCGTCTTCGACTGTGACGCTTCTCATGATACCGAAGCCGCCGTTGGAGTCGAAACTGACGGTGTAGGTTTGAGGGATATATACTGCAATAAAGCCGTCATGATCGATGAAAAATGTGCTTAGGTTTCCGCTGTAGCTCTCCATTTCGGCAAAATCAAAATCATAATGATGTCCGGGTTTGAGCTTTGCGCGTACCGACGAATCAATTTTGTTCAGATTGAAGCTGAGCTTGCTCGTGACTTCGCTCCACGGCACGCTGACATTCTCCGCTACGACCGGTCGGTTGCCGTCGCTGATATGCTCGCGTATGGTCACTGACAGGCTGTGATAGCCGGAAACATCCAGCGAGTTGCCGGGAATAACCGGATAAGAGAAATAGAAGGATGACCGATCAATATCAAATATCAGGTCGGAGCTCCCATTCCAGGGGAGATAGCCGTCGCTGCTGTAGTCATAATCCATGCCGTCTTTCATGAATATGAGCTCTTGTGTGGGCTCCTGCGCGCCTAAGGCATTCGCTTTCGCTCTGGGAGTGATCGCAAAATACTTCTCCTTTAAGGTCGAAAGATCAATAATATAGTTGTTGTAGAGCGTCTTGACCTTGGGGGTGCTGCCGTTCATCGTAAAGCTGTAATAGTTTGCATATTTTGAGAAAGAGACATATCTCAAAGATCTCAAAGGAATACCAAGTACGCCGTACTTGGTGGTGGTGTAGCCATAGAGCCACCTTCCCTCGTAGCTCTGGATAGCTTCGCGCGCCGTACCGTAGTGGGTAGCGGCAGTATCCAGCTCAAAGGTGCCGGAGTAGATCGCGGTGTTTGTACGGACTCCCTCGTGCTTCATACAGCAGCCGTGATCGGTACCGAAGAAATAGCCGCCGTAGACCGTTACCTTGGAGTTGCTTCCGCCATAGATCTCCAAAGCGCCGTTGCGATAGCTGTCCGCTTCTATATCATTGCCGTCAAGGTAATGGTCAAAGCCGCGTCCCTCAAAATAACCGCCGTAGATCTTGCAGGTACCGGAATTGACGGTTACGGCGCTGCCGTTGACCTGCAGCCATCTGGTCGTATCCCCGTTGACTGAATCCTCAGAGACAAACTTCCGGCTGACATCGGGCGTATAGTAACCTCCGGAAAAAACCGTCAGCGAACCGCCGTCAACATGGAAGATATCGCGCTGGTCGACCGCGTCGTAGTCACCGTAGAGCGCGCCCTCATAAACGATCCCCGCCGCGGTCTTTCCGTTGGTCACGGAACCGTAAGCGTTGACCTCCAGAGAGGCGTTCTTCGGAACGCTGAACAGACACTGATTGCTGCGGGCAAGGATATAATCCCAGTTTCTGGTCGCGGCATGCACATAACCGCTGCTGTAACCGCTCTTGATCCTGATGGTGTGATTTTGCAGGTCGATGATTTTGTTCCCCTTGATCGTACACCAGATCGGAATATAGTTTTCGGTTGATGTGGGATAGGGAGTGACATCGATATTGGCTGTGATGTTCGCGGTAACGGATATTCTCCATGTGTTATTCGGATCATCATACTCGAGCCAATACTTCAGGTCATCCAGCGTGTTGACAGACTTGCCGTAGGTGCTGCCGGAAGCTGAGAGATCTGCCTCTGCGCCGGTATCGGCAACGTCCGTTTCCTTCGCCGACGCTGTCAGCGGCAGGATCGTGAACGCCGAGATGATCAGCACGGCGGCAAGAATGATGGATAAGATTCGTTTCATGGGGGTTCCTCCTTTTCATTGTGTCATTTTGAACGTATGCCTGCTGTCATTCTGAGCGAAGTGATACATCTTGATCTGACAGTTAAGATATATCCCCTTCCCTTTATGCAATGAGTCTGAGTTTCTCCGCAAAAAACAAAAAGACGCAAAACCGAAGTCATGTACCAAAAAACACATAGCTCCGAATCGTCGCCAAACAATGAAAAGCATATACACCTTGAAATAATAGTAATCAGGGATAGCAAATTAAGAGCATAGTGTTTTTATCAAATAAAAAAACACTATCCCAAAGAATCCTGTTATTCCAAGGAAATAATCAATATTCAACTTTTCATTGTTGGCATCTCTATTCTATCATACTTCCTTCTGTCACGCAATCCAAAAAACGGACGGTCGGTTTATGCAATATGCACAGACAAAAAAACACAGCCCGAGGAAACTCAGGCTGTGCCGTATCATAATCGTATTTATTCTGCCAGCAGTTTTTCCACCGCGGCGAGCTTCGCGCAGGTGCAGAAGACGTCCAGCGCGGCATCAAGGTCCTTCATCGAGGGGAAGGTCGGCGCGATACGGATGTTCGAGTCATGCGGGTCGTTCTTGTAGGGATAGGTCGCGCCGGCGTCGGTGAGCACCACGCCCGCCTGCTTGCACAGAGCGACCACACGCTTCGCGGTGCCGTCCATCACATCCACACAGACGAAGTATCCGCCCTTCGGCTTCTGATAGGTGACCAGACCATAGGGTACGAGACCCTTTTCGAGCTTATCGCAGACAAGCTCAAAGCGGGGTTGGAGGATCTTCTTGTGCTTCTGCATATGCGCCTTCATCCCGTCAAAATCCTTGAAGAAGCGCACATGGCGCAGCATATTAATCTTATCATAGCCGATGGTCTGATAGCGGTATTTATTCTTGATGACCTTCATATTGTTGGGAGAAGCCGCCATCGCCGCGACGCCGGAGCCCGGGAAGGTGATCTTCGAGGTAGAGCAGAAGGCGATCGGCAGGTCGATGTTGCCGGTCTTCTCACATTCTTCGAAGATATTTAAGAGCTCATCGGGCTCATCGGTGAGGTCATGGATGCAGTAGGCATTATCCCACATGATTCTGAAGTCCTTGGCGGCGGGCTTCAAGCGCGCAAACCGCCTGACGACCTCGTCGGAATAGGTCACGCCCTGCGGGTTTGAGTATTTCGGTACACACCAGATACCCTTGACCGAGGGATCCTTGATATACTCCTCGATCATATCCATATCGGGACCGTCCTCGTTCATCGGAATAACGATTTCCTCGAAGCCGAAGTACTCGGTGATGCCGAAGTGGCGGTCATATCCGGGAGCGGGACACAAGAACTTCCTATCCTCTACCCTGTTCCACGGCTCACAGCCCTCGACGAGCGGCTTGTTCATAAAGCAGGAGATGGTGTCGAACATCATATTCAGAGACGAGTTGCCGCCGACCATCACCATCGTAGGGTTGACGCCGATCATATCCGCCATGATGCGCTTGCACTCGGGAATACCGTCGAGCACGCCGTAGTTGCGGCAGTCGGAGCCGTCGATCGTGCGGCAATCGGAGTCGGAGTGGATGATATCGAGCATCGGCAGAGAGAGCGTCAGCTGATCTTTGCCGGGCACACCGCGCGCCATATTCAAAGAAAGTCCCATATGTTGGATCTCTCTGTACTCTTTGATCAGCTTGTGATGCTCTTCGACGAGCTGGATCTTGTTCAATTCGGAATACCGCATTTTGCACCCTTCTTTATTCAAAATTGCAAAATAATCTCATCAGCTATTCTATAATACTACGATTCCGCAAGATTTGCAACCCTTTTATGCAAAAAGAATCGCTGTTTTTACTAATTTTTTCGCCCGTCATTTAGTGAAAATGCTCAAAAAGAAATCCTCCGTATATCCTACGGAGGAAAGCATCGATCTATTATTTCTTGCGCTTCTTTGATTTCTTCTTCGCCTTCGGCTCATAGTAATCATCGTCTTTAACATCGAGACTGCGATAGGACAAGATGAGTGAGATCATCTCGTAACCGAACAGCGCGATAATCACAAAGACGAAGAGGATCAGTCCGTACGGCGTCAGGAAGAAAGCGTAGACCTTGTTGAGAAAGGAGAGCTTCTGCATAAACTTGCCCTCTACCTGATCATAGGTGATCTGCGGGTCAGGCAAGACCCCCTCGGCGATCCCCTGGGTCTGGATCTCCCAGACGCCGTCTGCCTCCTCGGGCTCTTCGATCACCTTGTGGGTGATGACCTTGCCGTCAAATTCTCCCACCTCGCCGTTATAGGTGATGATATCGCCCTCATGGATCTCTTCGGGAGCCACTTCCTTGACCAGAATGATATCGCCGATATTCAGCTCGGGCTCCATAGAGCCTGACGAAACACGGAAGACATGGTAGCCGAAGATCGAGGGGGATTTGCCCGAGATCCTCGAGATGAAAACAAAGACCACGATGATCACGAGCACGATCAGTAGGACGGTTGAGAGGATATTGATAATTTTTTTCGCCATAATATCACCAAATCAAGAAGGGAGGGCTGTTACCCCTCCCTTCGGTTTTGTTATTTAGTTGAACATCAGATACAGCGCGTTGTTGCCGCTGAGGTTAAAGTTCGAGTAATTCGCGGAAGGCGTGATAAACCATTCAACCTCGAGAAGACCGGGGCCGTTGACATCGGTTTCGACCTTCTTCTTGACATACGCGTTGCGGATCAGCACATAGTCTGATTGGGTACCGCCGGTGAACGTGCGTACGGTGTTGGATGGATAGGTCACCGCGACGGTGCCCGCGGGCATATTCTTGATATACAAGCTCACATCGGAGCCGTAATTTTCATCCAAATTCTTGATCTCGGTCTTGAAGTAATAGGTGGTGCCGGCGGTCAGATTAAAGGACGAGGGCTGAGTTGTCCCGTACTGGATCTGATTCTTATAGACGACACTCGGCGTATAGACAGACGACTTGGTGCCCTGTACGGTTTTGAGCGTGTCAAAATTCTCAGAGCGCCCGGACGCGGAAGCGGCATAGTTCAAGCCGTAGTGCGTATTATCCGTCGCAGGAGAGAACCACGAATAGCTGGCTGTGATGATATTGATGACAAGAATCATAACGGCTAAGATCGCAACCAACATAACGCCCTTGCGCG
>CAJOII010000056.1 GCA_905234535.1 uncultured Ruminococcus sp.
AGTACCGCTATCGCGATAAGATCATCTCGCTCAAAAACTGCTCTCTGGCTTTGTCCCGCGATACCTACACCTACTCGGGCGTGGAGAAGGTTCCCACCGTTACCATCAAGTACGGCTCTGTGACCCTGACGAAGGATACCGACTTCACCGCTGTTTATAAGAACAACATCAACGCGGGTACCGCTTCGGTAACCGTTACCGGCAAGGGAAAGTATAAGGATTCTGTCACAAGAAACTATATCATCTCTCCGAAGCCGGTCACCGATACGACCGTCACCCTGAGCCAGACAAGCTATACCTATGACGGCACCGCGAAGAAGCCGACGGTCACCGTCAAGGACGGCCAGAAGACGCTCAAAAGCGGCACCGACTTCACCGCCGCTTACAAGAATATCGTCAACGCGGGCAACGCGTCCGTGATCATCACCGGCAAGGGCAACTACGGCCAGACGACCGCAAAGCTCTATGTTATCAACCCCAAGTCGATCTCCTCCGCGTCGATGACCCTGAGCCAGACAAGCTACTCCTATGACGGCACCGCGAAGAAACCGACCGTCACCGTCAAGGACGGCTCAAAGACGCTCACAAAAGACACCGACTATACCGTCTCGTATAAGAATAACACGAAGGTCGGCACCGCGACCGCTACCGTTACGGGCAAGGGCAACTATACCGCAACATTAAGCAAGAGCTTCACGATCAAAGAACCCGTCGCGGTCACGAAGGTAACGCTTGACAAGACCTCCTCGAACCTGAATGTCGGCGCATCCCTGACGCTCAAGGCGACCGTCACCCCCTCGAACGCCGCGAACAAGACGATCACCTGGAGCTCGAGCAATTCATCGATCGCGTCCGTCAGCTCCTCAGGCGTCGTCAAGGGCGTCAAGGCGGGCTCGGCGACCATCACCGCAAAGTCTTCTAACGGCAAGACCGCGACCTGCAAGATCACCGTCAAGAATATCGCTGTCACCAAGGTGACCCTGAACAAGGCCTCGGCGTCTGTCGTCGCGGGCAGTTCACTCACCCTCAAGGCAACCGTCGCTCCCTCGAACGCGACCAACAAGACGATCACCTGGAGCTCGTCGAACAAGAGCGTCGCTTCTGTCTCATCCGCGGGCGTTGTCAAAGGTCTCACTAAGGGCACCGTCACCATCACGGCAAAGTCAAATAACGGCAAGACCGCAACCTGTAAGATCACCGTTACGCTCACGACCCCGAAGATCACGAAGCTCGAGAACACCTACGACGGCGTCAAGATCACATGGGGCAAGGTCAAGGGCGCTGTGAAGTACCGCGTCTACCGCAAGGAGGGCTCCAAGTCATACACAAAACTCGGAGACACCGCCTCTCTCTACTGGGTCAACAAGGCGGCCGCCTCCGGCACGAAGTATACCTACACCGTTCGCTGTGTCTCTAAGGACGGCAAGGAGTTCACCTCCGGCTACGACAAAACCGGAAAGTCGATCACCTATATCGCCGCGCCGAAGATCTCCTCGTTCTCCGATACATCAAAGGGGCTCAGGCTCTCATGGGGCAAGGTCAAGGGCGCTGCCGGCTATCGCATTTACAGGATGACCTCCGACGGATGGAAGGGTATATATGATACCGCGGACACCACCTGCGGCTTCAGCGGACTTGAGAACGGTGTGACCTACACCTTCACGATCCGCGCGCTGAACTCCGCGGGCAACCCCGTCAGCGGTTACAAGAAGGACGGCTGGAGCCATAAGTATGTCAAACCCTGAGCCTAAAGAAGTAAGAGCTAAGAGCTAAGAGTGAAGGTAACTCGCTCCGCTCGGACAATTATATATCAAACATAACAAAAAGCAGGTCGTTCAGATATTGAACTTCCTGCTTTTCTTATTTCCTGTCAATCAGGCGCGGACAGCGTCCGCCCTTGACGGTTTCGTGATTTTATAACAATTCAGGTGAGGACGGAGTCCTCCCTTCGTTCTTAGCTTTTATTTTTCCTGAAGATGATCAGCTTGCTGAATACATAGTTGAGGATAACTACGATGATGCTGACCAAGATCTTCGCGAGCATTCCCTCTACGCCGAAGATCACTTGGTTGACGCCGAGGGCGACCACCAGCGGCACGCCGACCCACTCGATCACGCCGGTGATGAGCCTCGCGAGGATGAAGAGCCAGAACTCCTTCATTACTAAAGACAGCTTCCAGCTTTTGGATTCGAAGACCCACAGCTTGTTGGTAACAAAGGCGAAAATGACCGCCACGATCCACGCGATCACATTCGCGATGAAGATCGCGAGCGTTGACATCGTCAGCGTGATCCCCCATAGGGAGAACACCACCTGATCGCCGTGCATGGCTCTTGACAGCGGCGGCTCTATCAGCGCGTAGCATACCCAGTTGACCACCGTCGTCGCCACGCCGAAGATGAGGTACATGATGATTTCTTTATATTTTTCCCAGAGCTTCTTCATCGTATCCGCTCCTTATGCTTTCTTCTTTTTTCTGAGCACGATCGGCACAACAATCATCGCGGCGAAAATCAGTATCGCCGCAAGACTTATGAGCAAGCCCGGGACAAATCCCTTGGGGCGGTAGCTGAGCTTGATCGTATGGGCGCCCTTGTCGATCCTGAAGGCGAGCATCGCTTTGCCGACCGGGGTGATCTCTGTTTCTTCTCCGTCGACATAGGCGCGCCAGCCGTCGTCATAGGAGATCGAGGTGTAGAATAGCCCGTCATAGCTTGCGTTGATCGTGCCCTCGATCGCGGTATCGGTCACCTTGGTGGCGGATAGGGCGTTCTGACTTAACTGCTCATAGCCCTTTTGGAAGAGATCCTCGTTAAGCATCGCGCAGTAGACTGTCGCGGTGCCGGAGTCCGCGTCGCTGATATCCGAGTAGAGCGAGAGCTTGTCGCCCTTCTTGACAGAGCCCATGGTCATGATCAACGGGCGCTTGACATAGACGGTGCAAACGGTCTCGTCGTTGACCCTGAGGTCTACCGAGTCGGAGCCCGACGCGGTGAAGTACGCTACCGCGACGCCGTCATAGGGCGCCTCGTAGTTATATTTCAGGTGCGGGGTCGATGTGGATGTGTCTGTTTTAGAGAACGAGTAGTTGCCGAAAGAGTTCTTGGTGACGGGGAACTCGCTGTAGTCGGTATGCCCTTGGCTGACCACCTCGAGGTATTCGTATAAATCACCCTGAAGACCGGTCGCAAGATTGAAGAACTTGTTCTGATTATCGATGGGGTTCGACGCGGAGACGGTGTCGATATCAAGGTTCAACAGCGCCGGCGAGGTGACGAAGCCCTGCGGGATGTAGTAGTTGTTCTGAAGCAGCTTGACATTATTCTGTTCGAACAGAAGCGAGTTGTGCGTGGTGTCGAGGAACTTGTTGTTCGGAGAGATCAGATACTTGATGTTGAGCATCATATTCGTAAACGGCGAGCTCTCCTGATAGGAGTAGCGGTTGGAGGCTACCCATCCGCAGATGCCGAACTTCTCCATATAGGCGGTGATGTCCCTGTTGGTCATCGAGTTGAACATCGAGATGCCGTCGAACCGCTCCAGAGCGTCGTCGTTCAAGGTATAGTACTTGGTGACCTCGGTGCGTTCGAGGTCGACGGTGCCGCTTTCAGCCGCGTTGATATAGTCTACACAGGCGGCGGAGCCGGTGGTGCCTAAGGGATAGAAGGAGCTGTCGGTGGTGCCGACGGTCTTGGTGCCGATATACGCGGAGCACGCGCCCTCGGCGAGCGCGATGATAAAGACGGCGGCGAACAGCGCCTTTAAAGGAACGATCCGCTGCACATACAGGAACAGCCAGACGAAGAGGATCACGCCGATGACGATGGTGGCGATGACCGCGAGCGCTTCGTCAAACTGCGCCGCGACCAGCACGACCGCCGTAAAGCCGCCCAGCGCGATGAACACAGACTTCTTCTTGATGGAGTCGAGGTGCATGACGACCCGAAACGCCATATAGATCAGCACGAACGAGTAGAGGAACGAGAATCTGTGCGGCAGCATATTCGGGAAGTGGAACCCGTGCCACACGAAGTCGAGCTGGCGAATAACAAAGCTCAGTGCAAAGAACAGAAGCAGCACGACGCAGATAACGCGCTCTCTGATCTTGATCTTTGAGCAGGTCAAAAAGAGGATGCCCAGCACGATCGAGATCACGCCGCAGTAGACATTGGGCAGGCCCTCCTTGGCGGTGGGTTCGATGAACGCGACGGAGTTCGCGATCGTCTTGCCGACGCCCTCGATCACGCCGGAGAAGTCCGCCGTGACCCCCATGTTGACCGCGAAAGAGGCGGGGAAGGAGTTGTCGGAGGAGTGGGTATGTCCCAGGGCGAAGTACGCGGGCAGGGTCAGGATCGCCGTCATCATCAGGGCGACCGCGGTGAAGCCTGCCATTTTCAGGAAGTCCCTGAACAATTTTTTGGCGCTTTCAAACTCCACGATTGAGTAAGAGACCGCGACTAAGAGAACGAACACACAGGTGAACAGTCCGATGTAGTAATTTGCGAGGATCGACAGCGCCAAGGCGGCGATGTAGAGCTTGAACCTGCCCTCTCTGAGGACCGCGAAGGTGCCCGCGATCACCAGCGGCAGCAGCGCGATGGTATCGAGCCAGATGATATTCCAGTAGTATCCCATGATAAAGGCGCACAGCGCGTAGAGGATACCGAAGGCGGTGATGGAGATGTCGTTCTTCTTGAAGGTCATCCTCAAGAACCACGCGAAGAATAACCCCGCAAAGCCGATCTTCATACAGGTGATTACATATAAGAACTCTCTTAACGCGCTCTGCGGAACAAAGACGGAGAAGAAGTTCAGAGGAGAGGCGAGATAATACGCGAACAGCGCCATATAGTTGGTGCCGCCGCCCGAGCGCCATGTCCAGAGCAGCGAGCCACCGTGCTGGAGCTTGTCCTGATAGTCCACTAAGAACGGATAGTACTGATGCCACAGATCGGTCACCAGGATCTGCTGCTTGCCGAAGGGAGATACCCCCTTGAACGCAAAGCACAGGAACATCAGCAGAAAGGGGATGAAGAACGCGAGGATCAGAAAGATGTTGCGTCTCAGGAAACCCTGCTTCTTCTCGTCCGACAGGGTCTTTCCTTTCGGTTTCTGTTTTGATTTCAAAGCTGTCATAATGTCACCTTGTCCTAATGTATTATGATACATAAAAATTCATTCTAATATTAACACTAAACACGGTCAAGGTAAACCTTTATTTGCAAAATAATTAAAATTTTTTCATATTCATTTACTTTAGTTGATTCGTTTGCTATAATGCAGAGAGAAAAAAGAGGTGAAGATTCCATGAAACTGATAGACATTGTGGTACCCTGTTATAACGAGGAAGAGGTCCTTCCGCTGTTTATCGAAGAGACCAACCGGGTGATCAGCACGATCGACAGTTACCGTTTCAGATATATATTCGTCAACGACGGCAGCAAGGATAAGACCCTGATGGTACTTCGTACCCTTGCGTCGCGGTATCCGAATGTCCGCTATATCTCATTCTCGCGCAACTTCGGCAAGGAGGCGGCGATGTACGCGGGACTTGAACACTCCACAGGCGACTATGTGATCATCATGGACGCGGATCTGCAGCATCCGCCGAAGATGTTCCCGAAAATGATCGAGGGCATCGAAGAGGGCTATGACTGCTGCGCGCTATTCAGAGCGAAGCAGAAGGGCGAGAGCAAGATCCGCCAGCTGGTATCGAAGATCTTCTTCTCCTTTCAGAACAAGATCTCCGATGTCAAGATGCCCGACGGCGCGGTGGACTACCGCATCATGAGCCGTCAGATGGTCGACTCCATCGTGAGTTTGTGTGAGAAACAGCGCTTCTCGAAGGGTCTGTTCTGCTGGGTCGGCTACAACACCAAGTGGATCGAGTATCAGAATGTCGAGCGTACCGTCGGCACCACCAAGTGGAGCATCTGGGGTTTGTTCAAGTACGCGCTCGACGGCATCACCTCGTTCTCGGTAGCGCCCCTGCGGCTGATCGCGGTGCTCGGGTTCATCATTTCGACCTTATCGCTGATCTGGATCATCATCACACTGATTCAGACGCTGATCATGGGTATCGCGGTACCCGGCTATGTCACCACCCTGTGCGCGGTGCTGTTCTTGGGCGGGATCGTAGAGATGAGCGTCGGCATCATCGGCGAGTATATCGGCAGGATCTACATCGAAGCGAAGGATCGCCCCATCTACATCGCGAAAGAGACGAACTTTGAGGACAAATGATAAAAAAGTGAAATCATGAAAAATGAAACCATGAAACCGTTAAGGGCGGACGCTGTCCGCACCTGATTGATAATGAATCTAAAAGAAAAGCAGGCTGTTCGATATGAACGACCTGCTTTTTTGCACTATATGATAAAAATTTTATGAGCGAAGCGATTAACCTTAATCATTAATCATTAATTATTCGTTATTAATTAATCTGTATCCAGCTTGAGGACCGCCATGAACGCCTCGCTCGGGACTTCGACTGAGCCGAGCTGTCTCATGCGCTTCTTGCCTTCCTTCTGCTTTTCGAGCAGCTTCTTCTTTCTTGTGATGTCGCCGCCGTAGCACTTGGCGAGGACATCCTTTCTCATCGCCTTGACGGTCTCGCGCGCGATGATCTTGCCGCCGATGCACGCCTGGATCGGGATCTCGAATAGCTGGCGCGGGATGTTTTCCTTGAGCTTTTCCGCCATCTTGCGGGCTCTTCCGTACGCTTTGTCCGCATGGATGATGAACGAGAGCGCGTCGACGATCTCGCCGTTGAGCATCATATCGAGCTTGACGAGCTTGGAGGGGCGGTATTCCTTGAACTCATAGTCAAAGGACGCGTAGCCTCTGGTCCTCGACTTCAGGGTATCGAAGAAGTCGTAGATGATCTCTGAGAGCGGCAGCTCATAGTGAATATCCACCCTGTCCGAGTCAATATAGTCCATGCCGATGAAGGTGCCTCTTCTGTCCTGACACAGCTCCATGATGTTGCCGACATAGTCTGAGGGGGAGTAGATGTGCGCGTCAGTGACGGGCTCCTCGGCGGTGTCAATCAGAGCGGGATCGGGATAGTTCGTCGGGTTTGAGATCATTTTGACCTCGCCCGAGGTCAGCGTGATGCGGTAGTTGACCGACGGGGCGGTGGTGATGAGATCGAGGTTATATTCTCTCTCGAGGCGCTCCTGTATTATTTCCATATGAAGCAGTCCCAAGAAGCCGCAGCGAAAGCCGAATCCCAGCGCGACCGAGGTCTCCGGCTCGAAGGAGAGCGAGGCGTCGTTGAGCTTTAGCTTCTCCAGGGCGTCTCTAAGGTCTCCGTAGCGCGCGCCGTCTACGGGATAGATGCCGCAGAACACCATGCTCTGCACCGGTCTGTAGCCGGGCAGCGGCATCTCGGCAGGATTTGCGGAAAGGGTGACGGTATCGCCCACCTGCGCGTCCGAGAGGCTCTTGATGGACGCGGTGATATATCCGACCTCACCCGCGTAGAGCGCGTCCTTCGGCTCTAAGGAGGTCGCCCGCATATAGCCGAGCTCCACGACATTGAACACAGATCCCGTCGCCATCAGCCTGAACTCATCGCCTATATGGATCTGACCTTCTTTGACGCGGACATAGATGATCACACCCTTGTAGGAGTCATAGATCGAGTCGAAGATCATCGCCCTGAGCGGGGCGTCCTTGTCGCCCTCGGGCGCGGGGATGTCCGAGACGATCTTCTCTAAGACTGCGTGGATGTTGATGCCCGCTTTCGCGGAGATCTGCGGCGCGTCCTCTGCAGGGATGCCGATGACATCCTCGATCTCGGTAATCACCCTTTGAGGCTCCGCCGAGGGCAGGTCGATCTTGTTGATGACCGGCACGATCTCGAGCCCCGCGTCTACCGCGAGGTAGGTATTCGCGAGCGTCTGCGCTTCGATCCCCTGAGAGGCGTCCACCACCAGCACCGCGCCCTCGCACGCGGCTAAGGAGCGCGATACTTCGTAGTTAAAGTCCACATGACCCGGGGTGTCGATGAGGTTGAAGAGATAGGTCTCTCCGTCATCCGCATGGTATTCGAGTGTGACAGCGTGGCTTTTGATCGTGATGCCGCGCTCCCGCTCAAGCTCCATATCGTCTAAGAGCTGGTCTTCCATGTCCCTTTTCGCGACTGAGTCCGTCATCTCTAAGATCCGGTCGGCAAGGGTGCTCTTGCCGTGATCGATATGCGCGACGATGCTGAAATTGCGTATGTTTTCCTGTTTGAATGGCATCTTATCACCTGAACAAAATATTTCACCTTATTGTAGCATAGAAAAACGGAGAACGCAATACGATTTGAATGAGGAATCTTGTGAATGATAAATGATGAATGATAGATGATAAATATTTGAGTGAAGAGGTAAAAGATAAGAGTGAAGAGCGGCGGATACTCGCTGCGCTCGAATAATTTAACTGCAGGGAAGGGTCTTGACCCTTCCGATGCTTTATGTTATCTCAGCAAAATATCTAAAAATTCTTATTGATACCTAAAACTTTTTGTGATATAATGTAAGAAAGAAAAGATTTGCGGGAACTGACGGAACCCTTATCATATTTTAGTGAAGAAGTAAGAGCTATGAGCTAAGAGTGATGGTTACTCGCTGCGCTCGGACAATTATATTGTAGGAAAGGGTCTCAGAGCTGAGAACGCTTCTATTCTATATATGGATTCTGTTAGGCGAAACGGTCAAGACCGTTCCCTACAACTGTAAACTGACAACCGCGAACCGCGAACCGAGAACTGAGAACTGAGGATGATGACGATGACCTTTGATTCGCTTGTGACCTCTATAGACGATTTTGTCTGGGGATGGCCTCTGATCATACTGATTCTCTCGGTCGGGATCTATCTGACCTTCCGCACCGGGATCGTGCAGATCTTTCAGCTGCCCCGGGCGCTGCGCTTCATGGTGAGAAACGAGTCGGGCGGCAAAGGAGAGATCAGCTCCTTCGGCGCCTTATGTACCGCGCTGTCCGCGACCATCGGCACCGGCAACATCGTCGGCGTCGCCACCGCGATCGCCGCGGGCGGTCCGGGCGCGCTCTTCTGGATGCTGATCGCCGCGTTCTTCGGGATGGCGACCAAGTACGCTGAGGGGCTTCTTGCGGTCAAGTACCGCGTGGAAAAAGGTGACGGTCACTTCTTGGGAGGACCGTTCTATTATATCGAAAACGGCATGGGCAAGCGATACAGATGGCTTTCTAAGCTATTTGCGCTCTTCGGTGTGATCGCGGGCGTGCTCGGTATCGGTACCATCACTCAGATCAACGGGATCACCTCTGCCGCGCAGAGTGTCTTTGATCCAAAGCGTGAGGGGATCCTCTTCTTTGTCGGAGAGACCGGCTACACCCTGACGACCGTGATCGTCGGCGCGGTGGTGACGATCTGCGCGGCGCTGGTGATCATCGGCGGCATCAAGCGGATCGCGAAAGTCTCAGAGATCGTGGTGCCGTTTATGGCGATCATCTATGTGCTGTTTGTGCTGATCATCATGATCGCGAATGTGACGAAGATCCCCGCGGCGGTCTCTCTGATCGTCCGCTCGGCGTTCGATGTCAGCGCCGTGGGAGGCGCGATCCTCGGACTGACGATCAAGGTCGCGATGCAGAAGGGCATCGGCAGAGGGATCTTCTCGAACGAAGCGGGCTTAGGCAGCGCGCCGATCGCTGCCGCTGCCGCTCAGACGAAGGAGCCCGCGAGACAGGGGCTCGTGACCATGACCGGCACCTTCATCGACACGATCGTGATCTGTACGATGACCGGGCTCTCCATCGTGATCACCGGCGCGTGGGATCCTTCTGTGACCGGACAGAAGCTCGAGGGCGTGGAGATCACCTCCTACGCGTGGCAGAACGGCCTGCCGTTCCCGCAGGGAGTCTCCTCCGCGGTGCTGATGGTGTGTCTGATATTCTTCGCGTTTACGACGATCTTAGGCTGGAACTACTACAGCGAAAGGTGCCTTGAGTATCTCACCGGCAGCAGGAGTGCGGTGCTCGTTTACAGATGGATATATATCGCTGCGGTGTTTATCGGACCGTACCTCACCGTCTCGGCGGTGTGGGGGATCGCCGATATCTTCAACGCGCTGATGGCGCTGCCGAACCTCGTCGCCCTGATCGTGCTCTCAGGGGTCGTCTCGAGAGAAACGAGCGATTATGTCGGCAGGCTCAGGTCAAAGTCCGCCAAGAGTCCGCGAATATGATTGCGAAAAAGATTCTTCGTTTTGTATATCTTTCGTGCTGTATCTGAAAAAGTCGGTATTATCAGAAATAATAAGGGAGAAAACCGCGTGTTTTCTCCTCTTTTTCTGCTCTTTCTCAATAGAATCCAAACAATTTCAAAAAAACTATTGAAATTTTTTTGGAGTTATGCTATCATAGATAGGCTGGATGAAACGGATGTCAGCATATCATCCGCTGGTGTAGCTCAGTAGGCAGAGCGCGTCCTTGGTAAGGACGAGGTCACCAGTTCGAATCTGGTCATCAGCTCCATATCAAGACAACACCGTTAATACAATGTTAGCGGTGTTGTTTTTTCGCTTGTTTAAGCCATTTTTTACTATGAGTTTCAGATTAATAATCAGATTA
>CAJOII010000057.1 GCA_905234535.1 uncultured Ruminococcus sp.
CCCCCTCGCATAATGTTGTGTGGTAACTCCATTATACTCGGGTTTGCTTAATGAGTCTATTTATTTTCTACTGTTGCACTTGTATTGTAAATCCATCATACGGAATAAAGTTGAATCGACAAAAACGAGACTGTTAAACACAGCGACACTACTCCGGATAATTTAATCAAAGACATATGATGCACAAACAAGCAGGAGGAAAGCTTTGTGAAACAATCTATCCATCTTCACAGTATTAGCAATGCCCGTGAGTTGGGCGGCTACAAAACTGTAGGTGGCAGTAGAATCACAAACGGCCTCCTGCTGAGAACGGCAAGCCTGAACGGTATTTCCGACGAGGATATACATATGTTAACGAATGTTTATCGCGTAAAGCATATCATCGACTTTCGGATGGCTATGGAAATGACGGGAACCGAAGACCCGCCGATAGACGGCTCACAGTATCATCATTTGAATGTGATTGACCTCTCGAACATGCCTCTTCAGGATCCACCTGAGATAGATATCAGCAAACTCGATCTCGTTCAGGTGGTCAAGATATCTGAACAGATGGGGATGTTGAATGAAGATATGTACATCGGTTTCCTCTCGGCTGAAACAGGCAAAAAAGCTTATCCGATTTCTTCCGTATTCTGATTGATACCGATCCGGATCGTGCTGTTTTGTGGCACTGTACCGCCGGCAAGGACAGAACGGGCCTCGCCGCGATGCTGCTGCTATCTGCACTCGGTGTTGATGAAAAAACCGTTGTTGAGGATTATCTGCTCACTAACGAATTCAATGCTCTGAGAATAGCCGGGACAAAGCGTTACTTGAAAGCACAGGGCTATAACGATGCACTGATTGACAAGGCGGTCATCGTCTTTGACGCGGTGGACGAGCGCTTCATGCGCAACGCGCTGGCGTGGATGAAAAAGGAATACGGCTCCGTTATCGGATATATCCGAGACGGACTGAATATATCTCAGAGAAAAATAGATATTTTGAAAGAAAAATACTTAGTATAACAGGAGAAAATCTATGGGTGAAACAATACGCTCTGACTTTTTATCTACGCGGACAATCAGAAAAGTGATGCCTTCGTGTCTTATCTATGCGTTTGTACAGTCTATGACCTTTATGGTGGATACCGTCATCGCCGGTCATATGCTGGGAGCAGACGCGGTCGCCGCGGTCGCGATGGGGATCCCGATCATCGGGCTGATGCTATCGTTCACCTCCATGATCATGCAAGGCGGCTTTCTGAAAATGATAGAACATCTCGGCAAAAGCGACACTGACGGATATAACAGGATGTTTTCTGTCACGCTTGTCTTTACCATCATAGTCGACCTTATCTTTGTGGCGTTATGTCTTTTTGCGACGAACGCTGTCATTATGATCTCCGGAGGCGCCAAGGCAGCCCCTGAGTCGGTTGACCTCGCAGTGATGTATGTAAAATCCGCTTGTCTGATGATCCTGTTCTTTGCTGTCGGCACCGTCTTTCAGATGGTCAGCGCGTCGTTCGGATATCAGACAGACCGCATGATCAGCAGCGTAGTCAATGTTGCGGTGAATATCATTGCTTCCGTTACAGCAATCCAATTCTTAGATGAGCAATATAAGATCGCAGGTCTCGGCATCGGCTCTGCTCTGGGTGCTTTATCTCAGATGATCACGGCGCTCATATCCCTCAAAGCCCGAAGAATCGAAGTGAAGTTCCGTTTTTATGCGCTGAACAAGCGCGTCTTTCTCGACTGCCTTGACTGTCTGCGCAGGGGATTGCCTTCATCTATTGATAACATTCTTGATTCTGCCAGCGGATCGGTCGTCAACAATATCATTCTCTCGGTATTTGCAGACGGCACCTATGTTCTTGCGCTTGTCACGATGATCAAGACGATATTCTCGCTGGTGCGTACCGTAGGCAGAGGCTGTATGTACGCGAACCTACCGCTGAGCGGTATACTCCACGGCGAGAGAGATAACAAAGGTATCTGCAAAACCTTCAAAGCAACGTTGCTGCAGGGTATTATCTATGCCGCAGGTCTTGCGGCGATCATCATCGCCCTGCATCAGCCGATTTTAGGCTTTTATAAGCTATCCGGAGACAGCAACGCGCAGCTCGGTATCATCCTGATCGCAGTCAGCGGCATCGTTACAGTCCTTCCGTATTTGTTCAACGCTGTTTATGAAGCGGTCGATCATCTAATGCTGGCGCTCACGGTAGCGGTAATCCCGGACAGCATCCTGTATCCGATATTTGTCGCGGTATTCGGAAAAACGCTGGGGCTAACGGGTGTATGGCTCGCGATGGGTTTCTCGTTCATCCCGTTCTTCATCATCTTTTATCTGATCTTTGTGATTGTCAACAAGAAGATGATCGTACCGCTTGAACGACTTCTTGTTCTGAAAAAATATGATAATCGCGATACAGCGCTGGATATCAGCATTCCCGTTGAATCCGAACAGTTGTCGTTTGTATCGGAAAGATTGCAGACCTTCTTTCTGGAGCATGACGCCTCGCCTCGAATCGCCTATATCAGCGCGCTGTGCATGGAGGAGATTGCCGCGGATTATCTTGATTATCGCAAGAGAACCGGCAGACAAGACAAAAAGTCTTTCATGGACATTAAGGCTTTCCGCGATCCTGAGAAGATCGAGATCATTCTCAGGAACTATGACAAGCCCTATGATCCGCTGATCGTTGATCATAACGAAAGAGACGAGAGCTTCAGGAAGATCGGAATCATCATGACGCAGAAGATCGCGTCACATGTTCTGTACAGCTACGCTTATCATCTGAATGTGGTGACGATCATCATACCGACATCGGATGAGAAGCAGAAGAAAATCGCAAAAAAACATGTGAAATAAAAAATCGGAGGGTATTATGTATCAAATCAAAGGAAAAATCGACTCAACCAACGCACCTGAATTTGAAAAGGAACTCATGGAGGCGCTCCCGACCGAGATCGACGCGAGCGAGCTGGAATATATTTCTTCGGCAGGCCTGCGCGTATTGCTAAAGCTCACCAAAGCCGTCGGGGATGTCACCGTAGTGAATGTCAGCGGCGAGGTATACGAAATACTCGATGTAACCGGCTTTACAAGCATTCTGAATGTTAAAAAAGCGCTGCGTGAGATCAGCGTTGAGGGCAAGTCTGTCCTCGGCAAGGGCGGCAACGGCACTGTCTATCGCCTCGACGACGAGACCATCGTCAAGGTCTATCGTCCCGATCATCCCATGGAGGCGATCGACCGCGAGCGCGCCTATGCAAAGGCGGCATTCGTTGCCGGAATTCCGTCCGTCATCGCCTATGATATGGTCAAGGTCGGCGACAGCTATGGCGTCGTTTATGAGGCGATGAACTCCGATACGCTCGGTCACGCGATCGCGAATGATCCCGAACATCTCGACGAATATGTGGCTAAGTATGTCGCTTTAGCAAAGAAGCTCCATTCCACTCCCGTGGACGACGACACGGTTACTACTCTAAAAGATTTTTTGATGAGCAGAGCTGACAATGCCTTCATGCATGAGTATCTCGAGCAAAGTGAGATCGATGTGTTGAAGGACATTATCGCTTCTATGACGGACTGCAAAACCCTTGTGCACGGCGACTTTCACCCCGGCAATATCATGCTGCAGGACGGCGAGCTGATGCTGATCGATATGGGCGAGGTGACAAGAGGCGTGCCAATCTATGATGTTGCTACCGTTTTCCGCGATCTGATTTCCGCGCCTCGGAATAACTCTGATATCATTGAGCAGAGCGTCGGTCTCAAGGCGGATAAATGCACCGAAGTCGGTCAGAAGTTTCTCGCTATGTACTCCGGTATTACCGATCCCGCTCAGTTTGAGCAATATATGAAAATGCTTGGACTGATCTATGCCTTCAATGTCGTCATGCTGATGTCCGATGTTCCCAAAGCGACTCAGAGAGCGCCGCTGATCATCAATAATTTGCTTAGGCCTGTCGTGCTTCCGAATGCAGAAGTACTCAAGCATATACTGTCAAAATAAAAATCATAAAAGGAGAATCATCATTATGCTTAACATCAACAAAACCATCGAAAACGGTCATGCGCTGTTCGCACTCTCAGGAAGGCTCGACACCACCACTGCTCCCGAGCTCGATCAGGAACTGAAAATCTCTTTGGACGGCGTCACAACACTTACGCTGGATGTAAAGGATCTGGCCTATATTTCTTCCGCAGGGCTCAGAGTACTGCTCTCTGCTCAGAAACTCATGAACAAGCAGGGCAAAATGAAGATCCGCAATGTGAACGAAACGGTGTATGAGATCTTTGAAGTCACCGGCTTCTCGGATATTCTGGATATCGAGAGGGCATAATGAGATGATCGACATTTTGAAACTGCTGGAGCAGTATACCGCAGAGAATCCCAACGGAGCGATCCTCTTTGACGACGCGCACGCTAAAGGTGTGACCTATGCGCAGCTCGACGAGATGAGCGGTCGCGTTTATGCGTATCTGAAACAGAACAATATCGGTAAAGAGAATTTCGTTCTCATCGATCTTCCGAGAGGCATCCTTCCGATTATCGCGATGATCGGAATCTGGAAAGCAGGCGCGGCATGGGCGCTGGTAGAGGACACCTACGCGCCGGAGCGCATCAACTTCATCCGCAAGGACTGCGGCTGTAAGCTGGAGCTATGCGCAGATAACTGGGACGAGATCATGCACACCGAGCCGCTCTCGGGCTATGAAGCGCACGATGACCACGACGCCGCTTATGCGATCTACACCTCCGGCACCACCGGAAACCCCAAGGGCGTTCTGCACGAGTACGGCAACTTAGGCCGCGCCATCGAATCCATCAAGGTCGACGGCGAGACTCCCTTCAAGAGCTCCGACAGGCTTGCGCTGCTGGCGCCGATGAACTTCGTCGCTTCGGTCATCGTCATCCTGAAAGCGCTGAGCATCTTCGGCGGAAAAACCTTTGTCGTATCCTACGCCATCATCAAAAATCCCGCCGCACTCGCGAAATATTTTATAACCAAGCGCATCACCGTTACCTTCCTGACGCCATCCTATGTCCGCAAGCTGGGAAATCAGACGGGACCGTTCCTCAGAATACTGATCGTCGGATCTGAACCCGCCAACAATGTATATAATAAGAATGTAGATCTTATCAATGTATACGCCGCGAGCGAGAGCGGCTTTGCGGTAGGAATTTTTAAGATAGACCGCTCTTATGAGACCTGTCCGATCACCCTCATCGGCGAGGACGGCAACGAGGTCTCCGACGGCGATACCGGCGAGCTTTGCTTTGAGAATCCCTATGTGCGCGGCTACATCAACCTGCCTGAGGAGAGCGCGAAGGCGTTCGTAAACGGCATCTATCACACCGGAGACCTTGCTAAAAAGGATGAAAACGGCAACTATGTACTGCTCGGCAGATCCGGCGATATGATAAAGATCAACGGCAACCGCATCGAGCCCGCAGAAATCGAAGCGGCAGTCAAGGAGTCACTCGGTATCGAATGGGCAGCTGTACGCGGCTTTGAAGATGGAGACAAAAGCTAT
Source organism: uncultured Ruminococcus sp. (assembly GCA_905234535.1). Taxonomy (GTDB): domain Bacteria; phylum Bacillota; class Clostridia; order Oscillospirales; family Acutalibacteraceae; genus Ruminococcoides. The sequence goes on from CAJOII010000057.1 coordinate 5,536, forward strand.
CTTTGCGCCTATTACACCGCTGATATACAGGTAGACTCTGAATCGCTCCGAGCTGAGCTTTTGAAGCGTCTCCCCTATTACATGATCCCCGCCTATTACATAAAGATTGATAAGGTACCCCTCAAGGCGACCGGCAAGCTCGACCGAAAAGGTCTGCCTGCGCCTAATATCGACGACTTCAGGAACGACTATGCCGCGCCTACGAACGAGATCGAAGAAAAGATCTGTCACGCAATGGAAAAGGTGCTGAAGCTCTCGCAGGTCGGTATCAACGACGACTTCTATGAGATGGGAGGAGATTCGCTCAGCTCCATCGAACTGATCACCGAAGCAGATCTTCCCGGTTTGAATGCTTCCGAAGTCTTCCGCGGCAGAACGCCCGCAAAGATCGCACAGTTGTATCAGGAGATCCTCGATAATAACGATGGCGAAAGCCCCGACGAGAAGAACGAGGCGTCGCTGAAGGAAGAGCACCCTCTGACGACCGAACAGCTTTATATGGTCGACTATCAGCTCTATACTCCGAACTCCACGATGTATAACCTCTTCTCGATGATGAAGGTAAATACCGATTTCTTTGATATGGAGCAAATGGCTCAAGCTCTGAAAAAGGTCATCGCGAATCACCCCGCTCTCTTGACCACTTTCCTTTGGAACGAGGACGGCGAGTTGGTTCAGCGATATACTCCCGAAAATCTGACAGATATCCATGTTGAGAAGCTGTCCGAATTTGAAATGAAATTTGTGAAGGATACACTGGTATACCCCTTCAAGATCGTCGGCGGAAAGCTGTTCCGCTGTCGCGTTTTTGAGACCGAAAAAGCCGGATATGTTTTCTTTGATGTCCATCATTCACTCTTTGACGGCACCTCGCTGAAGGTGTTCCTCGGTGATGTCGGCAAAGCATATATGGGTATGGAGATGGAGAAGGACTATTACTATCTCATGCTCAAGCGCCGTGAGGACGCGGTGAATAACGCATTCTACGAAGAGAGTAAAAAGTACTTTGAGGATAGATACGACAATATCGACTGGTCCTGTTATCCCAAAACCGACCATGAATCGCGCGAGAACGAAATGGGTGAGCTGTTCGGCGAATTGGACATCGAACAGGCACAGATGAAGGCGGTAGAACGCGCCTACAAGATCAGCCGAAACGAGTTCTTCATCACCGTGGCAGCGCTCGCAATCTCGATCTACAACGACGCGCCGGATATCAAGCTGTCGTGGATCTATAACGGCAGAGAGGATATGCAGATGCTAAGCTCAGTCGGCCTTTTGTTCCGCGATCTGCCGGTAGGTATCCGCTTCAAGGACAGTGACACCCTCCGCAATGTTTTTGCGGATGTCCATGAACAGGTTCAGAAGGGCATTGAGCACAGCTGTTATCCTTATGTAGATTCGGTCAATCAGGTTGGCGGAGGTGAAGTGGCATACCTGCTCTATCAGCAGGATATCCGCGATATGGGCGGTCTCGAGGGCTTTGATATCGAACCGGTCGATGTCCGTCAGAATCAGGCGGCGTCTCAGACGATCCTCGATATCGAGATACTCGACGGTGCCGACGGTTTACAGGTGATGATTGACTTCGCCGCGAGCTTGTATGACGAAGAGAGTATCGAGAGATTCAAGAGCATTTATGTCAGACTCGCACAGGCTATGGTAACCCATAACTCTCAGGCTGATGTCACAATCGCCGATATCAAAAAGAAGATTGCTGATAAAAAGAATTTCTTTACGGAATTTGTCAGCAAATTCAGGAGAAAGAAGTAATGGATAAGTCAGCGAAAATCAAGGCTGAGATGCTGTCTCGGTTCGGCGAGAACCAGCCCGTCACAGATGAATATGATCCGGCTGTCGCAGTGAAATGCGTCAACGGCACCTTTGTCGGAAAAAGAGAAAACAGCGTTGATGTGTTTCTCGGGATCCCGTTTGCGCTACCTCCCGTCGGTAATCGCAGATGGAAGCGTCCTCTGCCCGCAGTTTCTGACGACGGCGTATATGAGGCTTACTATAACGGAAAGTCGCCGATCCAAACAGAGTGGCCGACCGAACAGGCGTCCTACTATCCTCAAGGTGAGGACTGCCTTTATCTGAATATCTGGCGCAGCAGAGACTGCCCCGACGACAACAAGAGCGTCATGGTATTTTTCCACGGCGGTTCCTACGGTTGGGGCGGCACTGCCGACCCGCTCTATGACGGGAGAAACTTCGTGACCACCCATCCTGAAATCATCCTCGTGACCGTAGGCTATCGCACCGGTTTAATGGGTTTTGTGGATTTCTCAACTGTTGAAGGCGGCGAGGCCTTTCCCGACGCGCCCAACCTCGGTATTCTCGACCAGATAGAAGCGCTGAGATGGATCAGGCAGAATATCAGTGGTTTTTCCGGTGATCCGGACAATGTCACGATCTTTGGCGAATCCGCCGGGGGCGGGAGCGTCTCACTTCTGCCGATCATCGATGAGGCAAAGGGGCTTTTCCGGCGCGTGATTGCCGAGAGCGGATCGGTCGCGCTGACCTTCTCTAAGGAAGAATGCGCGGATTTTACCCGCCGTCTGCTCAAAGAGTCCGGAGCCCACCATATGGACGACCTGATGCGCATGAGCGAGGAAGAACTGAAAAAGGTCAATGAAGCGCTGAATATGTACAACAACTTCCCTCAGCGCGACGGACGGCTCATTCCTTTCGACCCTTATGAGCCATATAAAAACGGTATGACCGCCGATATAGATATGCTGATCGGAACCAACGCGAACGAATCCAACTACTGGATAGGAGAGGTCGGCGGTATCGTACCATACCTATTCAGTACGCCTATAAAGTTTGAAAACGATATGAAGCTGCTCAGTTCCGCTGACCGCAAGCTCGTCAAATATGCCATGTCCCGAATGAAAGTACATGAGATCTGGCGTATGACGGAATTCTATAACGAAGTGATGTTCCGGCTCCCTGCGATCAGACAGGCGGAAAGACACGCACAGAACGGCGGTAAGGTATATATGTACTACTGGACCCAGCCTTCGTCGATTCGTTTTCGAGGCGCGTGCCACGCGGTGGAGCTCGCCTATGTATTCCAGAATCCGCAGGAGACCATCTTCACCGGAGAGCCTGCTGACCCTGCGCTTACAAAGACGGTCGGCGATATGTGGGCGAACTTCGCGCGTACCGGTGATCCGCCTGTACCGGGCTTTGACTGGATCGCATATGACGAAAAGCTGAGAGCGACAGCTATCATATGCCGGTCGCCTCACATCAAAAATGATCCTCTGAAGGCACAGCGTGAACTGCTCAGCCCGCTGCTGCGGTATATGATCAACGCATCCTACGCGACGCTGGACTATAATGTTCCCTTCGTGCGAAAAGCGGTCGCGATCGCGGCAGGTGCGGCGGTCGGCGCCGCAGTTGTTGGAATAACATTGGTCAAAAAGCTGATCGATTGACGCTGTGGAAGAGAAATAAGACAAATAAAGGAAAAACACTACCATCAAAGGAGTATCCTGATGCCAAAGAAAAGCGTAAGAGAAATGAGCGCGCTTGAGCGAAAGCATTATTCGCTCGAGGCACGCGTATTCCATACCGCGATGCTCGGTTCGATCATTTTAGGCGTTGTATCGCTTTTGATCGGACTCGGGCTGTATGTATACGCTCTTGCCGGTCAGTACATCGGCGAGGCGTTCGGCCTCTCGTCCAGCACCTCTGTCGTCGTGAACGCTGTTGCCGATACAGAGAGCCTCAGCAAGGAAGTGATGACGATCTATCACGACCTGTCGGACGAAGAACGCGCCGATCCCGAAAGCGAAGCATATCATGCGTGCTTTTCACAGATAGAACAGCGCGAAGATTATCAGTACCTTTTGTCGGTTCTGCGAACCTTCCGTGATTCCGGCAATGTATTTGATCTGTATATCGCCGTATATGACAAAGAAACCTCCGCTCTCATTTATATCGCCGATCCTGAGGAAAACGAAGATTATGCCTGTCCCATCGGATATTGGGAGAATGTAGGACAGGACGAGATCGAAAAGTTTCTCAATTGGAACGGTGAAGGAAAGCTCTATGATATCGGGAACACCGATAAATACGGCTGGATGTGTACAGCCGGCGTTCCCCTCAAAAACGCATCCGGCGAGATCACCTGCTTTGTACTGTCGGATGTGACGCTTGACGGATTGATCTACGGTGCACGGATGTTCGCACTGCAGTTCTTCATCGCGACGCTTATCGTCATGGTGATATTTGCCCTTCTGCTGGTGCGGCATATGAAGAAAACCATCGTCAAGCCGATCAACGCGATCGCTGACGCCGCTGAGAGCTACGCCTCCGATAAACGCTCCGGCGCAGATGTAAACGATCACTTTGCCAAGCTGAATATCCGTACAGGCGACGAGATCGAAAATCTCAGCCTTGTGATGGATGATATGGAGCGCGATCTGTTAGAGCACGAAAAGGAACTCACAAAGATCACGGCTGAAAAAGAGCGGATCAGCACCGAGCTCTCGCTTGCGACAAAGATACAGGCGGATATGCTGCCGAATATCTATCCCGCCTTTCCCGACAGACCGGAGTTTGACATCTATGCGACGATGGATCCCGCGAAGGAGGTCGGCGGCGACTTCTACGACTTCTTCCTCATGGACGACGACCATCTGTGCATGGTTATGGCGGATGTCTCCGGCAAGGGCGTTCCTGCGGCACTGTTTATGATGGCGTCAAAGATCATATTGCAGAATAACGCCATGCTTGGTAAATCTCCCGCGCAGATCCTTACGGACACGAATGCCGCGATCTGCTCCAATAACCGTGAGGAAATGTTCGTCACGATGTGGCTGGGCATCCTTGAATTATCCACAGGAAAGCTTACTGCCGCTAACGCCGGTCACGAATATCCCGTGATGCGTAAGGCAAACAGCCAGTTTGAGCTTGTCAAGGACAAACATGGTTTTGTTATCGGCGGCATGGACGGCATAAGATATAAGGAATATGAGCTGCAAATGGGCCCCGGCTCCAAGCTGTTCCTGTACACCGACGGTGTTCCCGAAGCGACTGACGCCAAAGGGGAGCTGTTCGGCACGGAGCGTATGCTGGAAGCGCTCAACAAGGACGCCGCGGCGATTCCGGAGGACATATTAAAGCAGGTGCGCTCTGCCGTAGACGGCTTTGTCAAGGATGCGGAGCAGTTCGACGACCTGACGATGCTGTGTCTCGAATACAGAGGAGGCGAACAGAATGATGCCTAAAACCTATGAGCTGACGGTTCCTGCCGATGTCGATAGGCTGCATGATGTCCTTGCCTTTGTTGATGATCTGCTCGAACAGCATGACTTTCCTATGAAGGCGCAGACGCAGATCGACATCGCCCTCGAAGAACTGTTCGTCAACATCGCGCAATATGCCTATCCTGACATCACAGGAGAAGCAACGATCCGCGTGTGCGTCAGTTGTGAATATGCCGAGATCTCCCTGATCGACAGCGGAATCCCGTATGATCCATTAGCAAAGCCCGATCCCGATATTACGCTTAGTGCTCAGGAACGTCCAATCGGAGGCTTAGGCATCTTTATGACCAAGAAGCTGATGGATGATATCTCATACGAATATAAGGATGGCAAAAATATTCTTACAATAAAAAAGTGCTTTCACTAAATACAAAATCAAAAGGAGAAAATGGCTATGAAAATCACCAGTTTCAGCCCGCTGATCATGTCAAATGATGCACAAAGCATCGCTAAAGTATTTGAGGAACTCGGATTTGTTAAACAACATGAGAAAAAAGATATAGCCGATACAAATCATTCCGGGGGATTCCGAATGAAGGACGCCGAAGGTCACGATATTTCTATCGCGCAGGTCAATCATATCCCGCGCGATATGACCGCGATCAGAATGAATGTTTCTGACTTTGATGCCGCGATCGAGCTTCTGTCATCACACGGATTCAAGAACATGAGAGGAGAAGGTAATGTCATCGACACCGGCTCATCCAAAACTGCCGTGATGATCTCGCCATCCGGTTATGCGATCAATGTAGTCTATCACATCAAAAACAGATAACTATTATAGTATAAAAAAAGAATCCTTCACATTGAAGGGCTCTTTTGCATATCCGATATTCTGTTCTATGTCCGGAACATTTCGCCGATATGATAGGGATCAATGAATTCTGCGAGAAAACGCTGAATCTTTGTCGCATCAGTGATATCCAAACCGTCGCCGTCTACATCAGCTGCTTTTTCATTGAACGACGGGACAGTAAAGCCGGCGAGAATTCTTTGGATCACAGTTGCGTCAAGGATCGTTACAACACCGTCGCCGTCAGCGTCGCCGAGAATATAACCGGCAGCCTGCTCTGAGCTGAGCTTAAGAGAATAGCTCACAGACGATGGAATCGCATATGGTTCACCCAACGCGGGCAGACTGAGCACCGCATAAGTGTCTGAATCTGCCGTTTGTTTATTGTTGAACACAGAGAAAACGGTCGCGGTATCAATGTTGTATTCATCAATATGTACACTGATATCCATCCCGGCAGAGGCGATGAATGTAACCGTATAGCTTTCATTAAGCGGAAAGCGGAAGAATCCGCCGTCATCAGTGTTGGTGAAGCCGATCCATCTGTCGGAGCTGTTATCGAGAACACCGTTGCGGATCGAGGCGACAGTCCTGCCCTTACTGTCGGTAACGACAGCGTTCAGGGTGTCGGGATTATTGAAATATACTCTGCGATAGCCGGCACTCTGAGCAGGAGTCAGAGCAGTGTATTCAGTATTGTAACTGTCGTCAAGGCGCAGCCATGACTTGACAACCTCATTTGTGTGGTCGGTAAAAAGACACGCGGCGTTGCCGATGAGGGTTGCAGCGGCTTTGATCTGCTCATTATCGGGATTCAGCGGCTGTACGCTGCCGCTCTGCCAGATATTGCCGAGCAAAATGTAAGAGATAATATGTACCAGCGCTTCCAGATCATCCGTATCGCTGAGAGCAGCGATCTGCTCGTCCGACGCGCCCGACGCCGCCATCGCTGTGCTGAGCACATCGCCGAGGTAGCCTGCCGCTTCACGCCTGATATTCTCGGGCTGCATCAAAAGATATCTGATGAGCAGCGAACTGACTTTAGCGATCATCTGTGGACTGATCCCTGTTGACGCCTCTCCCGTGTTCGCGCCGATAGCAACGATTTCTTTCGCTTTCTCTCTGATAAGATTTGAGTTCATTGAACCATTACCGCTGTTCTTCTGCCTTATGAAGTAGGCGTACATTGCCGCGATCAGATAGACGGATTTCTCATCAGATGTCAGCGAGGAGGTGAAAGCGGAGGCGTCCTCTCCCGTCAGGCTGAAATAGTAGGCAATCAGGTTGGACAGACTCTTCTCATACATCGCGGAATAATTTTCACGTCCGCCGACGATTTGAGCGAGATACGCCATCTCTCCGGCAAGATACTGAGCTGCATTATCGGGCAGATAAGAATCATCATCATCGACAAGAGCGACAGAGCCGTCGCTCAGGCTGAGCTTTTTAGGATGATAGAGGGTAGAATTCATCTGAGAAGCGTAAACCTCGTGGATATCAGGAGCGCAGGTATACAGATTATCCAGCATAGCGTCATAACGGCTCCAATCGGGAAGGTGGATATCGGTTCCGTAGCGCTCAAATCCCAGTTCAGTCGGCGGCAATACAGACGCAAATTCGGTATTCGTGTAGAAGTTGAAGATACCGGCATAGCGTTCGCTGTGCGGATCATTCTTCGAGTCCGCGCCCAGCGGAGTGCCGAAATTGTAGCTGTAGAGGTCATTCGGCTTAAGCGCTGCGCTGTCTCCCAGCCATTTTTGCGGATCGTCTGTGAGATTCTTCGCGAGGATATTCGCGACTGCTGCCCCACGGCTATAGCCGACGCACCAGATTTTGAGATTACCTGAGATATCATACTCGGTGACATAGCTCTTTGCATAGTCAAGACATTTTTCTGCAGCGCCCGCGAAACCTTGTGCGTCGCCGCTTTCGCCGAGGACAAAGTTGTTTCCCCATTCCGCTTCGTAGCCCGCGCTGCGCGGCAGGATCACGAGGAGGGTATATTCTTCAGAACCGACAGCGATCTTTTTATGCGCGCAAGCGACGCCCATCGAATCCTTATCGGGCTTCACGGTATAATCGCTGTTGACCTCGATATCCGAAAAGCCGAGATCCTCGAGCAGAGCGATCGCATTCCGACATTTATTCGCGTAGCCTTCGGGAGTGCATGGTTCGCGCAAACTGCCGGGGGTTGCTTCCGCAAGGCACATACTCATCGTCGCGAGGTGCTCGCTGAATTCCCTGCCGGAGGCTTTGAAATAGTCGTCGGTATAGGTATAATAGTCGATGCTGTCGCTGAGGTCGAAAACTTCGCCGGCGCCCGGACGATAATAGTATGCTCCTTTATAATATGTGGCGTCGGGATCGGATTTTATACCATGAGCAAACGCAGTCACAGAAGCGACTCCCATTATCAGAATAAAACTCAGTATAATAGCAGCAGCCTTTGTCAGATACCTTTTCACGCAAATACCTCTCTATCATATAATCTAATAATTATTGATATATAATAAATCAGCGCTGAAACAAATTTCATAAAACAAAAATCGAAATTCTGCTCATTATTGTGCGGCATAAAATATGCACACAGCGATGATATGCTTATCTCTTGGGTTTAAAGACGCGGTTGCCGAGCTTGAACACCAGCGGGTATACGCCCATGGTGACGAAGATAATCACACAGTAGCGTACCGCGCGCACCGCGTAGGATGCCATAGAGGCGGTGTCGAGGAACTCCTTGCTGAAGGGGAGCTTCGAAAGGGTGCTCAGTCCGAAGTAGACGCCTACGCCGAGCACCACCCGCAGGACAATGCGCAGGATATTGCGCGTGTTCTCGAATTTGACGAATCGATCCTCAAATTCCACCGCGAAAATGAAGCCGACCAAAATGCCGAAGGCAGTGTAGTAGTCGGTGCTCCTGCAGTAGAACCATCCCGGGAGAGCAATCAGTACCAGCAGTCCGTAGAAGACCCAGCGGTTTTTGATCGCGCGCTGCAGCGCGGGAACGAGAAAAATAACGATCAGACCCAGCGCCCAGCCGCACAGGACATCCGTCGGATAATGTACGCCGACACAAAAGCGTGAGATACCCACCAGCAGCGGAAGGACGATGCCGATGATCATCAGTAACCTGTTCTTTTTATACCGTCCGAGAGAGGTGTACAGAGTAACGGCGTTGGTCGAGTGACCGCTCGGGAAGGAGTAGCCCTGCGCCGAGATATCATAGATATCGGCGCCCTTTTCCACCGGCTTGAGGCATTTGATGCCCGGGTGATCGAAGTACGGTCTGCGCCTGAGAAAAATGTTCTTGACCATGGGGTTGAGGGTGATGCCTACCAGAACATTCAGTCCGACATATTTGCCGTATTCCTTTTCCCAGCACCAGTACAGAAAGCCCAGTACCGCGACGCACACCAGCTGTTCTCCCATCTCGCTGAACACGGACGCGATCACCGTGCCGACAGATCCGAGCCATGACTGGATCCACTGCATCAGGGCGACTTCCCATTCAAAATAAAATGTATTTCCCATGATTCTCTCTCCTTTTCTGAATGTTGATATTATTATAAATGACAGAATTTTTTCTGTCAATCATTCTTCATTGTATAGACATAAAAATCTGACGATCTTCTTCTCGGTAATGCGCTGACTGACCTACTATAAGAAGATTGAATCCCACATTTTTCATATAATCTATCATGGCCACCGTAAATTCACATAACTGGCAATCATAAGGACTAACTTTGCACTTAAAAGAGCTGACTTCTATTTCTATAAAATCAGCTCTAATGAAAAAATCGTTAAATTGTGGAAAGATACAGGTTTACTGTATTACTTTGTTCGCATTGCCAGAGAGATACGTTTC
>CAJOII010000058.1 GCA_905234535.1 uncultured Ruminococcus sp.
ATGATGAATCTTAAAAGCGAGGCTTATCTATGAAAAAAACAAGATGTCCGTACTGCGGAAAGCCGCTGTCCTATTTTCAGGCGCTTCTGATCAGAAAAAAGGGCGAGTATTTCTGCAATAAATGTAAGAAGGAGAGCAATATTTACATCAGAAAGACGATCCTGATCCCTTTTATCTTTGTTCTGATCTTTGCGGCGCTGGTGCTGTTTATTTTCTTCTTTCTGACAGACAGAGATAATCTTTGGTTCATGCTGGTGATGGCTGTCCCGTTCTTTATCTTCTATCTGATCACGCCCACCTTTGTCAGGCTCAGACCGAAGAAGAAGCATATGGATGTGCTGTATGATATGGAGATGGTCGAGTCTCAGACGAATGATCCCGACCCCACGATGGCGAGATCCTCCAAGGTGGTCCCCGCCTTTGTGGATGATATCGTCTTAGAAGACGAAGAATACAAGCCGAACATCAACGCGGATGTATTCAACGCCATCAAAGAAGAGCGCAGAATCATCTCCGATGATGAAGGCACTACTAAAGCGTTCGATAAATTTGAGAATATTTCGAGCAAAGGTTCATCGGATACTATGATGGTTAAGAATATCAAGGATATTCCTTCTTACGAGTCCGATGTGATCCTGCCGAATATCGACGGGCGTGAATAATATGTTCAAACTGCCTACCTGTCCGCACTGCAAGACAGTGTATCACTATCGGGAGACAAAACAGGCTTTAAGACAGAAGCAGAACACCTGCTATCACTGTCAGAAGCATTTTACAGCAAGTTTATTCCCGGGGATCATCGTGATCGGTCTGTTGATCCTGTCACTGAGTGTCGGCATCAACATTCTGATGATATCGAGGATGAACGCGCTCAATCTAATCCTGCCAATGATCATTACAGTATTATTTTTAGTTTTGTTGTATTTTTTGATCCCGTTTTTTATTTCATTTCGAAAGACAGAGGATTCATCCGATAAAATGAAAACGAATAAGAAAAAGCATTAAGGTTAAACGGAGGTTTTTGTTTTGGAAAACAATGTTGAGAACAAAGAGATCTTAGAGAATGAAGAGATAAAAGAAGAGCTCAATCTGAAGACGATCGATCCCGCAGACGATGAGAAGATGACCAAGGTCGAGGGAGAGTACGGCGCCGATGAGATCCAGGTCTTGGAGGGATTAGAAGCGGTCAGAAAGCGCCCCGGTATGTACATAGGCTCCACCGGCGAGAGAGGTCTTCATCATCTGGTATATGAGATCGTTGATAACTCGATCGACGAAGCGCTCGCGGGCTACTGTGACAAGATCGAGGTCTCGATTCTACCCGGCAACATCATCCGCGTCAAGGACGACGGCAGAGGTATCCCGGTCGGCATCAACTCGAAGATGGGTCTGCCGGCGGTGACAGTCGTCTTCACCGTGCTGCACGCGGGCGGCAAGTTCGGCGGCGGCGGATACAAAGTATCCGGCGGTCTGCACGGCGTCGGCGCTTCGGTCGTCAACGCGCTGTCCGAGTGGCTGGAGGTCAAGGTCTGCGACGGCGATGATATCTACTATCAGCGCTATGAGAGAGGTAAGATCGCCACAGAACTCGAGAAAGTCGGCAAATCCGACAGAAGAGGCACCGAGGTGCTCTTCAAGGCGGATCCCGAGATTTTCACCGAGACCGATGTATATACCTACGACACCTTAGCGAGAAGACTCAGAGAACAGGCGTTCCTCAACGCCGGCGTCAATATCGAGTTAAAAGACGAGAGAGACCCGGAGAAAATTATCTCCAAAACCTTCTACTATAAAGGCGGCATCAAAGAATTCGTCAACTATATCCACAAGAAAAAAGGCTATAATCCCATCCACGATGATATTATCTACTTAAAGACCGCGAACATGGAGAATACCTGCGAGGTGGAGATCGCCCTGCAGTATAACGACAGCTACAACTCCGATATTCGCTCCTTCGCGAATAACATCCACACCACCGACGGCGGTACGCATGAAGAGGGCTTCAGGCGCTCATTGCCGAGAGTGATGAACAACTACGCCGCGAAGTTCAACAAGATCAAAGATAAAGACAAAGACTTAAAGTTAGAATTTGAAGATTACCGCGAGGGCTTGACCGCGATTATTTCCGTGAAAATAACCGAGGCCCAGTTCGAGGGTCAGACAAAGGCAAAGCTCGGCAATACGATCGTTCGCTCTATGGTCTCGAAGCTGATCACAGACAAGCTCTCCGAGTACTTAGAGGAGAATCCGGCCTCCGCTTCTACTATTCTCGACAAGGCGCTCGCGTCAGCAAAGGCGAGAGAAGCGGCTCGAAAGGCGAGAGAGTCCGTCAGAAGAAAGTCAGGGCTCGACTCCGCCTCCCTGCCCGGCAAGCTCGCCGACTGTCAGTCGAAGGACCGCTCCGAGACCGAGATCTACATCGTCGAGGGCGACTCCGCGGGCGGCTCGGCAAAGCAGGGAAGAGACAGACGCTTCCAGGCGATCCTCCCCTTGTGGGGCAAGATGCTCAATGTCGAGAAGGCGCGTCTTGACAAGGTCTACGGCAACGACAAGCTCACTCCGGTCATCACCGCCTTGGGCGCGGGTATCGGCGACGAGTTTGATACCGAGAAGCTCAGATATGACAAAATCATCATCATGGCGGATGCGGATGTCGACGGCTCTCATATCAGAACCCTGCTGCTCACCTTCTTCTTCCGTTATATGCGTCCCCTGATCGAAGAGGGACATGTCTATATCGCGCAGCCTCCGCTGTACAGGATCTCAAAGGGCAAGGAAGACCATCGCTACGCCTACACCGATCAGGAGCGCGACGAGATCCTGTCCTCGATCGAGGGCAAGACCTCCATCCAGCGCTACAAAGGCTTAGGTGAGATGGATCCCGAGCAGCTCTGGGAGACCACCATGAATCCCGAGACAAGAACGATGCTCCGTGTCGAGCTCTCGGACGCCGAAGAGGCAGACGAGACCTTCTCGATTTTGATGGGCGATCAGGTCGAGCCGAGAAGAGAGTTCATCGAGACCAACGCAAAATATGTACAGAATCTGGATATCTGATATGAAATATCAGTGAAGAATCAAGAGCGAAGAGAGAAGAGTGAAGGGTGGACTTCGTCCGCACCGAAACGATAATTTGAGGTGAAAACTTTGGATAATAACGAGAATAAGAACTTGAATAATGAGAATCAGGAAAATATAACAGCAGGGGAAGACTTTGAGGCGGAATATGAAGAGATGATGAATCACACCCAGTACTCCTCCGGCAAGATCATCGATGTCGATATCAACCGCGAGATGAGAAAGTCGTTCCTGGATTACTCGATGTCGGTCATCGTATCGCGCGCGCTGCCGGATGTCAGAGACGGCTTAAAGCCTGTTCATCGCCGTATCCTCTATAATATGTACGAGAACGGCATCACCGCGTCCAAGCCGCACAGAAAGTGCGCGTATACCGTCGGTGAAGTGCTTGGTAAATATCATCCCCACGGTGACGCCTCCGTTTATGACGCGATGGTCAGACTTGCACAGGATTTCTCCATGCGCTATATGCTCGTCGACGGTCACGGAAACTTCGGTTCCATCGACGGCGACCCGCCCGCGGCGTACAGATATACCGAATCGAGAATGAGCAAGATCGCCGCAGAGATGCTCTCCGATATCGATAAGGATACCGTGGACTTTATGCCCACTTTTGACGATACGATGGAGGAACCGACGGTACTGCCCTCGAGGTTCCCGAATCTGCTCGTCAACGGCTCCAACGGCATCGCGGTCGGTATGGCGACCAACATCCCTCCCCATAATTTGGGAGAGGTCATCGACGCGATGTGCTTACTCATCGACAACCCCGACGCCGAGGTCGCGGATCTGATGGAATGTGTCCCCGGTCCCGATTTTCCGACCGGCGGTATGATCATGGGCCGCTCGGGGATCCGCGCCGCTTACGCGACCGGCAGAGGCAAGATCGTCGTGCGCGCGAAGACCGAGATCGTCGAGACTAAAAACGGCAGATTCAAGATCATCGTCTCCGAGATTCCCTACGGCGTAAACAAGGCGCGCCTGATCACCAATATCGCCGATCTTGTCAAGGAGAAGAGATTAGAGGGCATCTCCAATATCGAAGACCACTCCGATCGCAACGGTATGCATATCGAGATCGATATCAAGAGAGAGGCGTCCGCTCAGGTCGTACTCAATAAGCTCTTCATGATGACCCAGCTGCAGGCTACCTTCGGCTGCATCATGCTCGCGATCGTTGACGGACAGCCCAAGGTGCTGACCCTCAAAGAGATGCTCGAGTGTTACATCGCGCATCAGGCGCAGGTCATCGAGCGCAGGACCGTCTTTGATCTGAGAAAAGCCAAAGAGCGCATGCATATCTTAGAGGGCTTAAAGATCGCGAAAGAGCAAGGATCAGTCTGCGGCGAAGCTCGCTTTGTGCGAGCGGTTCGGTCTTGACGATGCACAGGCGCAGGCGATCGTCTCGATGCGTCTCGGTCAGCTGACCAATATGGAACGCACCAAGATCGAGGACGAAATCGCCGCCCTCTCCGCGAAGATCAAAGAATATAACGAGATCTTAGCGTCCGAGGTCAGACGCCTCGAGATCGTCAAGGAAGAAGCGATTGAAATCCGCAATAAGTACGCGGATCCCAGACGCACCGAGATCTGTGCGATCTCCGGCGAGGTGGATATCGAAGACCTCATCCCGAAGGAAGATTGTGTCGTCACCTTCACGAAGTTCGGCTATATCAAGCGTATGAGCGAGGATACCTACAAGCTGCAGAAGAGGGGCGGCAGAGGGATCGCCGGTATGTCGAGAAGAGAAGAAGATATTGCGACCGAGATGTTCATCTCCGGATCGCATGACTATAACCTGTTCTTTACGAACAAGGGCAGGGTGTACCGCTTAAAGTGCTACGAAATCCCCGAGTCCACCCGTCAGAGCAAAGGCATCAATATCGCAAACCTCCTCCCGCTTTCCGCGGATGAGAAGGTGAGCTCGATGATCTGCGTGCCCGCCTTTGATGAGGACAAGTTCCTCGTCATGGTCACCCGTCAGGGTATCATCAAGAGGATCGCCCTGAATGCTTACAACACCGCCCGCAAAGGCGGCTTGATCGCGCTCGACATCAATGAGGGCGACGAGCTCGTATGGGTCAAGATGACTGACGGCACCGACGATGTCATCATCGCCACCAAGAAAGGCATGGCGATCCGCTTCAAAGAGACCGATGTCCGTCCGATGGGCAGACAGGCGCGCGGCGTCAAGGCGTTGAAGCTCAAAGAAGGCGACGAGGTCGTCGGCATGAGCATCATCGATGAAGAGAAGCTCGTCCTAACCGTCTCCGAGACCGGCTACGGACGCCTCTCAAAGCCCTCCGACTATCGTATACAGTCGAGAGGCGGCAAAGGACTGACCAACTATCATGTCGACCGTTACGGCGATGTCGCCGCCTTATCGGTGGTATCTCCTGAGGACGATATCATCATGATCAGTGAATCGGGCGTCATCATTCGTATTGCGGCTAAATCGATCCGTCTGTGCAACCGTCCCTCAAAGGGTGTCACCGTGATGAAGATCAAGGGCGACAACCGCGTCGTGACGATCGCGAATGTTCCTCACGAAGAGACAGAGGATAAAGAAGATGAGGCGTAAGATATTCACAGCTGTTCTGCTGCTTTCGCTGACGCTTTTCCTTTGCGCGTGTTCCAATAGCGCTTCCGATCTCGCAGAGACTCAGCCGGATCAGACTTCGGTCGTGACCGAAGAGGCGTCTTTATCGGCAGAAGAGGGAGAACCCGCGACCGAAGAGACCGATATCTCCGCAATCGGTCGGTTCTTTGTCCGCTGCTCGGATCTCTGTGATCAGCACAACAAGTCGATGCGCTTCTCCTCAGACGCATGGACAGAGGAAATCTCAGATGACGGTCAGACACGGTATTCTCTTTTAGGCAGCTCGCTGACGCTGTCGTTCATCTATGACAGCGCTCTCGATCGTATCGTGAAGGTGTCCTCCTCTCTGGGTGTAGAAAACTACGCGGATGAAGAACAGCGCGCGGATATGATCTTCTTCACCGCGGTCCTGTCCACCGCGATGAGCGGCGAAGAGGACAGCGCGGTAGAGGACTTCTGTACCGATATCGAGAATATGCTGAGCTCCGGCATTGAGGTCTATCACGGGGATGTTCGGGTCACTCTGTCGGCATCTTCGGAAGAGATCATCTTTTCCGCGGAAATATAATATGAATTTGATAATGAATATAAACAAAGGATTGTGATTTTATGGCAGAAATCTACATCTTGCGAGTGCTTTCGGGCGTTCGTTTCGACAAACTGAACAAAGCGATGGAGAATGTCAAGAAGAACTCCGGCCAGTCGAAGTTCAAGACCTTCTTCGATATCATCGGCTGTACCCTGCGCTACGGCGCGGGCTATAACGACTACGATATCTTCCACTTCTATGATATCCCCGCGAAACTGAGAAAAACTTATGTCACCCGGGTGATCAACAAGAAGATCATCATGAAGTGCAACGATCAGACGGTCGCGAACACCCTCCACTACAAGAGCCGCTTCAACCGCGCGTATGAGAAGTATCTCGGCAGAGAATGGTTCGATATAGAGAACAAGACCTTTGAAGACTTCGAGAAGTTCATCGAGAACAAGGAATATATCTTCTGCAAGCCGGACGGTCTGGACTCCGGCAGAGGTATCGAGAAGCTGAAAGTCGCGGACTTTGAATCGGCAAGGGCGCTCTATGACTACTGTATCGAGAAGAAGTTCGGCGTTATCGAAGAGCTTGCGAAACAGCACCCGAAGATGGCGACGCTCCACCCCGAGTCGGTCAACTGCATCCGTATGCAGACGATCGTCGTGAACGGCAAGCCGCACCTCGTCTATGCCGCCTGCAAAGCGGGCAACGGCGGCCACTTTGTCGATAACTTGGGCTTCGACGGCATCAACATTCCCGTCGACAAAGAGACCGGCAGACTGACGAAGCTCGGCAGGACCGAACACCGTCAGCTCTACACAGAGCACCCGATGACCCATGTTAAGTTCGAGGGCTTTGAGATCCCGATGTTTAAAGAGGCGGTTGAGCTGTGCTTCAAAGCGGCATTAGATACCCCCGATGTCAAGTTCGTCGGATGGGACTGCTACATCGGCGAGAATGGCCCCGGTATCATCGAGGCAAACGACTATCCGGACTACTACTTCTGGCAGCTTCCGGAGCTCACCCCTGACAGAAAAGGAATCCTGCCGTACTTTGAGCGGCTGTTTTGTCAGAAGATCACCCCCTACAGAAAGATCAAATAAAGAGGACAGGATATGGAAAAGACAAGAGTAACCGTGCTGGTCGCGGGACAAAAATTTACGATTCTTTCGGATGAATCCGAGAAATATGTGATCGACCTCGCCGCAAAGATCGACGCGAGGATCACCGCCATGACCCTCAAGAATATGTCGAGAGAGAAGGCGGCGGTGCTCACCGCCTTAGACTTCGCCGATGATATGGAGAAGGATAAGAAGGAGAGAGAAGCCTTAAAGGAGCAGATGAAGGACTATATCGAGGAGCTCTCACAGCTCAGAAGCGAGAAGGCGTCCTTCGAGAAAAAAGAAGAAGCTCTCAGAAAAGAGATCAAGAAAGCGAACGACGAGAAGGAAGCGATGGAAGAGGTCGTCAGAAGCCTGCAGAGAAGCCTCGAGTCCTTCAGGATCGACAGCTCAAAGATGGTCAAGTCGGTCGACGAGTCCAAGCGTGAGGAAAGAGAGGAGATCCCCCTTCCCGAAGAGCCGCCAAAGCCCGAGATCACCTCAGACGGCGATCTGTCCTTTGATTTGCCCGAGGATGAAGAGAAGCCGGTACATACCTATCAGCAGTCCTCATCCCCCAAACAGAAGAAGAAGCATGACCACAGTCATGTCAATCCCTATAAAGAAAACTTTATGAAGAAGCAGGAAGAGAAAGGCTATACCCCCCAGAGACAGTACAGCCTTTTCGACGATGAATAAGATCGAGATCTTAGCTCCCGCGGGGAGCATGGAGAGCGTGATCGCCGCTGTGCGCTCGGGTGCCGACGCGGTGTATGTCGGGATGAAACAGTTCTCTGCCCGCGCATCTGCGAAGAACTTCTCCGTTGAAGAGCTGAAGAAGGCTGTAGAATACTGTCATGAGCGCGATGTCCGCGTGTATCTCGCGGTCAACACGATGCTCTTTGACCGCGAGCTCTCTGACGCACTCGACTGTGTCAAAGCCGCCGCAAGAGCGGATATCGACGCGGTCATCGTCCAGGATATGGGACTTTGTGAATTGATCCGCGAGGCGGTCCCTCAGTTAAGAATCCACGCGTCCACCCAGATGAGCGTCCATACGCCCTACGGCGCGAAGGCGCTCTATGAGCTCGGCTTCAAGCGGGTGGTGCTGTCGAGAGAGCTGAGTCTCTCAGAGATCAGGGAGATCCGCGACTTCGTCCCCGGGCTCGAGCTCGAGGTGTTCGTTCACGGCGCTTTATGTATGTGTCTGTCGGGCCAGTGCCTCTTCTCATCTATGCTCGGCGGACGCTCCGCAAACCGCGGTATGTGCGCCCAGCCGTGCCGCCTGCCGTTCGTTTCGGGTGAGAATCACCACGCCCTGAGCTTAAAAGACAACAGCATCATCTCGTATCTAAAAGAGCTTGAGCGCATCGGCGTAACTTCAGCGAAAATCGAAGGCAGGATGAAGCGCGAGGAGTATGTCGCCACCGCTGTCAGCGCGTGTGTTCAGTCGCGCGATAACGGCGTCGTCGAAGAGAAGACAGCATATCATCTGCGTTCGGTGTTCTCCCGCTCGGGCTTTACCGACGGGTATATCAAGGGAGAGATCGGAGAGGAGATGTTCGGCTTCAGAGAGAAGAAGGATGTCCTGATGTCCTCTGAAAAACTCTTAAAAGAAATCCGAAATTCTTACCGCAGCGAGCGACCGCGTGTTCCCGTGCGCTTCTTATTCGAAGCCCATGTCGGACAGAGAGCGAAGCTCAGCGCTCTTTGCCGTGATCGCGAAATCTCTGTTTTCAGCAAAATACTTGTCGAAGAAGCAAGGACCCTGCCGCTCTCAGAAGAAAAGATCAGAGAGAATCTGAGCAAGACCGGCAGCACCCAGTACTATACGGAAGAGATCCGCTGTTCGGTCGGTGAGAACATCAGCCTGCCGTTATCTTCGATCAACGCGATGCGCAGAGAGGCGCTCGAGACGCTTGATCAGAAGAGAAGAAAGCGGCATGAGTATCAGATCTGTGATGAAATAAAACCGCTCTGCGCAAAAAGTTCTGACCGAAGAGATCTTCGCTATGCGACAGCGAAGGATGATTCTATTCTGTCCGCTTTATCGGACTTTGATCTGGTATTTCTCGACCTGTTCGCGTTTGATATCACGAAAGATTACCCCGAAAGTATCGCCGTGGAGATCCCGCGTGCGCTGTTTTCTGAGGAGAATAAGGCAGAAGAGAAGCTCCGCTTGCTTTACGAAAAAGGGATCCGCCATGCGATGGCGCACAACATCGGCGCGGTGTATCTTGCGCAGAAGCTCGGCTTTACCGTTCATGGAGGATTTGGGCTGAACATCGCGAACTCCTACGCGCTCAGCTTTTATCATCGCTTCGGGCTTGTTGACGCGGAGCTCTCCGCCGAGATCGATCAGAGAAAGATCGAGGCGCTCAATTCATCGATCCCTGTCGGCATCATCGCCTACGGACATCTGCCGCTGATGATTACGAGAAATTCTCCCATCCATGAAAAAGACTGCAAAAAGATCTCGTTTTTGCAGGACAGAAAGGGAGAGAGCTTTCCCGTGATGCGATACGAGAACCATAGCGAGATCTTCAACTGCGTGCCGATTTTAATGCCGCAGGAGATTAATAACGGTGACAGAAGAGTTTTCCTCGTTTTTCGCTTTTCTGTGGAAAACTCTGTGGATAAAGTGGAAAAAATCCTTGAAAATTTGCGGGAAAATCGTAGTTTCGAGCGATTCACCCACGGTTTGTATATCCGTGGTGTTAAAAATTTCACAATCATTTAAAGAATTATTTTAGAGAAAAAAGTATTTTTCGAATATGAAAATTTCGTTTTTCTCTGTATGAATAAAAAGATTTTTCAGAAAAAATCTTTTTTTGTAAAATGAAAGTCAACGAATAATTTTGCAGGAGAAATTATGAGTGTATTAAAAATCAAGAAACTGCGCGATAACGCGAGGATCCCCTGCAGGGCGACCGCAGGATCTGCCGGGATGGACCTGTACGCCTGTATCAGTGATCCCATAACGATCGCGCCGGGTGAGAGAGCGATGATCCCCACCGGGATCGCGATCGCGCTGGAAAGCCCCGCTTACTGTGCCTTTTTGTATGCGCGGTCGGGGCTGGCGGTCAAATACGGGATCGCGCCGGCAAACTGCGTGGGCGTCATCGATTCGGACTATCGCGGCGAAGTTTGCGCCGTGCTGCAGAATTACTCCCGCGAACCGTTTACGGTATCGGACGGCGAGCGTATCGCGCAGCTGGTGATCGCGCCGGTCGAGCTTCCGAAGATCTGTCTTGTCGACTCTCTCGACGAGACCGAAAGAGGCGCGGGCGGCTTTGGCTCAACAGGAACAAATTGATGCATAACCATCAGAAAACAAGAGAAAATAGAATAATGATTTATGATTCAGCATTCATTATTCACTCATTTTGAAAGGGGTCATACAGATGTTTTCAAAGGATATCGGTATTGATTTAGGTACCGCGAACACACTGGTGTATATGAAGGGAAAGGGCGTCGTTATGCGCGAGCCCTCGGTCGTCGCGGTGGATGTCAAGCGCGATGTCGTCCTCGCCGTCGGACACGAGGCGAAGGAGATGATCGGAAGAACACCGGGCTCCATCGTTGCGATCAGACCCTTGAAGGACGGCGTCATCGCGGACTTTGAGATCACCGCTACGATGCTCAAGTACTTCATCCGCTCCGTGGTCAAGTCTACGATCTTTTCCAGACCCCGCATCGTGATCTGTATCCCCTCCGGCGTGACCGAGGTCGAGCGCAACGCGGTCGAAGACGCCGCGCGACAGGCGGGCGGCAGAGATGTCGAGCTGATCGAAGAGCCGATGGCGGCGGCGATCGGCGCGGGGCTCCCCGTGGACTCTCCCACCGGATGCATGGTGGTCGATATCGGCGGCGGCACCTCCGAGGTCGGCATCGTTTCCTTAGGCGATATCGTCGCGTCCTGCTCCGTCAGAGTGGCGGGCGACAAGTTTGACGACGCGATCATCACCTATATCAAGAAAAAGTATAATCTTCTTATCGGCGAGAGATCCGCCGAGGATATCAAGATCGAGATCGGCTCCGCCTATCCCTATGAGGACGAGGGCGAGATGATCGTCAAGGGCAGAAACTTAGTAGACGGTCTGCCGAAGAACATCCGCATCACCGCTGCGGAGATCCGCGAAGCGCTCAAAGACCCGCTCTCCACCATCATCGACGCGATATTGAACACCCTCGAGAAGACGCCCCCCGAGCTTGCGGCGGACATCATCGACAGGGGCATCACCTTAACGGGCGGCGGCGCGCTGCTTCGGGGACTTGACAAACTCGTCGAGGAGCAGACCGGTATGCCGGTGCATGTCGCGGAGCGGCCCTTGGACTGTGTCGTAGACGGCGCGGGAATGCGTCTTGACCCGAACTATAAGGCGAGAAAAAACAAAAATTGATAGTAATAACATTGAAAAAGGGGAGAGAGCTCCCCTTTTTGGTGTATGAATAACATAGAAAAAGCCTATGAAAGAATTCTTTAAATCCGCAAAAGTCAAAGCGCTGCTCTCGATCCTGCTCGTCCTCGTGATGCTCGCTGTGCTGACCTCGAACACCGAGAACAACTTTCTCTCATCTGTCGTCAACACCCTCACCTTCTCAATGTCGAAGGTGACCGCCGCCTCTGCGGATGACGGCAGAGACGGACTCAGTGATCAGGAGCTGCTCGAGGAGTATAAGCGCCTGAAGGAAGAGAATGCCGATCTTCGAGCGCAGCTCGTCGATTATTACGCCGTCAAAAGTGAGAACGAGCGGCTGTGGAAGTTCTACGATCTTAAAAAAGAACACCCGGACTTCGAGCTGATTCCCGCGTCGGTCTTAAGAAAAGATCCGAACGATGAGTTCTACTCCTTCACCCTCGACAAGGGCTCGTCCTCGGGCGTCAAGACCGCCGATCCCGTCGTCTCAGAGACGGGGCTGATCGGATGGGTGAGCGAGTGCGATACGAACACCTGTAAGGTCGTCACCATCCTCTCGCCGCGCACCGGTATCGGCGCCGCCGACAGCAAATCGGGCGACGTGGGCGTGGTCACCGGATCCTCGACCCTCGCGTCCGATAACCTGACCATGTTCTCAAAGCTCAAAGCGAACCACAAGGTCGAGATCGGGGACATTATCACCACTACCGGCATCAGCGGGCTGTATCCCAAGGGGCTCATCATCGGCGAGGTGACGGATCTCGGATACGATACCTACGACACCTCTCACTATGCGGTGATCAAGCCGTATGAAAATCTGAAGAAGCTCACCTCCGTCGCGGTGATCATCGGGTTCTCCGGACAGGGCGAAGTACTCTTACAAAATCAGAAAGACTGACGATGAACGAGAAGACATCTGCCTTTTTTCGCTATTTAGCGTATGTGATCGAAATTATCCTCGCATTTATCTTAGGCTCTGCGCCGAAGCTCATGCCCGAGCTCTTCGGAGCAAAGCCCTGTCTGCTTTTGTGCGTATGTATCACGATCTCGATCTTTGAGAGAGAGATCCCCTCGATGATCTTCGGACTTGTCTGCGGACTACTGATCGATCTCGGCTACTCCTACGGCGTCGGGATGTTCACGGTAGCGCTGACGCTTCTGTGCTTTGTGATCGGATACGCCGCGAACAACCTGATCCGCGCGACCTTCCCCTACTTCATCCTGTGCAGCGCCGCGGTGACGATCGCGGTATTTATGCTGTATTTTCTTGTCAATTTCGTGTGGCAGGGATATCAGGACGCCTTCGTCTATTTCAAGGCGCACCTGATCTCAAGGATCGTGCAGACGATCGTTTTCTCGGTCGGCTTTTACTTTTTGAACAGGTTCATTTATCGGACTTTGTCAGAAGAAGCGTAGAGCGCTTTTTCTGCTGTATATCAAGGCTATCGGAAAGGAGGCGGTGTTGTGGAAGAGAAAAAGAATTCTTCGAAGATCAGAGCGATCATCTGTATCGCGCTGGTGATCGTGATCTTTGTGCTTTTTGTCGTCAGGCTTTATGACTGGCAGATCGTACACGGCGAGGAATACCGCAAGATAAACGCGGAGTCCACCTCCTACACGGAAGAGTCCGACGCTACCCGCGGCGAGATCCTTGATGTCAACGGCGTGGAGCTCGCGGTGAACACCACCGCCTACAATATCGCCCTGAACAAAATCTACATTTCGGAGAAGAATCAGAACGAGGTCATCTCCTCGCTGATCGATATTCTCTCCTCATGCTCCGGAAAATTCATCGATGTCCTGCCGATTAGATATGACGGCAACAGTTATATATTTACCGATGACCGCGATCACAACGGTGAGATCGAGTTCATCGAAAGCGAAGCGATCCTGAACAAAGAAGGTTTATCTGCCGACGAGATCATCGAAGGACTCAGAGAACGGTATCAAGTCTTTGAAGACGATCCCGATCGGACGAGAGACATCATCAGCGTCCGCTATAACATGGAGAAGAAGGGCTATTCCTTCCATGACGCCTATGTGTTCGCGTCGAATGTCTCCGATGAGGTGGTGTCTGTCGTCGCGGAGAAGACCCAGACCATCCCCGGAGTGGAGATCCGCACCGTCAACAACCGCGTCATCAAGAACGGCACCCTGATCCCGCATTTCTTAGGGGTCGTCGGCTCTCTGTCCGAGGAGGAATATGAGGAGAAGAAGGACAGCGGCTACAGCCTTGACGACGAGATCGGCAAGTTCGGGGTAGAAGCCGCGATGGAGAGCTATCTTCGGGGCGAAGCGGGTATCAAGACCATCGTCAAGGACAGCGACGGCAATATTGTCAGCGAGAAGGAGACCGTCAAAGCGAAACCCGGAAACACCGTCTATCTTACCATCGACGCGAATGTGCAAAAGGTCGCGAACTACTCTCTCGCGTATAATATCCAAAAGGCGAGAGAGGCGGGGGCATCGGCAGTCGCTTCCGCGAAGAGCAATCACCTCAAGCAGCAGAGTCTGCTCGGAGAGGACTGCTACACCGGCGGTGCGGTGATGATCGACTTAAGAGACTTCTCGGTGATCGCGGCGGCGTCAGCGCCCTCCTTTGACCTTTCCAAATACTACGATGATGACTATAACGAGATGCTGATGACGGACGAGTATTCTCCGATGTTCAACCGCGCTTTTGACGGCGCGTTCTCTCCGGGATCATCCTTCAAGCCCTGCGTCGCGCTGGCGGCTTTGCAGGAGGGAATCATCACAAGCGGCACCTCGATCACCTGCACCGGCCACTATGACTACTACAAGAACGATGTCGTCAAGTGTATGGGCGTTCACGATTCGATCTCGCTTCACCGCGCGATCTCCCAGTCGTGCAACTATTACTTTGCCGAGGTCGGCAGGAGAGTCGGCATCACTACGATGTATCTCTACGCGGAGAAGCTCGGTCTCGGCGTTCGTACCGGCGTCGAGGTAGGAGAGAGCGCGGGCGTGCTCGCCGGCAGAGATTCCACCACCTGGTATGAGGGCAACACCGTACAGGCGGCGATCGGTCAGTCGGACAACACCTTCACCCCTTTGCAGCTTGCGACCTATGTCGGTACCATTGCGAACGGCGGCGTCAGATACAAGACCCACTTGGTCAGAAAGATCACCGACTATGAGAGAGAGAAGACCATCCTGAATAACGACCCGAAGAAGCCCACGGTCGAAGCCGACGCGGGACTCTCAAAGAAGAACCTTGATCTTGTCAAGAAGGCGATGCGCGCGGTCGTTACCGAGGGCACGGCACAGTCCTACGCGGGGCGTTATCCCGTGCATCTCGCTGCGAAGACCGGCACCGCCGAGAACATGGGCTCCGACCACACCACCTTCATCTGCTACGCGCCCTTCGAGAAGCCCGAGGTCGCCGTCGCGGTCGTGATCGAGCACGGTGTGAAGGGTCAGTTCTCTCAGTGTACGGCGCTCGATATGCTCGACGCGTACTTCTATCACAAGACGCTCGATCAGGTGAAGAAGAAGCCGTGGAAATAATCCGATACGAATATACAGCAGGGAGGGGAGATCCCCTTCCTGTTTTTTGATAGCTGAGAAAGCCTCCCCTGCCCTAAGGGGAGGTGGGCAAATCGCTTGCGATTTGGTCGGAGGAGTTTCGTTTCCTTTACATCCTGTTTTCTACAGCTTTTTGATAACTGACTTCTGATTACAGCCGTACCCCTCCGCCTCGCAGAAACTTTGATATTGCAGAAAACTTTCGGAGCTCTGAGACCCTTCCCTACGGTGTCACAGAAACGCCTTTCTGCAATTCCTATCTTCTCATTCCTAATTCCTCATGATGGATTTACAATACAAGTGCAACAGTAGAAAATAAATAGACTCATTAAGCAAACCCGAGTATAATGGAGTTACCACACAACATTATGCGAGGGGG
>CAJOII010000059.1 GCA_905234535.1 uncultured Ruminococcus sp.
TCAAGTATATTCTAACACATTTTAACTTGCTGCGATAGAAGTAGAAAGGGTTTCGTCCCTTTTTGTGCCTTCCGCGCAGCGGAAAGGAATGGTCATATATATGAAAAAACAAGACAGAAAAAAACAGAAGAAGATCACCTCTATCGGCGGATCCGCGCTGATCGAAGGGATCATGATGAGAGGCCCCAAGCGCACAGCCGCCGCCTGCAGGGTCGATAAAGATACCATCGACCTCGTCGATATCGAGGTCAAACCGGTGTTTAAATCAAAATTCTGGAAGATACCGCTGATCCGCGGTATCGCCGGCATGATCGACTCGATGCGGCTGTCCTACAAGGCGCTCTCCGTCTCCGCCGACAAGGCGATGGCGGCGGGTCTCGTGGAGGAAGAAGAACCCTCCAAGTTTGAAAAATGGCTCGACCGTACCTTCGGCGACAAGCTGATGAACGCGATCATGGCGGTCGCGTCCGTCTTGGGCGTCGCGCTGGCGCTCGGGCTCTTCGTGTTCCTGCCGTCAAAGCTCTTTGACTGGACGATCGCGCCCCAGATCTCCGACTGGGCTGAGAGCTCCGCGAGACTGCTCAAATCCGCCTTTGAGGGCGTACTGAAGTTAGTCCTCTTCTTCGGCTATATGATCCTCGTCTCTCAGATGAACGATATGAAGCGCGTGTTCATGTATCACGGCGCGGAGCACAAGACCATCTTCTGCTATGAGAACGATGAAGAGCTCACCGTCGAGAATGTCAGAAAGCAGATCCGCTTTCATCCCCGCTGCGGCACCTCGTTCTTAGTGGTGACCCTGCTGGTGGGCATCATCGTCGGTCTGTTCATCCCCACAGCGCCGTTCGGGCTGAAGATCTTGAGACCCGTCTTTCGGCTCTTGCTGCTGCCGGTGATGGTGGGGCTCGGATATGAATTTATCAAGCTGTGCGGCAGACACGACAACATCGTCACCCGCATCTTAGCGACCCCCGGTCTGTGGGCGCAGCGCATCACCACCAAGGAACCGAAGGATGAGATGATCGAATGCGCGATCAAAGCGATGAAGGCGGTCATCCCCGAGGACGGCTCGGATATCCTCTCCTGCTGTCCCGATTTAGAGCCCATCACCGATGACAGTACGAGCGCTCGGTAAGGAGCTCAGAGCTGAGCTCTCCCCCTTTGAGAGCGAGATCATCCTGATGACGGTGCTCGGCTTCTCACGCACAGATCTGATCATCTGCGCGGATGAAGAGGTCGAAGATGACGCGCTTACACGCATAAAAGATATCAAAGAGCGCAGAAAAACGGGTGAGCCGCTCCAGTATCTCCTTAGAGAATGGAGCTTTCTCGGCCGCGTCTACGAAGTCGGCGAGGGCGTTCTGATCCCGCGCGACGACACCGAGGTAGTGGTAAGTGAGGCGCTCTCTCTGATTCCGAAGGATCAGAGGATGAATATACTCGACCTCTGCTCGGGCTCGGGCATCATCGCGGTCACACTCAAGAAGGAGCGCCCGCTCTGCCGCCTGACTGCGGTGGAGAAGAGCGAAGAAGCGTACGCCTATCTTTTAAAAAATACACAGAGAAACGACGCCGATATCGACTGTATCCTCTCAGATCTCTCCGACTGCGCCGAAAAGTTCTCTGACGGATCGCTCGATCTGATCGTCTCAAACCCGCCGTATATCAAGACATCAGACCTCCCCACTCTGCAAAGAGAAGTGCTCTTTGAGCCCATGATGGCGCTCGACGGCGGAGAGTCCGGATATGAGTTCTATGAGAAGATCGTCTCGCTGTATCCGAAGAAGCTCAGAAAGGGCGGACACCTTGCCTTTGAGATCGGAGAAGGTCAGAGCGGATATATCTCGTCGCTTCTGACAAACGCGGGATTTGAAGATATCCGCGTATCAGATGATATCCAAGGCATCCCCCGCGCGATCATCGCGAAGAAAATATAGGGAATATTTAGAACAAATTTTCTAATTTTGTTGCAAAACGCGATAATTTGTGCTATACTATATACGACAATTTTTCACCAAAAGGAGAAACCAAAATGGCAATTGATAAGAATAAAGCGTTAGAAACCGCGCTCTCTCAGATCGAGAAACAATTCGGCAAGGGCGCCGTGATGAAGCTCGGCCAGAACTCCGCGATGAATGTCGGTCATGTATCGACCGGATCGCTGTCGCTCGATATCGCCTTAGGTATCGGCGGACTGCCGCGCGGCAGGATCGTCGAGATCTACGGACCCGAGTCCTCCGGTAAGACCACCCTCTCGCTCCATTGTATCGCGGAGGGTCAGAAGAACGGCGGTAATGTCGCCTTCATTGATGTCGAGCACGCGCTCGATCCCGTCTATGCGGCAGCGCTCGGCGTAGATGTCGACTCTTTGCTTGTCTCTCAGCCCGATACCGGTGAAGACGCGTTAGAGATCGCTGAGGCGCTGATCCGTTCCGGCGCGATCGATGTCATCGTTGTCGACTCTGTCGCGGCGCTCGTCCCCAAGGCGGAGATCGAGGGCGAGATGGGCGACTCTCATGTCGGCCTGCAGGCGCGTCTGATGAGCCAGGCGCTGAGAAAGCTCGCGGGCGCGATCTCCAAGTCCAACTGCGTCGCCATCTTCATCAACCAGCTTCGTGAGAAGGTCGGCGTGATGTACGGCAACCCCGAGGTCACCCCCGGCGGCAGAGCGCTGAAGTTCTACTCTTCTGTCCGTATCGATATCAGAAGGATCGAGACTTTGAAGGTCAACGGCGAGATGGTCGGCTCCCGCACCAGAGCGAGAGTCGTTAAGAACAAGATAGCGCCTCCGTTCAAAGAGGCTGAGTTCGATATCATGTACGGCGAGGGCATCTCCCGCGTGGGCGAGCTGATCGACCTCGCGGTCAAGGCAGATGTCATCGGCAAGGCAGGCGCGTGGTTCAACTACGGCGATATGCGCCTCGGTCAGGGCAGAGATAATGTCAAGGAGCTTTTGAAAAACGACGACGCCCTCAGAGAGAAGATCGAGAAGGAGCTCTGGGAGAATATCGACAAGCTCTCAAAGAACCCGAAAAAGGGCGCCAAAGCCGCGGCGAAGGCGGCTCCTGTCGCTCCCGCGCCGGCTCCGGCACCCGCTCCCGCGGCAAAAAAATCCAATATTGACATCTTGGTAGAAGACTGATGCTGATCACCGCAGTAGAGCCCCGCAGAAAGGGGCTCTCATCGCTTTACATAGACGGTGAGGAGGCGTTCCGGCTCGACAGCGAGGTGCTGCTCGCCTTTCGTTTTGATGTCGGCAGAGAGATCACCGACGAGCAGCTCAAAGAGGTCAAGGACGCGTCTGACAGCAAGCGCTGCAAGGATAAGGCGATGTGGCTTCTGTCCTTTCGCGATCATTCGAGGCGCGAGCTCTTCGACAAGCTCCGGCGCGACTATCCCGCCGATACCGCACAGAAGGCGGTACAGCGCTGTGAGGAGCTCGGGCTGATCGATGACGCCCGTTTTGCGCGCCGCTACAGCGCCGATCTGTTCAACCTCAAGCATCTCTCGAGGAAGGGCGTGCGGCAGAAGCTCAAGGAGAAGGGCATCGATCAGGATGTGATCGAAGAAGTGCTCGATGAATATGATGTAGACGAGGATGAACAGATCCGAGCGATCCTCAGCAGGATGAGTATGCGCTCGTTCTCTGACGAGAAGCAGCTCAGGCGTATATACGCGAAGCTCATCCGGATGGGCTACTCCTATGCCGCGGTGAGATCCGCGCTCGATGAATATACAGATACAGAGGAATCATATGAGTAATACTACGGTAGGTTTTGTCTCTCTCGGCTGCGCGAAGAACCGCGTGGACGCCGAGATGATGATGTACAGTTTAAGAAAAGGCGGCTATGTCCTCAAGGATGACCCCGCCGTGTGCGATGTCGCCATCATCAACACCTGCGGCTTCATCGAATCCGCGAAGCAGGAGAGCATCAACGAGATCTTAGAGCTCGCAGAGCTTAAGAAGGAGGGCAAGATCAAGGCGATCGTCGTCACCGGATGCCTCTCCGAGCGCTACAAGGAAGAGATGATGAAGGAGATCCCCGAGATCGACTCGGCGATCGGCATCGGCGCGAACGGTGATATTTGTGAGGTCATCGACAGCGTCTTAAAAGGCGACAAAGTATCCTCCTTCCCCGACAAGATGCTGCTGCCCTTAGAGGGCGGACGGGTGCAGTCTACCGAAGCCCACTGGGCGTATCTCAAGGTAGCCGACGGCTGTGACAACTGCTGCACCTACTGCGCGATCCCGCTGATCCGCGGGCGCTTTCGTTCGAGAAAGATGGAGAACATCATCGAAGAGGCAAAGGCCCTCGTGTCAAACGGCGTCAAGGAGCTCAATGTCATCGCGCAGGACACCACCCGCTACGGCGAGGATCTGTACGGAAAGCTGATGCTCCCCGCGCTCTTAAGGGAGCTGTGCAGGATCGACGGGATCGAGTGGATCCGCGTGCTCTACTGCTATCCCGACCGCATCACCGACGAGCTGCTCGACACCATCCGAAAAGAAGAGAAGATTGTCAAATACATCGATCTCCCCCTGCAGCACTGCAGCGAAGATATCCTCAGAAAGATGAACCGGAGAGGCTCTTATCAAGAGCTCTCTTCGCTCATCAAAAAGATCCGCGAGAAGATCCCCGGGGTCGTGCTGAGAACGACGCTGATCACGGGCTTCCCGACCGAGACGGATGAGCAGTTCCAAGAGCTCTCGCGCTTTGTTAATGAAACGCGCTTTGAACGCTTGGGGTGCTTTGCGTATTCTCAGGAGGAGGACACCCCCGCCGCCTTGATGGACGGTCAGGTGGATGAGGATGTCAAGCTCCACAGAGCCGAACTCATCACCGAGCAGGAAGCGTATATTATGTCTGATTTCTGTGAAGCGCAGATCGGGAGTGTGATCGATGTACTCACTGACGGCTTTGACCGGTACGCGGAGTGCTTCTTCGGAAGATCCCCCTTCGACGCGCCGGAGGTAGATCCCTGTGTGTTCTTCACAGCAGAGAGAAAGCCCCAAAAAGGCGAGATGGTGAAGGTGAGGATCACCGACATCTTGGACTGCGATCTGGTCGGAGAGATGGTAGAAGAATAACTGATTGCGCACAGATTTTTGATACAAATAAGCCGATATCCCCTGACAGACCGAAAAGGAGAGACCTATGCTGAAGAAAATGAATTTGCCCAACAAGCTGACGCTTCTGCGGATCGCGCTGGTGCCGTTTGTGATCGCCGCGATGCTGATCGAATTCCCCTTCCACTACACGGCAGCTGGGCTGCTCTTCGGCGCGGCGGCGCTGACCGACGCCTTCGACGGCAAGATTGCCCGACAGCAGAACCTCATCACCGACTTCGGCAAATTCGCGGATCCCTTGGCGGATAAGATCTTAGTGATCTCAGCCCTCGTCTGCTTCGTGAAAGCAGGGCTCAGCGGCGCGGTGCCGCTGAGCCTGATCATCTTTCGCGAGTTCGCGGTCACCTCGATCCGTCTGGTCGCCGCCTCGCGCGGCAAGGTGATCGCCGCGAACATCTGGGGCAAGGTCAAGACCGTGACGCAGATCGTCGCGATCGTCTCGATCTTTGTGATGATGACCGCGCTGGATATCATCTCGCTGGTCATGATCTCAAGGACGCTTCCGCTCTCCGCGCTCTCTGACTGCCTGACATCAAACGGAGATCGGGCGCTGATCTGTCAGATCTACGGTATATTTAACATCATCAGTCAAGTGATGATGTGGATCATCGCACTGATCACGATCATCTCCGGCGTAATCTACCTCAAAGACAACCGGGAAGTCATCGCGGATATGTGATGCGGTTATCAACGGGACAGATGTGTCACAATCACCCACAGGTATGAAATAAGAACGAAAAACAGTTGCATTTTATGATGTTTTCGTATATAATAGGATAGATATCAAAAGCGATGATTAGGAAAAGTAGCTTTTTCACATCCTGTCAGAGAGGACGGTATACGCTGAGAGCCGTCTCAGGAGAGAAGGGTGAAATGCGCCTATGAGCCCGCGGGAGGAAATGCCCGCGCGTCTGATCCGCGTTAAGGAATAAGAGAGCGTTCTCATTTACAGACGCTGAATCCGGGTGGAACCACGGCTATGTCGTCCCTTGGGGTGACAGAGCCGTTTTTTTTCTTGAAAACTGACGGATGAAAACTCAGAACAGACAACAGGAGATTCTATGTTCAAAACTTTAAAAGCTGACCTTGACTCGTATATAGAGAAGGATCCCGCGGCGAGAAACCGGCTGGAGGTCTTTCTCCTCTACTCGGGATACAAGGCGGTCCGAAAATACAGAAGAGCCCACTGGTTCTATGAGCACAACATGAAGCTGATCGCGCGCTTTCTCTCGCAGCGGGCGCGTCACAAGACCGGCGTCGAGATCCATCCCGCCGCGAAGATCGGCAAGGGACTCGTGATCGACCACGGCATGGGCGTCGTCATCGGCGAGACAACCGTCATCGGCGACAACTGTGTCCTGTATCAGAATGTCACCCTGGGCGGTACCGGCAAGGACAGCGGCAAACGCCACCCCACCTTGGGAAACAATGTGATGATCGGCGCGGGCGCGAAGGTCTTAGGACCCTTCAAGGTCGGCGACAACGCGAGAGTCGCCGCGGGCGCGGTGGTGCTCTCCGAGGTGCCGCCGAACTCGACCGCGGTGGGCGTTCCCGCGAGAGTGGTGAGGATCAACGGCGAGCGTCCCGACTTTCTCGATCAGATCCACTACTCTGATCCGGTGGCTCTGGAGCTGTGCAGGCTGATGTATGAAATCGATGAACTTAAAAAGGAAGTGCAAAAGCAACATGATACTGTATAACACCTTAGGGAACACAAAACAGGAATTCGTCCCTCATGAGGGGAACAAGGTCAGGATGTACACCTGCGGACCCACCGTCTATCACTACGCGCATATCGGCAACCTCAGAACCTATATCATGGAGGATGTGCTCGAAAAATATCTGCGCTACAAGGGCTATGATGTCACAAGAGTGATGAACATCACCGATGTGGGACACCTCTCCTCCGACGCGGACACCGGCGAGGACAAGATGGTCGCCGGCGCGAAGAGAGAGCACAAGACGGTCATGGATATCGCGAAGTTCTACACCGACGCGTTTTTCAAAGACTGTGAGAAGCTCAACATCAAAACGCCCGATACGGTCGAGCCCGCCACCTCCTGTATTCCTGAGTTCATCCATATGATCGAGGTGCTCATCGAGAAGGGCTACGCCTATCTTGCAGGCGGAAATGTCTACTTCGATACCTCTAAGCTCGAAAACTACTATGTCTTCGGCAATCAGAACGAAGAGGAGCTGCAGGTGGGCGTTCGCGAGGATGTCACCGAAGACCTCAACAAGCGAAATAAGACCGACTTCGTCCTATGGTTCACAAAGTCGAAGTTTGACGATCAGGAGCTCAAGTGGGATTCGCCGTGGGGTATCGGATATCCGGGATGGCACATCGAGTGCTCGGCGATCTCGATCAAGCACCTCGGCGAATACTTAGACATCCATTGCGGCGGCGTGGACAACGCCTTTCCCCATCACACCAACGAGATCGCGCAGAGCGAGGCGTTCCTCGGCCACAAGTGGTGCGGCTACTGGTTCCATGTTCTCCATCTGTTGGACAAACGCGGCAAGATGAGCAAGTCAAAGGGCGGTTTCCTCACCGTCTCTCTCTTAGAGGAGCAGGGATACGATCCCCTTGCCTACCGGATGTTCTGCCTCTCCTCTCACTACAGAAAGCCGCTGGTGTTCAGCTTTGAGAACTTAGACAACACCGTTTCAGCCTACAACAAGCTCATCTCGCGGATTGCAAAGCTCTCCAAAGACGGCGAGATCGACAAAGAAGATGCGAAAGCGTATCAGGAGAAGTTCATCGAGGCGCTCGACAACGACCTCAACACCTCTTTAGCGCTCACCGCCCTCTATGATGTGCTCAAAGCGGACTTGAACGATGCGACCAAGCGCTATCTGATCTCTGACTTCGACCGTGTCCTGTCCTTAGGACTGATCGATTCCGCAGACGCGCTCAAAGAGAAAGACTCACCCTCCGGCGCGGATGTCGATGTCTCAAAGATCGATATGCTGATCGCAGAGCGCGCTAAGGCAAGAGCGGACAAGAACTGGGCCGAAGCCGACCGAATTCGCGACGAGCTCAAGGAGATGGGCATCGTCGTCAAGGACTCAAAGGACGGCGCGACCTGGGAATATATCTCTTAAAATATTCAACACCGTTCTCACTCAGAGAGCGGTGTTCTTTTTTCGCTCTTCGCGGCATAAACTGTAGCGGTGATACGATGCGAATCTGGATACTGACACGAAAGAATCTTTTATCCCTCTTCTTCTGTACGATGATCGGGGGGATGGCGATGATTGTCGCGGGGACGACCGCGTCCAAGGTGGTCGCGACCGTCGGCGAGGAGCGGCAGATCCCCATCTACTGTGTGGACCAAAAGGAGAAGATCTGCGCCCTGTCCTTCGACGCCGCGTGGGGAAATGAACAGACAGAAACCCTGCTCGACATCCTCGATGAATACGAGGTAAAATCCACCTTCTTCCTCGTCAGGCAGTGGGTCGACAAATATCCCGACTCGGTCAATGAGATCGCTGAGCGCGGTCACGACATCGGCAACCACAGCGCCACCCATCCGCATATGAACTCACTCACAAAGGAACAGCAGACGGAGGAGATCCTCTCCTGCAACGAGGCGGTCAAGGCGCTGACCGGCCATTCCCCCACCCTCTTTCGCGCGCCCTACGGGGAGTATAATAACTCCCTTGTAAACTGCGTCAGAGAGCAGGATATGTACTGTGTACAGTGGAATATCGACTCTCTCGACTGGAAGAATCCCACCCCCGACGAAATGGTGAAACGAATCGAAGAGAAGCTGACCGAGGGCTCGATCATCCTGATGCACAACGGCGCCGAGAACACCCCCGAGGCGCTGCCGAAAATCATCGAAATGATAAAAGCCAAAGGCTACAGGATCGTCCCCGTCTCAGAGATTCTCTTAGACGGCGAATACAAGACCGACACACAGGGCAAAATGATCAGAGCATAACAAGAACTTGAGGAAGGACAGCGATGTCCTTCCTCTTTTCCGCATATTGCATAAAATCAGCGCGGCATTTTCTATCCATACTTATGTTGCGCAAAGAATTGTTTTTTGGTATAATAAAATGTAAATCTTTATGCGAGGGGATTCTCATATGAAAAGATGGATCTGTGTACTTCTTACGACCATACTGATTCTGAGTTCTGTAACGATCGGGGGCTTCTCCGCTTCGGCAGAAGAGGCTGATCTCGCGGCGTCGGGCGCAAAGGTCGCGCTCACGGGAAAAGTTAGCTACAATCTCTCCTACCACAACTATGACGACTATCACGCGACCTCCTCCTACTCGTATCTGGCTCAGAACTCTGACGGTACGCTCACCCGCTTGGAGCGGATCTATAACGCTCTCAAGGATACCTATGAGATCTTGATCGAAACCTATTCTTCTGACAGCGGTACTCTCAAAAGCTCCAAGACGATCTCCTGCGCTCTGCCGATCTTCGGCGGATTCTACGCGGGGAAAAACTACAACTTCATCGTCTTCGGCAAAGATAATCCCTCAAAGAGCGACACCGCCGAGGTGATCCGCGTCGTCAGATACTCAAAGGCGTGGGCAAAGCTCTCAAATACCTCGATCTACGGCTCTGACACCCTCGTACCCTTCGAAGCGGGATCCTTGGATATGACAGAAACCGGCGGCAAGCTGTATCTGCACACCTCTCACAAAATGTACAACGGACATCAGGCGAATATGAACTTCGTTATCCGCGAGAGCGACAGCAAGCTCCTGGAGTCCAACTTCAAGGTCATGAATATCAAGGATACCGGTTATATCAGCCACTCGTTCAACCAGTTCATCGAGACCGACGGCAAGGATCTCTACCGCGTGGATCACGGAGACAGTCTGCCGCGCTCGATCACCATCGTCAAGACCGCTGTCTCTGTAACCTATAAAGAGGTCATCAACCTCTCAAAAACAGGCGCGAACGGTCTCAACTGGACCGGCGCTATGATCGGCGGCTTTGCGCTGACCGACAAGAACTGTATCATCGCGGGAACGGTCGTCAACTACCAAAACTATGACACCAATCCCGATCAAACAGAAAACATCTTCGTATCCGTCACCGGCAAAGACTTCAAGACGAACAAGGTCACAAAGCTGACAAACTACAACAAAAACAGCGGCGTGACGGTATATAACCCCCATCTGACCAAAATCAGCAACGCAAAGCTGCTGGTTATCTGGGAAGAGTATCACTCATCTGATCAGAGGTACTATACAAAGATGGCGACCGTCGACGGCACGGGAGCGCTCTCATCGGCGGTCTACAGCTCTGACTGCTTTGTCTCTGACTGTGAACCGATCCTCTGCAAGGACGGCTATGTCAGATGGTACGCGGGTACAGCCGAGAGCGAGACGCTCTATGCCATCAACCCGAACAGCCTCTCAGCGGCGTCCTCGTCCCAAGCGCAGTCCTCGGATATCGCTGCAAAACCAATCCCCGTGACCCTTCGCGTCGGAGAAGAGTATCTTCTGACCAATATCGACAGAGCCGGCAAGATCTCGTGGGGATACAACCGCACCGGCATCGTCAACTTTGACAAGAATACCCGCCGCATCACCGGCATAGCGACGGGATCTGTCCGCTTCTACGCCGCCGCCAAGGGACGCACCGTCTACTATGATGTGACAGTGGCGCCCGCCGTCGCGAAGATCAATTCCGCTTCTGTTACAAACAGCGGCGTCTCCCTCTCGTGGACCGGTGTCTCGGACGCCTCTGCCTACAAGATCTATATCAAGAAGAGCGGCTCCTCATGGACAGGGCTCGCTGTCGTTTCAGGCACCTCCTTCATTGATCATCAGACCACGGCAGGTGCAAGCCTCACCTATACTGTCAGGAGCGTCGATGCAGGCGGCTGTCTCTTTGACGACTATGACCGTCTCGGATATACGCTCAAGTATCTTCAGACCCCGAAGATCACTGGATTTGAGAACAAAGGCGGCGGCACTGTCATCAAGTGGGGCGCTGTGACAGGCGCGTCAAAATACGCTCTGTTCGTGAAGTCCGGATCCTCATGGAAGACGCTCGCGACCGTTCCCGGCGCCTCTTATACCCACAAGATCTCTTCGTCCGGTACGACGAATACCTATACCGTACGATGTGTCTCATCAGATGCGGCTACGATGCGGTCGGCGTCAAGAACCAATATGTCGCTGTTCCAAAGATCACGAAATTTGAGAATGTCGTCGGCGGCGCCAAGATCACCTGGCAAAAGACCGCAGGCGCCGCCAAATACCGCCTGTATGTAAGATCCGGCTCCTCATGGAAGACGCTCGCGACCGTCTCCTCTGCCGCATATACGCACAAGAATCTCAAGTCAGGCACCACCTACACCTATACCGTCAGGTGCGTCTCATCAGACGGCAAAAAGTTCACCAGCAGCTATAATGCCTCAGGATTCAAGAATAAATATATCGCCGCTCCCACACTCAAGAGCGCGAGGAACACATCCTCGGGCGTTAGGATCGACTTCTCCAAGGTAACAGGCGCCCGGAAGTACCGCGTGTTCAGAAAGACAGCGGGCAGCGGCTGGAAGGCGATCGCGAATGTCGACCAGTCCGGGAACTACTATGTAGATAAGTCATCTAAATCAGGCGTTACCTATTATTACACCGTCAGATGTATCTCGTCAGACGGCAAAAGGTTCGAAAGCGGGTACAATACGACCGGCATCAAGATCAAGTGTAAACGATAAAACAGTCATCATACAGACAGATTTGGGAGTGAAAAAATGAAAAAACGAATTTTGCTATTCTCGATCGTTACGGTACTCCTGCTGAGTATTCTCTCGTCCTCTGCCGTCTACGCGCAGACCGCATCGAGAGAGGCAGTCGGCGCTGTACATCTGTCGGGTATCATGAGCGAAAATCTCGCGAAGAACCATTACCGGCAGGACAAGTGGGGCGATGTGATACGCT
>CAJOII010000060.1 GCA_905234535.1 uncultured Ruminococcus sp.
GAAGAGGAGGTCACCCTCTCGCGCTTTGAAAAGTTCAAAAGCGAGCTTCACGCAGAGCTTCTGACCGAGTATAAGCTCTCAAAGATCATCTCTGACATCCGTGTGATCAAGACCGACAGAGAGATCGAGCTTTTGACACAGGCGCAGCGCATCGCCGAGAAAGCGTACACAGAAGTGCTCAATTACATCAAGCCCGGAGTAGAGGAGCGAAAGATCGCCTTAGAGCTTGAGTACCTGATGAAGCAGTACGGCGCCGAGAGGATCGCCTTTGACTTCATTACCGTCTCGGGTAAGAAGACCTCGATGCCCCACGGCTCTCCCGATCGGAATATCATCAGAGAGGGCGACTTCTTCACATCCGATATCGGCGCGGTGTATGAGGGATATCACAGCGATATGACCCGCACCGTCGCGGTCTCTTACGCGACCGATCAGATGAGAGAGATCTACGATATCGTCCTCAAAGCCCACGAGAAAGCGGCACAGAAGATCGTTGTCGGCAACACCACGGCAGATGTCGATCTTGCAGCGAGAGATTATATCACCGAGAAGGGGTATGGGGAGTACTTCGGTCACTCCACCGGTCACGGAGTAGGTCTTGTGATCCACGAAGCGCCTACCGTCTACAAAGCGTATGACACCGTTTTAAGGCACAATATGGTCATCACCGACGAGCCCGGCATCTATCTGCCGTCTGAATTCGGCGTGAGGATCGAGGATATGTATGTCGTCAGGGACGAGGGATCGTACACGCTCGCCGAGATAGACAAGAACCTCATCATCGTATAAAACAGCTCCTTGTTAACTTTTTTGAAATTTCTATTGATTTTTTACCGCTTTGTATGTATAATGAAACTGTGAATTTATGAGATAAACTCTGAATTTGTAACCTATCAAAAGATTATGGAGGAAATTAGTATGATTTCAGCTGGTGATTTCAGAAACGGCGTAACCTTTGAGATGGACGGACAGGTTGTCTCGATCATCGAGTTCCAGCATGTCAAACCCGGCAAGGGCGCTGCTTTCGTCAGAACAAAAATCAGAAATGTGATTACCGGATCCGTTGTTGAAAAGACCTTCAACCCCAACGACAAGTATCCGACCGCCTTTATCGACAGGAGAGATATGGAGTACAGCTACTCTGACGGTGATCTCTACTACTTCATGGACACCGAGACATGGGAGCAGCTTCCGATCAACAAGTCTGTCTTAGGCGACAACTTCAAGTTTGTCAAAGAGAACATGGTCTGTAAGGTCCTCTCTTATAAGGGCAATGTCTTCGGCGTAGAGCCGCCCAACTTTGTTGAGCTGCAGGTCACCCAGACCGATCCCGGATTCGCAGGCAACACCGCTACCAACGCGACCAAGCCCGCTACCTTGGAGACCGGCGCTGAGATCAAGGTCCCGCTCTTCATCGAAGAGGGCGAGATGATCCAGATCGACACCCGTACCGGCGAGTACTTAGGCAGAGCGTAAGGAGAACTGTTATGAATTTAAGTGAGAGAATTGCGTATATCCGCGGCTTAGCGGACGGCCTCAAGCTCGACGAGGACAAGGACGAGGTCAAGGTCCTCTCCGCGATCATCGACCTGCTCGAGGATATGGCGTATGATGTCCAGAACATGGAAGAGATCGTCGACGATGTCTGCAATCAGGTCGACGAGATCGACGAGGATCTCTGCGAGGTAGAAGAGTTCGTCTACGGCGATGATTTCTGCGATGATTGGGAATATGACGATGACGAGGACTTCTCCGATGAGGACGCCTACTATGAGGTCACCTGCCCTTCCTGCGGCGAGACCACCATTTTGGACGAAGAAGCGCTTTTGGGCGGTGAGATTAACTGCCCCGAGTGCGG
Source organism: uncultured Ruminococcus sp. (assembly GCA_905234535.1). Lineage (GTDB taxonomy): Bacteria > Bacillota > Clostridia > Oscillospirales > Acutalibacteraceae > Ruminococcoides. Next base: position 1,859 of record CAJOII010000060.1, read on the forward strand.
CGAGAAGTTAGAGTTTGACTTCTCCGATCTCCTCAACGAGGAAGAAGAACCGGAAGAATAATTGACGATTCAGACTGCACCCCTCTTTTTGAGGGGTGTTTTTTTGTTCATAGTTATCGGTAGGGCGTGCTGTGATACCGTAGGGAACGGTCTTGACCGTCTCATGGGATCGGTAACCCTTTTTTGGCAGCGTGACTATAATAATACGGGGTGATGAAATGGTCAGCAGAAAGAAGCCGTCAAAGCTCAGACGAAGAATCCGCAAAATCATACTGTCTGTGATCCTTATGATCGGTGTCCTTGTCTTCCTCTTCGAGTTCTCGGTCAAAAGACAGCTCGCCGCTGTGATCATCGAGGTGGAGGTATCGGTCGCTGAAGCGGTGGAGGACTTTCTCACAGATCACAGAGAGCTGACAGAGGAGCTCTCCGACTTGCATATCTCTTCATCGGGCGTAGAAGCGATCACCACCGATTCGTATAAGATCAACCTGCTCAAGACCGGCATCTCTCATCTTTCTCAGCAGTATATTGATAGAAGCGCCTCAGAGAACGGCATCGATGTTCCGTTGTTAAGTCTCTCCGGGCTTGTGATCCTCTCCGAGTGCGGGCCGAATATTCATCTTAAGGTCGGCTCGCAGCAGACGATCCACTGTGATCTGACAAGCACCTTCTCGTCGGGTGGCATCAACCAGACGGTGCACCATATCTCTCTTATTGTATCCTCGGAGGTGACCGTCTACAATCCGTACCGCATCAAGGAGATCATCAAGAGCGAGACTTCCTTCGAGATCGCTCAGAGCGTGATCGTCGGCTCGGTTCCGTCCTATTCGGGCGTAGTGACATACTGAGAGAGTTCTCAGTTCTCAGTTGTCAGTTTTCAGTTTTCGGTTTTCGTTGTGAACAGAGCGTAAATTTCCCGAAAAATCCCTGATTTAGCTTGAAAAGCCATACATCTTGTGGTATACTTCAATAGATAATACAAAACTGGGGGATTATGCCTTGGCTGAACAGGAATTGCTTCAACACAGTCAAAGTGAATATCTTGAGCTGATTGCGGAGATCATGGATATCAGAAAGCGCGGAGAGGTCCCGAAGGCCTATGTCCATACCTACGGCTGTCAGCAGAATGTCGCCGACAGCGAGAGGATCAAGGGGATGCTCAAGGAAGCAGGCTATACCTTTACGGAGAATAAGGAAGAAGCCGATTTCATCCTCTTCAACACCTGCGCTGTCAGAGAACACGCCGAGGAGCGTGTCTTCGGGAATGTCGGCGCTTTGAAGAACTTAAAGAGAAAGCACCCGTCGATCCTGATCGCCCTGTGCGGCTGCATGATGGAAGAAGAGCATGTCGCAGAGCGGATCAAGAAGAGCTATCCGTTCGTGGGGCTTGTCTTCGGCACCCACTGTTTGCATCAGTTCCCGGAGCTTTTGTACCGCTGCTTGGTCGACGGCAAGCGGATCTTCGTTAGAGATAACGACGACCGCCTGGTTCATGAGGGGATCCCAGTCCACAGAGACGGCGCGTTCAAAGGATGGTTGCCGATCATGTACGGCTGCGATAACTTCTGCACTTACTGCATCGTCCCTTATGTCAGAGGCAGAGAGCGCTCGAGAGAGCCCGCGCTGATCGTCAAAGAAGCGAGAGAGATGATTGAATCGGGCTATAAGGATATCACGCTTTTAGGGCAGAATGTCAACTCTTACGGCAAGGGACTGCCGGATCGGCCCACCTTCTCGTCGCTTCTTCGAGAGATCGACAAGATCGACGGCGACTACTGGCTCCGCTTTATGACCTCTCACCCGAAGGATCTCAGTAAAGAGCTCATCGACACTATCGCAGAGAGTAAGCACATCAGCCTGCATCTTCACCTGCCGTTTCAGTCAGGCTCCGACAGAATCCTGAAGCTGATGAACCGGCACTATACCAGAGAGAAGTATCTCGGGATCGTGGCTTATGCGAAGGAGAAGATCTCTTCCGTCTCGCTGACGAGCGATGTGATCGTCGGTTTTCCGGGAGAGACCTATGAGGACTTTCAACAGACCCTCTCACTGATCCGAGAGGTCGGATTTACCTCGCTCTTTACCTTCATCTATTCGCCCCGCGTCGGCACACCCGCGGCTTCGATGGACGATCCTGTCCCGGCAGAGGAGAAGGGCAGATGGTTCAAAGAGCTGCTCTCAACCCAGGAGGAGATCGCCGCGTCTCGCTGTGCCTCGATGGTCGGTGAAACAGAGCGTGTGCTGGTTGAGGAGGAGTCAAAGAAGGACGGCGTCCTCTCGGGCAGGACCTCGGGCAATATTATCGTCGAGTTCGAGGGAGATCGAAGCCTCATCGGCACATTTCAGAATGTCAAAATCACCAAGGCCCGCAACTGGATCTTAAACGGTGAGTTAGTAAAATAATTATTATTCTAAAGGAGAAATATAAATGGATATTATCAAAATGGCGAGAGAGTTAGGACATGCCATTCAAGAACAGGATTTCTACAAGAATTTATACGCAGCGAAGGATAACGCCGACAAGGACGAGGAGCTCCAGAAGCTGATCGAAGACTTCAACATCAAGCGCGTCGCGATCAACGCCGAAGCCTGCAAGAAGGAGAGAGACGAGGAGAAGCTCAGCACCTTGAACGCTGAGATGCGCACTCTCTATTCGCAGATCATGGCAAATGAGCGCATGATCGCCTATAATAGCGCAAAGACAGAGTTTGATCACAACATGCGGCGCGTCAACGCGATCATCGCCAACTCCTCCGAGGGCGAAGACCCCGATACCACCGACTACAGCGATTCATGCACCCACGACTGCTCCACCTGCGGCGGATGCCACTGATTAGTGAATAATGAAGAATGAAGAGTGAAGGTTACTCCCTGCGGTCGGACAATTGATTTTTGTCATTGAAGTCAGGCTGTTAAATGAGATCCTCAACTCTTATCATACAAAGGATGTGAAACCATGGCGGAGCTGTCTCCGATGATGAAGCAGTATTTTCAGATCAAAGAACAGAATAAAGACTCTATCCTTTTCTTCAGACTCGGCGACTTCTACGAGATGTTCTATGATGATGCGAAATTAGCGTCCAAAGAATTAGAGCTCACCTTGACCGGCAGAGACTGCGGTCAGGAGGAGCGCGCCCCGATGTGCGGCGTGCCGTTTCACTCCGCGGAGTCCTACATCGCCCGCTTAGTACAGAAGGGCTACAAGGTCTCGATCTGTGAGCAGACCGAGGACCCCGCACTGGCGAAGGGGCTCGTCAAGCGAGACATCATCCGCGTTATCACACCCGGTACCGTGATGGAGAGCTCCATGCTCGACGAATCACAGAACAACTACATTTGCTCGATCTTCTCCGAAAAGAAGTACATCGGCATGAGTATCTGCGACATTTCCACCGGTCAGCTTTTTGTTACCCAGTTCAAAGCTGGTAATTCTTTAGAAGAATTAAAAAATCAACTGACCTCCTATTCTCCGAGAGAGCTCCTCTTAGGCGGCGGCATCAAAAATGACAAAGCGCTGGGCGCGTTCATCAAAGAGAAGCTGAACTCTTATGTCTCTTATCCCGACGACGCGCTCTACGGGCTGCTCGAATGCAGCGCGATCATCAAGAAGCAGTTCAAAGAGAAGGCGGACGCCCTCTCCGATATGCGCGAGGTCAGCGTCTCCTTAGGCGTGCTGCTCTCCTATCTCAAAGAGACTCAGAAGACCGGTCTCGAGCGGATCGACACCATCGAGTTTTATACGAAAGAACAGTATATGAAGCTCGACTATAATACGCGCCGCAATCTTGAGCTGACCTCCACGATGCTCTCTAAGGAGAAGAAGCACAGTCTTCTGTGGGTGCTCGACAAGACCAAGACCGCGATGGGCAAGCGCCTGATCCGTTTTTATATTGAGCATCCGCTGATGAATATCACCGAGATCTTAAAGCGTCAGAGCGGCGTGGACGAGCTCTACAGAGAGACCATGCTTCGATTGGAACTTACCTCTGATCTCTCGGGGATCTTTGATATCGAGCGCCTGATGACCAAGATCGTCTACGGTTCCGCAAACGCAAGGGAGCTCCGCTCGCTCTCTCAGGCGATCACTGCCGTTCCCTCGATCAAAGAGAAGCTATCCTCCGCTCAGTCGAAGAAGCTCAGGGAGCTTTACGAGAGGATCGACCCTCTCATAGATGTTAAAGAGCTGATCGAGAACGCGATCTGTGACGATCCGCCGTTTTCTGTCAGAGAGGGCGGGATGATCCGAAAGGGATATTCCGAAGAGCTCGACCTGATCCGATCGGATATGACCGATTCCACCTCGCTCTTGGCGAGGATCGAGCTGGAAGAGAAAGAGAAGACCGGTATCCCGAAATTAAAGGTCGGCTATAACCGCGTGTTCGGCTACTACATAGAGGTGACAAATTCGTACAAGGATCTTGTCCCCGAAACTTATATCAGAAAACAGACCCTTTCTAACTGTGAGCGTTATATCACACAAGAGCTAAAGGAGCTTGAGTCGCGTATCTTAGGCGCGAAGGATCGCTCTGTGGCGCTGGAGTATGATCTCTTTGTCAAGGTCAGAACGCTGGTTGCAGACTCCCTCGACAGGATCAGCGCGACCGCGAAGGCGATCGCTGAGCTCGATGTGCTGTTGTCGTTTGCGAATGTCGCTTCCGATAACCGCTATACCCGCCCCGAGATTACGCAGAATCATGCGATCATCCTCAAGGACAGCCGCCATCCGGTGGTGGAGAGCATCCTCGACGCTTCTCTGTTCGTCCCGAACGATGTTATGCTCGATCAGGGGGAGAACCGCATCGCCGTCATCACCGGCCCCAATATGGCGGGCAAGTCCACCTATATGCGTCAGGTGGCGCTGATCGTGCTGATGGCGCAGATGGGCTCCTTTGTACCGGCGTCCTATGCCGAGATCGGTCTTGTAGACGCGATCTATACCAGAGTCGGCGCGTCCGACGATCTCGCCTCGGGTCAGTCTACCTTTATGGTCGAGATGAACGAGGTCGCGAATATCGTCAAGAACGCCACCCCGAAGAGCCTTTTGATTCTCGACGAGATCGGCAGAGGCACTTCTACCTATGACGGCATGAGCATCGCGCAGGCGGTACTCGAATATGTTGCCGACAAGAAGCGCTTAGGCGCAAAGGCGCTGTTTGCGACCCATTATCACGAGCTCACCGCGCTGGAAGAGACCTTGGACGGTGTCAAGAACTACAACATTGCTGTCAAGAAGCGCGGCGACGACATCACCTTCCTGCGCCGGATCGTGCGCGGAGGCGCGGATGACAGCTACGGCATCGAGGTCGCGAAGCTCTCGGGCATCCCCGACAGCATCATCGAAAGAGCCAAGGAGATCCTGAAGGATCTGATCGCTCACGCTCCCGAGAAGAGCGTGAAGATCGAAAGCGTTGATGAGCCGATGCAGCTGACATTGTCTCCTACCTTTGACAACACACTGTCCGAGAAGCTCAGAAGCGTTGATATCAACACCCTCACCCCGATCGAAGCGATGAATCTCTTATACGAACTCAAGCGAATGGCGGAGTGAGAACAATTCATAATTTATAGATTTTACCTTACGGAAAGGAGGTCAATATGGGCAGGATCAATATTCTTGACAAGCATACCGCGGAGCTGATCGCCGCAGGAGAAGTGGTCGAGCGTCCCGCGTCCGTCATCAAGGAATTGGTTGAGAACGCGATCGACGCAGAGGCGACTTCGGTCACCGTCGAGATCAAGAACGGCGGCGTGACCTTTATGCGTGTATGCGATAACGGTACGGGTATCCTTAAGGATGATATCCGGCCGGCATTTGTGCGCCATGCGACCTCCAAGGTCAGAGACGAAGCGGATCTCGACGCGATTGCGACCTTGGGATTCAGAGGAGAAGCGCTCGCGTCTATTTCGTCAGTCTCTCACTTAGAGCTTATCACCCGCGCGAGAGAAGAGGACACGGGATCCCGCTATCTGATCGACGGGGGAGAAGAGACCGCTTTTGAAGAAGCCGGCTGTCCCGTGGGCACCACCTTTATCATCAGAGACCTGTTCTATAATGTCCCGGCACGGATGAAGTTCTTGAAGACCGATCTTTCCGAAGGGAACGCGGTCTCCAATGTCATCGACAAGATCGCCCTCTCTCATCCCGAGGTCGCGATCACCTATATCAAAGACTCGAAGGTCATGCTCAGAACCTCTGGCGACGGCAAGCTGCTCTCCGCAATCTACGCGGTATACGGAAGAGAGTTCGCAAATTCTCTCATCCCTGTCAGCTATGAGCTTTCCGGCGTCAAGGTCGAGGGCTTTCTCACAAAGCCCGAGTACGCCCGCCCCAACCGCAATATGCAGAACTTCTTCATCAACCACCGCTTCGTGATCTCCAAGACCGCGATGGCGGCAGTGTCTGAAGCCTGTAAAGGCAGCGTCATGATCGGCAAATTCCCTGGCTGTGTCATCAATATCGAGATGTCCTTTAACGCGGTGGATGTCAATGTCCACCCCACAAAGTTAGAGGTACGGTTCTTAAACGAGCGTCCGGTATTTGACGCGGTGTATCACGCGGTCAAGTCCGCGCTGCTTTCGGGCGACAAGACGAAGGAAGCGGCGCTTCCCGACAAGCCTTCATTCAATGTCAACCCCTTCGAGCTGTATAAGAAGGCCGTGAGAGTTCAGCCGCAGAAGACGATTTCCGAGAAACAGACGGCTCCTCCTCGGAACAGCAGACAAAAGCTCACATCCGACGATCTGTTCCGTTTGCTCGATGAGCCCGTAAAGCCGTCTCAGCCTAAGAAGATCGATCTCAGCCCCGTAGCGGCTGACTCGGGCGATCCCTTCTCGATCTACTCGAAACAGGCGATCCGCGCTGAGAAGAGAAAAGATGAGATTATCGAGACCGCAAAAGCCGAGAAGATCGAGAGAGCCGCCTTTGCGATCTCCGATGTCCCTCAAACGGAAGAAGCAAAGGCTGATCCTAAGCCGCTGCTCGAGACAGACGAGAACTATTATCGTTATATCGGCGAAGCGTTTCGCACCTATATCATCATCGAGAAGAACGACCGCGAGCTTCTCCTTATCGACAAGCACGCAGCTCATGAGCGCATCATCTTTGAGCGCTTGAAAAAGGAGAAGGGCTCCGGCTACAGCCAGCTCCTCTTGGAGCCTGTTACCGTCACGCTCGACAAGATTGACTTTGACGCGGCGATTGAGAACAAAGATGTGTTCTTTGAAGCCGGCTTTGATATTGACAGCTTCGGCGAGGGAACCGTCATCATCCGCAGCGCGCCGCAGTATCTTGACTTTGACGATATCGCGCTGTCGGTCGAAGAGATGGCGTCCTATCTCAGAGAGAATAAGAAAGAGATCCGTTCCGAGAAGATGGAGTGGATCTATCATAATGTTTCGTGCCGCGCCGCGATCAAGGGCGGCAACTTCAGCACCGATGAAGAGCTGATTACTCTCGCGAAGACCGTACAGGATGAGGATATCCGCCACTGTCCCCACGGCAGACCCGTGAGTATTATCCTCAAGAAGCGCGAGATCGAGAAGCAGTTTGGACGGATCGTATGAAGAAGATACCTGTTGTCGCTGTGGTAGGTCCGACCGCATCGGGTAAGACCGCCCTCTCTGTAGAGCTTGCAAAGGTCTTTGACGGAGAGATCGTCAGCGCCGATTCGATGCAGATATATAAATCGATGGATATCGCCACCGCGAAACCGACCGAAGAAGAGCGCCAAGGCATCGAGCATCACCTGATGGACTTTCTCGATCCCACCGAGAGCTTCTCGGTTGCCGCTTACTGTGAACTCGCGCGTCGGGCGATCGAAGATATCGCCTCTCGATCTAAGCTTCCGATCATCACAGGAGGCACAGGGCTCTATGTCGACTCTCTGCTCAGCAATATTCATTTTTCCGAAATCAGCGGCGACGAGCAGCTTCGAAAGAGTTTGTTTGACAGGATCGAAAGGGAAGGGGTCACTCCGCTGTTAGACGAGATTCGCTCCTTTGATCCTGCGTCCTACGAACGCTTAAAGGAAGGGAAGAACCCGAAGCGGATCGTCCGCTGTATCGAGGTATATACCCTCACCGGCAAGACCCAGACACATCTGAATGCAGAAGCCCTATCGGTCGATACGCCCTATCAAGCTCTTAAGATCGGACTCAAATCCTGTGACAGACAGTTTCTTTACGACAGGATCAACCGCCGTGTGGATGAGATGATGCACCACGGACTGATAGAAGAAGCACAGGCGTTCTTTGATCAGAACATCGGCGCGACCGCCTCGATGGCGATCGGATACAAGGAGCTGAAACCGTATTTTGATAACGAGAAGACCTTAGAGGAATGTATCGAGAACCTCAAGCAGCAGACCAGGCGCTACGCGAAGCGTCAGCTGACATGGTTCTTGCGGGATAAAGACATCTTCTGGTTCGATATCGATCAGATGCGCTTCGAGGAGATCCTCGGGCGCAGTATCACACTCATAAAGGAACATTTACATGAAGAGTAGACGAAGACAAATAACAGGAAGAATCATCTTCGGCGTGGTGATCACGCTGGTGCTGGTGTATATCGTCTTTCTGTTTGTAACAACCAACTTCTTAGGCTCGAATAACATCGTCAGCGAGACCGCCTACCGCACCACCGCGTACGAGACGATCAAGACCTCCGCGATCGTTGTCAGAGACGAGGAGTATATCGACAATAACGCATCGGGAGTTCTGGTTTACAACGCTTCCGACGGCGACAAGGTGACCGCGCAGGGCGTGATCGCCGAGGTGTATCAGAACGAGGACGATGTCGTCAGTATGCAGCGCATCAACGAGCTCGAAGAGAAGATCGCTTATCTTGAGACGCTCGATTCGTTTTCCTCGGGCGTGAGCATCGGTATCGATACCGTCAACGCTCAGATCAACGAACAGCTTTTAGGCGTCATCGGCAATATCAACACCAAAGCCTTCGAGTATATCGACGATGTCACGGACGATCTGATGAGTTCGATTCTTCGAAAACAGATCATCACCGGGGAGCAGAAGGACTTTAAGGACAAGATCGCCGAGATGACGATGGAGAAGAACCGCTTAGAAGAGTCAAAGCCCTCTTCCACAGGCGAGATTATCACCGAGCATTCGGGCTACTTTGTCTCCTCTGTCGACGGATATGAGAAGTCGGTCAGCTTTCAGGATATCGACGAGGTCTCGTACGCGGATTATAAGCAGATCAAAGCCGCCGAGATCGACGAGAGCAAGTATGTCGGCAAGGTTATCAAAGGCGTCAACTGGTATCTTTTGTGCCCGATCTCCTATGATGATTCGGTCAACATCTCTCACAACAGCGCCGAGGTGAAGGTTCGCCTGCCATACGCAATCAGCACCGATATCCCCGCGAAGGTGCGCTTCGTCAAGCAGTTTGCGGATGAGGACCAGGTGATGCTGGTGCTCGAGTGCAACTTTATGAACAACGCGCTCTCCAAGATTCGCAGCGAGAGTATCGAGATCGTCATCAACGAGCACGAGGGTCTGAAGATTTCGAAATCTGCAATCCACGACGATTATATCGAGACCGAGAACGACGACGGCACCGTAGTGAGAGAGAAGGTGCAGGGCGTCTATGTCAACTACGGCAACGAGCTCGTGTTCAGGCAGATCTCGATTCTCTACTCGGGCGATACCTATGTGATCTGTGACGAGAATCCCGACCCCGAGACTCTTGTAGACGGCAGAACCGTCGAGCTCTATGATCAGGTTGTAACAGAAGGAAGTGACTTGTATAATGGCAAGCTTATTGAATGATGTAGAATATAACTACAAGACTATCTGTGAGAATATCGAGAGAGCCGCTCAGTCGGTGGGGAAGACCGCGTCCGATATCACCTTCTTGGCTGCGACCAAGACCGTCGATGTCGAGGTGATCAACCACGCAATCTCTCTGGGGCTTTCCTATATCGGAGAGAACCGCGTGCAGGAGCTGCTCTCAAAGTACGACGGATATGACCTTGAGCACGCCTCTCTGCAGTTCATCGGACATCTCCAGACAAACAAGGTCAAGAACATTGTCGGCAAGGTCGATCTGATCCAGTCGGTCGACTCCGTAAAGCTCGCGAGCGAGATCTCGCGGCAGTCTGAAAAGCAGAATATTATCTCCGATATCCTCCTGGAGGTCAACATCGGCAGAGAGGAGAACAAGTCCGGCGTTCTGCCCGAGAAACTGCCCGAACTCATCGAAGAAGTGCGTCAGATCCCGCATATTTGTG
>CAJOII010000061.1 GCA_905234535.1 uncultured Ruminococcus sp.
GGGGACAGATCGTAGAACGCGTAGATTTTCTCATCCTCATATACCTTTTTCGAGGGGATCTCCCCGCTGATGATCTTACAAAAAATACAGTCTGACATATTTCTCCTCTTTTCCGGATAAATCTATGGATATACCATCAGGTATTGTATTACAATTTAACGATTTTGTAAAGGGTTATCTGTAACGGTGTCTGCGTTCTCTGCGGCGCTTCTCGATCTTCTTCGCTCTGACGACAAGCGCGATCACGATGATCAGGATCAGCACAGCCACAAAGAGAATGATCGTCAGCGCGAGGTGATCGGTGATGAACACGCGGATCTTATGTACCGCATATCGGGTAATATCGCGATCCACGCTCTCCGATGCGATCAGATCGGTGGTGCCGATCAGTTCACCGTCAAAGTACACCTCCAGCTTTCCGCAGACATCGCCCAGCTTCACGGGAGCCTCTATCTCATCCACACATTCGGTCTTGGTAGAGACCCGCGAAGGATCATAGTTCTTCGGCAGCAGAGCGGAGATATCCTCCTTCGGCACGATCGAAACAGAGGTCTGCTTCCAGACATAGACTACGGGGATCGAGTCGATGACCTCATCCTTGCTCCTGAGCGTCTGAAAAGCGATATTCTCGAACGCCCAGCGGAGTCGAGCATCGCGTAGTTGATATCTTCATCGAACGAATACGGCGCGCTGAGCGCGACCAGCAGATAGTGATAGCCGTCCTTTTCGGCGGTAGAGACAAGACAGCGGCCCGCTTCGTCGGTATAGCCGGTCTTGATGCCCTTGGCGTAGGGATAGTAGTAATAGCCGCCCTTCTGACTCTCGTCGATCATATAGTTCGTCGTCTCGATCGTCTCGTCGGGAGAGTCGGAGTATGAAGAGACCGTATAGCGAGTCGTGTTGCAGATCTCGTTGAACAACGGCTTCTTCATCGCGTATTTGGTGATGATCGCCATATCCTCGGCGGTAGAATAGTGGTGCTCGTCAAAGAGACCGTGAGGAGAGGTGAAGTGGGTATTCTTGCAGGAGAGCTGCGCCGCCTTTTGGTTCATCATCTCGACAAAGCCCGAGACGGATCCGCCGACATAACTTGAGAGCACAAGCGCCGCGTCGTTGCCGGACGGCACCATCAATCCGTAGAGGAGATCGAGTACCGTGACGCTCTCGCCGATATGAGCCGAAAGCCCCATCACAGAGCTCTCGGGATCGAGATCAGAGAGCGCTTCTTCGGTGATGTCCACCCTCGTGTTCTCGATATCACTGACATTCTCGACCACGATGATATAGGTCATGATCTTGGTGGTGGAGGCGGGATACATCAGCTCTGTCGCGCTCTTCGTATAGACGACATTGCCGGTATCGAGATTCTCCATATAGAACGCGCCGGTCGAGGTAGCGACATCGCACCCGTAGTCGGCGGCATACGCGGGGGCCATACACAGTAATGCGATCAGCAAAGCGCATAAAACAGCGATGATTCTCTTCATACTCGTCACCTATTCTTTCGATTTGCTCTTCTTGGGGCTGATGCGTTTTTCTTCGCCTTTGAACAGGCGTCTGAGATTGTCCTTGTGCTTGACGATCACAAGCGATCCGATCACCACCGCGCACATCGCAGAGAGCAGAACATATCTGAATCGAAAGCTCTCCGGCTGAGATAAATTCGGCAGATAATCGAAAAAGTAAGTGGATATACAGGCGTACACCCCATACAGCGCGGCGCACGCGAGCGACCCCAGCGAAATGATCTTCGTGATAAAGAAGATAATCAAAAAGGTCGTGATGATCATGAGGAACACCCTGTAGTCCACGACCGCCATCAGCGCCGCCGTGGTGGTGACGCCCTTGCCGCCCTTGAAGCCGAAGAAGAGCGGAAACATATGTCCGATCACGGCGAACAGTCCCGCAAGGTATCTTCCGTAAGTGGTATACTCATAGAGCGTGACGCCGTCGGCAGCCTGAACGCCCGAGAAGATCCACCAGCCGATCAGTACCGCAATCGCTCCCTTCAAGAAGTCGAAGATGAAGGTCAGCACCGCGGGACCGACGCCGACCGACCTGAGAACATTGGTAAATCCGGCGTTGCCGGAGCCCATGTCGCGGATATCCTTACTGGCGTTCTTTCTGGTGAATATCACGGCAAAGTTCAAGGATCCCAACAGGTAGGCAATCACCGCCGTGATGATGATTCTGAGAATAAAGGTTAAGTCTGAATTCACTTGTCCGATCTCTCCCTGATAATCATTCTAATCGGTGTCGCGGAGAAGTCGAATGCCTCTCTGAGACGGTTCTCCAAATATCGCTGATAGGAGAAGTGGAACAGCTCCGCGTTGTTGCAAAAGAAAACAAAGGTCGGAGGCTTGACCGAGGTCTGGGTCATGTAGTAGATCTTGAGGCGTCTGCCCTTGTCGGTAGGCGGCTGCACACGCGAGGTCGCCATCGCGAGGACCTCGTTCAAAAGTCCCGTCTTGATCCGCATCGCGGAGGTGTTCGCCGCGTGGACGATGTTCTCGAAGAGGTTCGTAAGCCTTTGACCCGTCTTCGCGGAGATGAACACCGCGGGCGCGTAGCTCATGAAGGCGAAGTCCCGCTCGATGTCCTTCCTGAAGTTCGGCATCGTGTGGTTGTCCTTCTCGATCGCGTCCCATTTGTTGACGGCTAAGATGCACGCCTTGCCGGATTCTAACGCGAGACCCGCTACCTTGGTGTCCTGTTCGGTGATGCCGACCTCGGCGTCGAGCATGATCACGCAGACATCGGCGCGCTCGATCGCCATCTTCGCCCGAAGGATCGAGTAACGCTCGATCTGATCCGTTACCTTGGACTTTCTTCTCATACCGGCGGTGTCGATAAAGTTGAACACGCCGTACTCGTTCTCGATTTTCGTGTCGATCGAGTCTCTGGTAGTGCCGGCGATATCGGAGACGATACAGCGGTACTCGCCGGTGATCTTGTTAATCAAAGAGGACTTGCCGACATTCGGTCTGCCGATGACGGCGACCGAGATGACTGCGCTCTCCTCCTCTTCCTCTTTTGCTTCGGGGAGCGCTTTGAAGACCGCGTCGAGCAGATCTCCGGTACCGTGACCGTGCACGGACGACACCGCAACCGGCTCGATCGGAAGCTGATAGAACTCATAGAACTCAGGCGGCAGCTCGCCGACAGAGTCGCACTTGTTGACGCACAGCACCAAGGGCTTCTGCGCCTTTAAGAGCATATGCGCGATCTCCTGATCGGTGGAAACAAGCCCCGAGCGGACATCGGTGACCATGATGATCGCGTCGGCGGTATCGATCGCAAGCTGCGCCTGAACACGCATACCGGATAGGATCACATCATCCGAGTCCGGCTCGATGCCGCCGGTGTCGATCAGCATCGCTTCTTTCCCCGCCCATTCCACATCGCCGTAGATACGGTCACGGGTCACGCCGGGGGTATCGTCGACGATCGAGATGCGCTCGCCGACGAGCTTATTGAATAAGGTGCTTTTGCCCACATTGGGGCGGCCTACTATGGCAATTACGGGTTTACTCATCATTCGCCTCTTTTCGGGACAGACGGTTATTTTCTAAAATAGAATTATTCTCTTCCGAGAATTTTATCAAGAAGCATATAGCCGTCGGTGTTGACTGGGGTGACCTTGACCGAGAGGGTCTCTCTCACCTCGTCGATCGATACATCATCGAGGAACAGATCGTTCTCAAAACGAAGCATATTGGAGGAGATCAAGAGCTCTTCTCCAAGCGGCTTTCCTCTGAGCTGCTGTATCAGATCCTTTCCGACGATCAGCCCGCTGACAGTGATATTCTCGCCGAAAAAGTCATTTTCAATCGGATAGATATGGATGGTAATGTTTGGATATTTTTCTTTTACAGAATTTAGAATCTCTTTCAGATACGGCGCTACGGCAACGCCGCAGGCGACGGAGAGCTCTCTCTTGACTGTATCGTTAAGCTCACACTCATCGAGAGCATACGCGAAATCTTCTTTGAGCATGGCAATCATCCCCACGCCGTTTTCGATCGCTTCAAAGTCGCCGTAGAACGAAGGATCGGGGATGGGCAGTTGAGCCTTGATATACAGCTCGTCGGCGGCGTAAGCGATCCTTCTGCCGCACTTTGAGAGACATCTCTCGCCGAACTCCTCGATGATTTTGACCGTCTCTCTCGCCTTCTCCTTCGTAAAGGGAGAGAGCGGATACAGCCCCTCTCTGTACTTGGTGATCCCGACGGGCACCACCGCGATGAGGTTGACACCGAGCGCCTCGAGGTCATTGAGGCTGCGGATCAGTTCATCGCCGTCGTTGAGCCCCGGACAGCAGACGATCTGAGTATTGAGCGCGATGCCGCTGTCTGAAAACCGCTTCAAGACCGAGAGCGCCTCTCCCGCGAAGCGGTTGTTCATCATCTTGCAGCGCAGCTCGGGGTTCGTGGTATGGACAGATACATTGATCGGGCTGATGTGCATCTTGATAATGCGCGAGATCTCGTGCTCTGTGAGGTTAGTCAGCGTCACATAGTTGCCGAACAAGAACGAGAGACGCGAGTCGTCATCCTTGAAGTAGAGGCTCTCTCTCATCCCCTTCGGCAGCTGATCGATGAAGCAGAAGACGCACTTGTTGCGGCAGCTCTTCTCCTCGTCCATCAGGTAGGAGTCAAACTCGAGACCCAGCTCTTCATACTGCGGCTTTCTGAGCCTGACCATATGGATCTTCTGATCCTTATCGCGGATTTTTAATTCTAATTCAGAATTAAGCTGATAAAAACGATAGTCGAGGACATCGACGATCTCGTTATCATTGATCGAGAGGATGGTATCCCCCGCTTCGATCCCCGTTCTGTCGGCATAGCTGTGCCGCAGAACGCCTTTGATCAATACCGCCACACAGCCCGCCTCCTTAAAAAATCAAATGGGAAAGTGGATAAAAACAAAAGGGCGGACATCGGCCCGCCTGTCACTTTTGTTAAACTTCAATCGGGACGCTTAGTCCTCGTCCTTGATGATGACCTGTCTGCCGTTGTACTTGCCGCAGTTAGGACATACTCTGTGGGGAGCTTTGTACTCGCCGCAGTCGGGGCATACACTCAGAGCGGGAGCGGACAGCTTCCAAACATTGGATCTTCTCTTCATCTTTCTCGCGTGTGAATGTTTTCTTGCCGGTACAGCCATATTCCTGACCTCCTTAATATATGGTTAATCTAATAATTGTCGAAGTTGTTCGAGTCTTATGTCGACATTCTGCCGGTTACAGCCGCAGTCGCCCAGGTTCAGATTGTGTCCACATTTGATGCAGAGACCTTGACAGTCTCTCTTGCATAAAAACTTAGACGGCAGCTCAAGCAGAATATCGGATGAGACCAGCTCGTCGAGCTGAAGCGTTCTGTCGGGTGTCTCGATATAGTCATCGTTATACTCTTCCTCCAAGGCTTCGATCAGCTTGTGGGTGAAGGTATACTTCATATGCTCTCTGATCTCGTCAAAACACCGGTCGCAGTGAGTATCATAGTCAAACTCAGCGGTGATGGTGATCGACACCATGCCGGCGGTGTTCTGCGCTTTGGCGTAGACCGCTACGGGAGAAGTGAATGGATGGCTTCCCCACACCTCGGTCGCGCTCATATCAAGAGAGGTGCTCACCTCGGAGGACGCGCCGTCTGCGCTGAAAACCTGAGTCAAATCAAACAGCATAATACCCTCCGACACACACTACACCTATTAAAACGCTACTTTGTATTATAATAAAGGCGTAAAATTTTGTCAAGTAAATTCTACAGAATTTATCAAGGTTTTTTTGTAGGATTTACACAATATCCGCCTATCCTGACTGTAGGTATCCGAACCGTGGTTTTGCCAAGCATATTTCCGCCTGCTCTTTGTTAAATTCCTCGCGAACCCGTCAGGGTTCGCTGTGGTTTTGCCTTCGGCAAAACTCCGAAGGACTGAAGATGAGCAAGATTTCGAGCAGTTTTCGGTGCAGAAAACGCAGGCAGGCTGGCGCCTGTCAAGATTGATAAGTCGAAAAATGCCGAAATATTGCCATTTTCAGCAGGTTCGGATACCTACAGTCAGGCTAAACAAACCAAAGCGCTCCTGAATCTCTCAGAAGCGCCCCGTGTGCTGAATATCCGTCTGTCCGATCAGATCTCCTCGCAGACAGCCTCGATCCCCTTGGGCAGGTCGCCCTCAGCGGATGAGACGAGGATGGTGAAGTTTGCTTCGCTCTCCTTGGAGAGGATATCGAGCTTCTTGACGAAGTCCTCGATGCCGGCGACACCGTCGGGACAGATCTTGAAGGTAGAATCAACAAAGATATCGGTGACATCATAGTTGCCCGCGCAGATACCGCTGATAAAGCCTAAGAGCATATCGTAGCCTTTGACGCCGTAGACATCGGTATCGATCAGTCTTGCCTTATGTGTGACATCATAGGTCAGCTTTGCGCCCTTCTCGATGACGACGACATTACCCGAGCTCTTCGCGACGGCTTCGTTCGCGAGCTGAATCAGCTTTTTTGTCTTGCCTGAGCCTTTTTTACCAATAATCAATGTTACCATTTTGTATAATCCTCCTGTGTTTTATTACAGTTATTTGTTATTTCAAACGAGCCTCAAGCTCTGCTTTTCTGTCCTCAAAGCCGGGTTTGCCCAGCAGCGCGAACATATTCTTCTTGTAGGACTCGACGCCGGGCTGGTTGAACGGGTTGACACCCAGGAGATAGCCGGAGATCGCGCACGCCTTCTCGAAGAAATAGATGAGGTAGCCGAGCTCATACTCGTCCATCTTCGCGACATTGAGCACCACATTCGGCACGCCGCCGTCGTTGTGCGCAAGCACTGTGCCCTCAAACGCCTTGCGGTTAACAAATCCCATGGTCTTGCCGGAGAGGAAGTTGAGCTTGTCTAAGTTCTCGGGATCCTCGCCCAGCGTGATCTCTCTCTGGCACTGATCGAAGAGCACCACGGTCTCGAAGAGGTTTCTTCTGCCGTCCTGAATATACTGACCCATCGAGTGCAGATCGGTCGAGAAGATGACGGATGCGGGGAAGATACCCTTCTGATCCTTGCCCTCCGACTCGCCGTAGAGCTGCTTGAACCACTCGTTCATCAGGGTAAAAGCAGGCTCATAGGAGACTAAGATCTCGGTGGACTTGCCTTTTCTGTAAAGAAGATTTCTGATCGCGGCGTACTTGTAGCAGTCGTTCGTATACAGATCGTCGTTATCAAAGTTGTCCTGCGCCGCCTTCGCGCCATTCATAAGCGCGTCGATATCCGCGCCCGATACAGCGATCGGAAGAAGTCCTACGGCGGTGAGAACGGAATATCTGCCGCCGATGTCATCGGGAACGACGAAGGTCTCGTAGCCCTCGCGGTCGCAGAGCTGCTTTAAGGTGCCTCTGCTCTTGTCGGTGGTGCAGTAGATGCGCTCCTTAGCGCCTTCCTTGCCGTATTTCTTCTCGAGCAGATCTCTGAATACGCGGAACGCGATCGCGGGCTCGGTGGTAGTGCCGGACTTCGAGATCATATTGATGGAAATGTCCTTGCCCTCGCAGATCTCAAGAAGCTCTGAGAGCGCGTTCGAGCTGATGGAGTTGCCGGTATAGTAGATCTGAGGAGTATCCTTGCACAGCGCGTTATAGTTCGGGGACTTGATGAACTCAATCGCGGCTCTCGCGCCGAGATAGGATCCGCCGATGCCGATGACCACAAAGATATCGGAGTTCTCCTGGATCTTCTTAGCCGCCGCCTTGATGCGGGCGAATTCGTCCTTGTCATAATCGGTCGGAAGCGTCAGCCAGCCGATGTAGTCGTTGCCCAGCCCCGTACCGGTGTGAAGCGCCTCATGAGCTGCCTTGACCTGTTTCTCAATCCCCGAGTATTCATCCTCACTGATAAATCCCGATAGATGCTTATCGTTAAGTATTGTAGGCATTCAATATCCTCCTTAAAATTCCTCAGAAGAACTATGTATACTTCTGAGTATATGATTGAGAGTATTATACTATATTTTCCGCTTATTTGCAACACAATTTCTCGCATTTTTATGAATAAACTCTAAATTTTGAGGAAGATATCGGAACAAACACAAGATATTGGGGCGACTCAATTTAAAATTCATAATGCATATTTTTCACAGCTTGATCAGCGCCTTGAGCACCTCGCCCATCACGGCAGAAAAGGTCTTCTTCTCCACTTCTTCGGCGGTCAGGATATCAAACCGCGCGATCTCCTCACCCCCGATGCTGTAGGTGAGGGTACCGACTTTCTGACCCTTTTTGACGGGAGCGGTGAGAGACTCCGCGATATCCGTCTTCTTCTTGATATTCGCATCCGATCCCTTCGGCACGGTCAGGGAGATGCGGCTGTCACAGATAAGCTCTGCCTGGTCCTGCATGCCACCCTCTACCGCGATGGGAAAGAGTGCCTCATTCTCCTCCACGGTCACGGTCTCGAAATTTGCGAAGCCGTAGTCGAGCAGAGCGGCAGCGTCCTTAAAGCGCGCGGTACCGGAGTCCGCTCCGAGCACCACCGCTATCAGGCTCAGCCCGTCGCGCTCGGCGGAGGCGGTGATACACGAGCCCGCCTGTGAGGTGGTGCCGGTCTTGAGCCCCGTAATGCCCTGATAACTCTTCAAGAGCTTGTTGGTGTTGACGATCTGCGTCTCTCCCCCTCTGAGGGTGTCGAGCCAGATGGAGGTGTAGTCAAGGATCTTCTTGTGCTTTAAGAGCTCCTGTGACATCAGGGCGACATCATACGCGCTCGAGAGATGTCCCTCCTCGTCGAGACCGTTACAGTTTAAGAAGGTCGTGTTCTTCATGCCGAGATCTTTGGCTCTCTGATTCATCAAAGCGACGAAGTCGTCCTCGCTGCCGCAGATATGCTCCGCCAGAGCTACCGCCGCGTCATTTGCGGAGGCGACCGCGGTCGCCTTGATCATATCGTCGGCGGTCATCTGCTCGCCCTCTTCGAGCCAGATATCCGAGCCACCCATCGACGCCGCGTGCGCGGAGGCGGTGACGACATCGTCAAGATGGAGCTTCTCATCATCGAGCGCCTCCATCACAAGCAACAGGGTCATCACCTTCGTAATGGACGCGCAGGCGCGCTTCTCATCTTTATTTTTCTCAAAAAGAATTTTGCCGCTGTTCGCATCGATAAGTTCAGCAGACGGCGCGGAGATCTCGTCCTGAGCGACCGCGTACACCCGAAGACAGCATATCGGCAGCAGCATCAGTACGCAAAGCGCCGTAGATAACAGTCTTTTCATAATAAAAGCACCTCTTTCATATCTATCCGTACTATAGATATGAGAAAAGCGCCGTTTTGATGAATCTAAGGCGATGCCGTTATTCCTTAAAAATTTATACATTATGAAAAAAGCAGGTATCACCCTGCTTTTCTCTCTTCTAACAGGCACACCGCGGTGGCGGAGATGCCCTCTTTTCTTCCGGTAAAGCCCAAGTGCTCTTCGGTAGTCGCCTTGACGCTGACAGAGGACTGCTTGATACCGCAGGCGACGGCGATATTCTCGCGCATCTCATCGATATAAGGCGCGAGCTTCGGCGCCTGAGCGACGATGGTGGAGTCGATATTCACGACCTTGTAGCCCGCCTCCTTGATATGTCCGACAACCTCCCACAAGAGCTTGAGGGAGTCAGCGCCGCGGTACTTCTCGTCCGTGTCGGGAAAGAGCTTGCCGATATCGCCCAGAGCCGCCGCGCCGAGCAGCGCGTCCATCACCGCGTGCAGCAGCACATCCGCGTCCGAGTGGCCTGAGAGCCCCATCTCGTAGGGGATCTCCACGCCGCCTATGATCAGATCTCTGCCGTATTCCAACTTATGAACATCATATCCGTGTCCGATTCGCATACTTATCTTCCTTTATACTGTTTTCCGACGCTCTTCTAAGATTGCCTTCGCAAAAAGCAGGTCACACTTTGTGGTGAGCTTGATATTCGTATATTCGCCGGGGGCGATCTCGACCTTCTCCCCTATGGCTTCGACCATGGAGCAGTCGTCGGTGACGCTCAGGCGGTTCTTCTCCATGTTCTCCATCGCTCTCATGTAGAGCGATCTCTCAAACACCTGCGGCGTCTGCACCGCTTTGAGTTTCGAGCGGTCGGGAGTGGAGAGGATGGTCGTCCCCTCGACCACCTTGACGGTATCGGTCACCGCGGTCGAAAGAGTCGCGGCGCCGGTCGTGTACGCGAGCGTGACGACATCCGAGATCTCCTTCTCGGTCACTAACATCCTCGCGCCGTCATGGATGGCGAAGAACGACGCCTGATCGCTTGCGGCGCAGATTCCTGCTCTGACGCTGTCAAAGCGCTCCCTGCCGCCCGGAACGACCGCCCTGAGCTTTAAGAAATCCTTTCCCGCGTTCTCCACGGCAGGGATATCCTCTTCGCGGGTGACGACAACGATCTCGTCGATCAGCGGACAGCGCTCGAAGGCTGAGAGGGTATATTCGATCACCTTTTTGCCGTCGATCTCGATGAGCTGCTTCGGTACAGAGAGCCCCATCCTTACGGAGCTTCCCGCCGCGACAATGATCGCGGATGTATACGGTCTCCGGCTCATCAGATTATACTTTTTCAAGCGCCTGCGCGATATCCGCGATGATATCGTCGGCGTCCTCGATACCGACGGAGAGACGCACCATGTTCGGTGCGACGCCGGCGTCGACCAGCTGAGCGTCGGAGAGCTGGCGGTGGGTCGTAGACGCGGGATGGAGCACACAGGTTCTCGCGTCCGCCACATGGATGACGATCTTCGCGAGCTTCAAGCTCTCCATGAACCTCACCGCGCCGTCCTTGCCGCCTTTGACGCCGACGGAGATGACGCCGCAGGTGCCGTTTTTCATGTACTTCTGCGCGAGCGGGTAGTATTTGTTCGAAGGAAGTCCGGGGTAGTTGACCCAGTCGACCTTCTCGTGTTTCTCTAAGAATTCGGCGACCTTCTGCGCGTTGTCGCAGTGGCGTCTCATCCTCAGATGAAGCGTCTCGAGACCTAAGTTCAACAGAAACGCGTTCTGAGGTGACGCCTGGGTGCCGAAGTCGCGCATCAAGTGAGTTCTCGCTTTGACGATATACGCCGCCTTGCCGAACTGCTCGGTGTAAACGATGCCGTGATAGGTCTCGTCGGGGGTAGAAAGCATCGGATAGTCTCCCTGTGTCCAGTCAAAGCTGCCGGAATCCACCACACAGCCGCCCAGCGCTACCGCGTGGCCGTCCATGTACTTCGAGGTGGAGTGAACCACGATATCCGCGCCCCACTCGAACGGACGGCAGTTGACGGGAGTAGCAAAGGTGTTGTCGACGATCAGCGGGCAGCGATGCTCATGCGCGGCGTGAGCGAACATCTCAAGATCCACCACATCGAGCGAGGGGTTCGTGAGGGTCTCAACGAACACCGCCTTGGTGTTGGACAAAAATTTGCTTTTAAGATCCTCAGCAGAGATGTCCGGTTCGACAAAATCAAACGCGATCCCGAGCTCTCTTAAGGTCTTGTTGAAGAGGTTGAAGGTGCCGCCGTAGATCGCCGCGGACGCGATCACATGATCGCCGGTCTTGCAGATATTGGTAATGCTGATCAGAGACGCCGCCTGACCCGATGAGGTCAGCATCGCCCCCACACCACCCTCTAAAGCGGCGATCTTCTTCTCGACCGCGTCGAGAGTGGGATTGCCCAGCCGCGTATAGAAGAAGCCGTCTTCTTCCAAGTCAAAGAGCTTGCCCATCGTATCCGCCGAGTCATAGACAAAGGTGGTGCTCTGCGCGATCGGCACAACTCTGGGGTCTCCGTTCTTCGGCTCGTAGCCTGCCTGTACACATAAAGTATCTAATTTCATTTTTTAACCTCCAAATAATCCTTTGATGAGTTCCATAACTTTATCGGTTCCGAAAACCACCAGCGCCAGCACGATCAGAAACAGGATAGCGGTGACCACCTTGATGGTGGTGCGAAGCGCGGGCGACATCGGCTTTTCTTCTTTAAAAGAATTATTTTTAAACTTTTCAATATCTTCTTTGACATAATCCACATACTGCTCAACGGAGTTATCGAGCGTCTCAATGGTAGAGACCAGCCCGCTTGCTTCGGGGATCGCGGCATACGGCACCAGAACATTGATGTTGTTGAGCTTGACATCGTAGCCGGTGACGAGCTCGTTTGCTACCCCCTGCGGATGGATATTCTGCTCGATAAAAGGGATCGCCGCGTCAACCAGAAGTCCCGTGAGCATCGCGCGCTCGGTACCGCCGACGACCGCGAGGCGCACCGGTTCGTTGATATCGGTGATCTCTCTGAGCTTTTTGCCGCATTCGGTGCAGCGGGTCATCTCATCGGTATGAAGCCGCTTACATGATCTGCAGTATTTCATCACTTCATCTCCTTTTTGAGGACTTATCAGATAAATTATACCACAGCGATCCTTCCTTTTCAATAATCTATGAGAATTATTCACGCCAAATACGAAAGGCGTCAAGCAGGACCGACATATTCATCGGTTCTGCTTGACAGTTCACAGTTCTCATACCAATATTTCATTAAAAGCCGTAAGGCGTATATTAATCAGCGGCTACTTGGCATCTGTTATCAGTTGCACAGCAAGGACTGTGTTCGTCGACAATCCATATCTCCTCATTCCCGTTTCCTCATTCATCCGAGAATCGGCTGTATCTGTCTGCCTTTGAGCGTTTCTGCGACGCACTTCGGCAGACGCTCAAAGTCCGCGACCAAGGATGTCGGCTTACTAAGCGGACTGTCCTGATAAAGCGGGACAAAGAAGATGTTCTTCGTATTCATGAGTCTCCCGATATTCTGCGCCGAGGCGCCCAACGCGTCGTTGGTGGCAACGCACAAAAGCACCTTCCCCCCGATCCTCAGCTGTGACTTGACCGCCATGGTGACAGGGGTATCGGTGATGCCGAGCGCGATCTTTGACAAAGTATTTCCGGTACAGGGCGCGACGATCATCAGATCGCACATCTTCTTCGGTCCGATCGGCTCAGCCCCTGTGATCGTATGGATCACGCTTTTCTCAGCGATCTCCTCCACCTCTCTGACAAAGTCCTCTGCTTTGTAAAACCTTGTATCGGTAGAGTAGGCGTTGTCGGACATCACGGGAAGCAGATCATACCCCAGTTCCCGCAGTGTTCTCATTTGCTCTAATGAGCGCTGAAAGGTGCAAAAGGAGCCCGTCAGGGCATATCCCAGTGTAATCTTTTCCACCTATGCTTCCTCCAGTATATTCATAATGGTCTCTTCGATGATCTCTCCCGCGGTTTCGGGAGCGTATTTCGCGGGAAGCGAGAGCATATGCAGCGCGAGGATCCCCCGCTCCTTGGCATATGCGTAGTCGACCCCGCCGCTTTTCGACGCGAGGTCGATGATGAGAGCGTTGTCGGAAATATGATCGAGCGCGTTTTGGTCAAGCACCAAAGCGGGAACGGTATTGAAGATGACATCGTACTCATAATATTCTTTAAAAGAAAAATCAGTCGCCTTCATCCCTCTTTCTCCGATCCACGCGCGGTCGGACGCTTTTCTCGCCGCTACCGTGACATCGGCATGAAGGGCAAGAAGGATCTCTGAGAGAAGCTTCGCGATCCTGCCGTAGCCTAAGATGAGGATCTTCGCGCCCTTGAGGCTGTGAAAGCTCTCTGTCATCGCGCAGTAGACCGCGCCCTCGGCGGTGAGATACGCGTTTCGGATCAGATAATCCTCTCGCTTGGAATAGTCGAAAAGATCGAGCGTGTTCTTCGGCAGCATATCGCTCATCCCGCAGAAGACCGTCCGCTCCCCCGCGAGCCGCTCAAAAGACTCAAAACGCACCTTTTCTTTTGAAAACGGCATATTCAGGTATTCTCCCGCGAGGGGAAACAGCGGAAGCACGATGATGTCCGCTGTGATCACGGCGCTGTAGGGATCGGTGATCCTGATCCCGCAGTCGCTTTGAAGCCTGTCAAAGCCCGAAAGAGTAATATCATACCCGTCCTTCTCAAACGCCTTGGCGCAGTAGAGCATTCTCTTGTCGCCGCCGAGTACCGAAACTCTCACACTCTCACTTCCTCTATAAGACAGTATATGAGAGCAAAGGGATCGGTGTGAATGTCCGTAAAGAATCAAAACCGTAGGGCAAGGCGCCCACGACTTGCCGAACGGCTTCTGTCAGAAGATGTTTTTGAGCGAAGCAGATCTCTGTAAAATTAATACGCAATGCAAACTTCGCATTGCAGAAAAAAGATGTAATCACGATGTCTCGGCAAGTCGTGGGCGCCTTGCCCTACAGCTCAAAAGTGTGAACACCGTCTCACAGACAGCAAAAGAGCGAGAGCCGAAGCTCCCGCTCTTTTGTCTCTGCGCTTTTAAGAGAACAGCCCACCGTGCTCACACTCAAAGCTCTTGCAGTCTACACAGCTCTCGTCCTTCGGGTTTTGCTCGTTCGACGCGATGCGGACAGAATCGAGAGAACAGTAGTTCTCGTCCTTGTTGTGATACTTGCAGTCTTTGACGGTACAGTGGATGGAATAATTCTTCATAGAATCCTGATTCATAAAATCACCTTCCTATAAAAATCGGCATACGCCTGACAGTAGTATTTGAAAAAGAAGATATGATATGCGTCACCATTTTGAAAAGAAAAAATATCATATGGTGAGGTGATTTTGATGTACATATTCTGTATGATACTGCTGTCGTTCTTCGCAGCCGTGGGGCTGTGGTCGTTCATCACGGCGATCATCGAGGGGGTCTTCTGCTCAAAAGGAGAGAATGAGTACCTGCTGATCCTGCCCGATCTGACCGCAAAGAACGCGGAATTCCGGCTTCGATGCGCCATATCAAAAATGAAAAAGATCGGCAGAGGAAGGATCTTCTGCCTGGCTGATCAAGCAGATGAAGAGGCGATAGAGATCCTTCATTTCATCTTAAACGACTATCCGTATGTCGAGCTTGTCACAGAAGATCAGCTAAAAGAAAAACTCGGACAGAAAGATCCCGCCCGAGTGGTGACCGTTTAAAGTTTAATTTTCTGATACTCATCGCCGAGGACATCGGCTACCTCTTTGAGGTGGCCGGTGCGCTTGCCCTTGAGCTTGTAGAACTGCAATATCCCATAGCCCGGGTACTCGTTGCCCTCCACGATCACGGGGCCGTTCTCGGAGAACGCGACATCCCAGCCGATATAGCGCACCTGCGGCACCCTGAGCGCCGCCTTCTCGCACATCTCGAACGCCTCCTTCACATAAGGAAAGCGCACATCCGAAAAGCGCTTGCCGGTCAGCGGATGCGTCTCGTAGACATTCGCGTAGTCGTCGATGACATTCGAGTCGATCCTGCCGTCTGTACCGATGCTGAAGTAGAGGTCGTTGGTGCAGCCGATGACCTCCGCGTCATCCTGATTGATCCGAAGGGCGTTCGCGATCACCTGCGCCCTGCCGTCCTTATAGAGGGTGACGATGCGGTAGGAGTTGACCACGCAGGGGTTGATCTCGTTGAGCTCGTCACACTGGATGATCGCGTCTTCGACCAAGAGCTGACCGTTGTCGATCAAAGTTTGATAGAGCCGGTCGGTATCGCCGATCTCTTTGACGCTGATCTTCGAAATCCCGTGACCGCACTCGCCGGTGGGATCCTTCGCAAAAACATATTCCTTCCCTGATAGGAACTTTCTGAAATCTTCCTTCGAGCTGATCTGCAGGTTGATGAAGTCACGCTTTAAGAAGTCTCTGAACAGCTCGTCGAAGATCAGCTTGTCGTGAAAGATCACGATGTATTCCTCGTCGTTTAGGTACTCCATCAGCTTGTAGAACTTGCGCGCTGTGGCAAAGGTATCCTTCTCCTTCGAGGTCAGATTGATGAAATCCCCGCGGAAATAATCCGTGTAGCCC
>CAJOII010000062.1 GCA_905234535.1 uncultured Ruminococcus sp.
GTAGTTCCTTGCCATACAAAATCCCCCTTATGGTAGCTGTTTCCATTCTACCATAAGGGGGCTCTTTTTTCTATTGTCCGTTTTTACTGGACCTGTTCAGTCGCGGAAGGACTTTTTCAATGGAAAAACCATACCGCCGACATTGTGTCAACGGTATGGTCTTTATATGGTGGGGCATCCACCCTCGCCTTGGTGCGGCTCGGGCATCGAGCCTACAAACAGTCCTCAGGACTGTTTGCTAAACGGCTCTACCCTCTCAGGGTTCGAGTCCCTAAGACGATTTCTAAGTAAAAAGAAAAACACCCCTTGATGGGATGTTTCTCTTTTTATGGGCCATCAGGGACTTGAACCCCGGACCAACCGGTTATGAGCCGGTGGCTCTGACCAACTGAGCTAATGGCCCTCATCAGCGTAAGAAATTATAGCACAAAGAAAAGTTGTTTGTCAATGTCTGCCTTTGATATCTTTGAACACACAGGGGACAATAACGGGAAATATCGATCCGGTCAGTCTCTTTTGCGGCGGTTCTTCTTCGACTTCCTTCTGAGCTTCTCGAAAAGCGCGTGAGGGCTGTCTTCGTCAGGGCCTTTTGTCGGGACGATCGGATCCTCTTCGATCCGAATGTGCTCGCCCTCCGAGAACTCACTGAACAGCGCCCGCGGCGCGGTTATCATTTCGCCGTCCTCGGTCTCTAAGACAGCGGTGTCTTCTTCAAAGCGGTCGATGATGAGCTTCATACCATTCACCTCTGATGAAAACTTTACCACGAGAGAGGCGGGATTGTCAACAATTTTGCTTGCAAGTCCGTCTCGAATCATGTATAATGAATCCACTTGACAGAAAAGGAGAGAATAGATTGTTTTCCTCGATAACACCCGTAGACTTTCAGATTCTTGACTGGATACAGCAGAACCTGCGGTGTCCGTTCATGGACTTTCTGATGCCGAAGATCTCGATGATCGGCGAGTTCGGTATCGTCTGGCTCGTGATCGGCATCATCATGCTCTGCTTCAGGAAGACGCGCCGCTGCGCGATCCTCATGCTGATCTCCACCTTAGCCGTCTACTGCTTCGGCGAGCTGTTCCTCAAAAATCAGATCTGCAGGGTCAGACCCTGCAACATCAGACCCTACCTCGACATCCCTGTGGAGAGACCGTCCTCCTACAGCTTTCCGTCGGGACACACGAGCTCCGCGTTCTCCTGCGCCGTGATGATCTTGATGAATCACAGGGTGGGAGGGGTCTTCGCCTTGATGCTCGCTATCGTGATCGCGTTCTCACGGCTGTATAACTATGTCCACTTTCCGTCCGATGTGTTAGCGGGCGCGCTGCTCGGAGCGGTCTTCGCAGTGATCACCTACTTCATCGCGCGGCTGGTCGTTCCCCCGAAGAGGGGCAGGATCTGATCAAATGACTCCACGAATCGGGGTGTTCCTATGAAAAAACGGAAGATTCTCGTCAGAGTTGTCGCGCTTTTGTGCGCGCTTCTGATGCTTGGCACCGTACTCGCTGTGGTGCTGACAAGCCGCTGATCATGCGAAAAACCGCTATATATTGCGGTTTTTGCCGAAAAGCAGCGCAAGATGAGCGATGCAAAAGAGGATATGGTTAATATGCACAAAATTTGATCTGAAATTTCTCTATTTTCTACGAAAAAACTTTTTGGAAATTCATTGATTTTACCGGCTTATTATAGTATAATAACCCTTGCGTGACTGCACAATGATATGCGTTGAAGCGGGAGGTTGCGGCTATTTAAGCCGGTTTTTCCGTGGAGTATGTCCGATTTTAAACCGGGCGAAAGAATAGTTTTGGACTTTTTCTGACATTGGGGTTGCTATGTCAGAAAGCATTTTGGCCATTTCCATCCGGTTGACATTCAGTGTTGATCGGTTTTTTAATGAAGGGGTCGGGAACACCCGGCTCAGTGGAATGAAGTTTGAACATCTATCGTTGCCCCAGACTAAAAATTCATTTAGGAGGCGAAGATATGGCAGTCAAGGAAAAAATCAGGATAAGATTAAAGGGCTATGATCACCAGTTGGTGGACCAGTCCGCAGAGAGAATCGTCGCTACAGCCAAGCGTACAGGCGCTCGTGTATCGGGTCCCGTGCCGCTTCCCACAGAGAAGCAGGTTGTCACCATCCTCAGAGCTGTTCATAAGTACAAGGACAGCCGCGAGCAGTTTGAGATGAGAACTCACAAGCGTCTTATCGACATTTTAAGACCGTCCAACAAGACAGTCGAGGCTCTTATGAGCTTAGAGCTCCCTGCCGGCGTTGAAATCGAAATTAAATTATAATCGGTTTTAACCTACCACGCAGACAGGGTCATGTCGGAGAGATCCGACCAATAACCTAAAAGGAGGATATAAAAGAATGCAGAAAGCATTAATCGGCAAGAAGATCGGTATGACACAGATCTTCGACGAAAAGGGAAAAGTCGTTCCCGTCACCGTTGTTGAGGCCGGCCCTTGTGTTGTTTCTCAGCTCAAGACAAAGGACTCCGACGGTTACGAAGCTGTTCAGGTCGGCTTCGGCGACATCAAAGCAAAGCATGTGACCAAGCCTTTAGCGGGTCACTTCAAGAAGGCGGATGTCGCTCCCAAGAGAATCCTGAAAGAATTCAGATTTGATGACTGCTCCGGCTTTGAGCTCGGCCAGATCATCAAGGCAGATGTGTTTGAGACCGGTAACAAGGTAGATGTTACAGGCAAGAGCAAGGGTAAGGGTTACGCCGGCGTCATCAAGAGATGGAACTTCGGCAGACTCAAAGAATCCCACGGTTCGGGTCCTGTAGCCCGCCACGGCGGTTCCATGGGCGCTTGTTCTTCTCCCTCTCGTGTTTGGAAAGGCAAGAAGATGGCAGGCCACCTCGGCGCTGAGAAGGTTACCGTTCAGAATCTGACAGTAGTCAAGGTCGACGCTGAGAACAACCTGATCGCCATCAAGGGCGCGGTCCCCGGCCCCAACGGCGGCTATGTTGTCATCAAAGACAGCGTAAAGGCTTAAGGAAGGAGGAAATAATATGCCTAGCTTAAACATGGTTGATATGAAAGGCAAGAAGGTCTCTTCGATTGAACTTTCAGACGCTGTATTCGGCATCGAGCCCAACGCAGCGGTAATGCATATGATGGTAGTTTCCTACCTTGCGAACCAGAGACAGGGCACACAGTCCGCTTTGACCCGCTCAGAGGTCTCCGGCGGCGGCAGAAAGCCCTGGAGACAGAAGGGTACAGGCAGAGCGAGACAGGGCTCGACCCGCGCTCCCCAGTGGTACCACGGCGGCGTAGTATTTGCCCCCAAGCCCAGAGACTACCGCTTCTCCGTCAACAAGAAGGTCAGAAGACTCGCAATGAAGTCGGCGTTCTCTTCCAAGGCGCAGAGCGATGAGATCATCGTCATCGACAGCATCAAGTTCGACGAGATCAAGACAAAGAACGCAGCAGAGATGCTCAAGGCTGTCGGCTCTGAGCGCAAGGCGCTGATCGTCCTCGATACCGTTGACGAGAAGGTTATCAAGTCCGCCCGCAACATCAAAGGCGTCAAGACCGCTCAGGTCAACGAGCTCAATGTCTACGATATCTTAAACGCTGACAAGCTCATCCTGACCAAGGACGCTCTTTCTAAGATTGAGGAGGTATACGCATGATCGCTCAAGATATCATCATCCGCCCCATCATCACTGAGAAGGCGATGCGCGACATCACTCAGAAGAAATATGTCTTCGAGGTTCACAAGAACGCTTCCAAGATCGATATCGAACGCGCTGTAGAAGAGCTCTTCAAGGTAAAGGTACAGAAAGTCAACACCGTTCATGTCAGAGGCCAGCTGCGCCGTCAGGGCAGAAACGAAGGCTACACCCGCTCCTGGAAGAAAGCGTATGTACAGCTCACCGAGAAATCGAAACCCATTGAATTTTTTGAAGGCATGATGTAAGCCTGTGCGCCGAGTCGCGAAGCCCTCGGATAACGACTGACGAGCCGGGACCTTCCGAAGGACTCCTAAGAGTCCGAAGGATGGTTGGGCAAGTGGGAGTTATACGAGGATCAGCGGAGCGAAACGAGACGTGATATCAGCGCCGAAATGACGCTGAGCCTTAAACATTATATAATATATCTCAAAACAGGCAGAATGTATGGGATCCGCCATGATCCCGCAAAGCCATCATGAGGAGAGTGAAGTAAAATGGCTATTAAAGTTTACAAGCCGACAACCAACGCAAGGCGTAACATGTCGGTCACGGACTACTCCGGACTCTCAAAAGTCGCTCCCGAAAAGAGCTTGCTCGCCCCCTTGAAGAAGAATTCCGGCCGTAACAGCTACGGCAGGATCACAGTTCGTCACAGAGGCGGCGGCAACAGGAGAAAGTACCGTATCATTGATTTCAAGCGTCAGAAATTTGACATCGAGGGCACCGTCCTCACATTAGAGTATGATCCCAACCGCTCGGCGTTCATCGCTTTGGTTGAATATACCGACGGAGAGCGTGCGTACATCATCGCGCCCCAGGGCCTCAAGGTCGGCGACAAGGTCGTCGCGGGCGAGACTGCCGATATCAAACCCGGCAACGCGCTTCCCTTAAAGAACATCCCCACCGGTACATTCGTCCACAATGTTGAGCTTTATCCCGGCAGAGGCGCGCAGCTTGCGAGAGCCGCCGGCAACATGGCTCAGCTGATGGCGAAGGAGAACGGGATGGCTCTTCTGAGACTTCCCTCGGGAGAACTGAGAAATGTTCCCGAGACCTGCATGGCCACCATCGGTCAGGTCGGCAACATCGACCACGAGAATGTCAAGATCGGTAAGGCAGGCAGAAAGAGAAACATGGGTATCCGCCCGACCGTCAGAGGTTCTGTTATGAACCCGAACGACCACCCGCACGGCGGTGGTGAGGGCAAGTCCCCCGTAGGCCGTCCGGGCCCTGTTACCCCTTGGGGCAAGCCCGCTCTCGGTTATAAGACCAGAAAGAACAAGAAGGCGTCCGACAAGCTGATCGTCAGACGCAGAAACTCTAAGTAAGAGGCTGGAAAGGAAGGAACTAATTTATGAGTAGAAGTACTAAAAAAGGACCCTTTGTTCAGCCTGTGCTGCTCAAAAGAGTTCAAGAAATGAATGCTCAGGGCGAGAAGAGAATCTTAAAGACATGGTCTCGTTCCTCGACAATCTTCCCTGAGTTTGTAGGACACACATTTGCCGTACACGACGGCAGAAAGCATGTTCCGGTATATGTCACCGAGGATATGGTAGGACACAAGCTCGGCGAGTTTGCTCCCACCCGTACCTTCCGCGGTCACGCCGGTTCAAAGACAAGCAAGTAAGCAGGGAGGATCAGAGAATGGAATCTAAGGCATATTTACATTATGTCCGTATCTCACCTCGCAAGGTTTCTGTTGTCCTCGACCTCATCAGAGGCAAGGATGTCAAACTCGCGAAGGCTATTCTTGAGCAGACTCCCAAGGCTGCCTGCGAGCCGCTTTTGAAGCTGTTAAAGTCCGCTGTGGCGAATGCTGAGAATAACCACGATATGGATGTGGCTAACCTTTATGTGGCTGAGTGCCACGCAAGTCAGGGCCCCACACTCAAGCGTATCCGTCCCAGAGCACAGGGCAGAGCCTTCCGCATTGACAAGAAGACTTCGCACATCACACTTGTGCTCAAGGAAAGAGACTAAGGAGGTAGAGTTATGGGCCAGAAAGTTAATCCGCACGGTTTGCGTGTAGGTATCATCAAAGATTGGGATTCTCGTTGGTTCGCGGAGAAGAAGACCTTCGGCGCGACCTTGGTAGAAGACTATAACCTCAGAAAAGACTTAAAGAAGCAGCTGTACGCTGCGGGTATCCCGAAGATCGAGATCGAGCGTGACGGCAAGAGAGTCCGTATTCACATCCACTGCGCGAAGCCCGGCATGATTATCGGCAAGGGCGGCGCTGAGATCGAGAAGTTAAGACTCCAGTGCGAGAAGAAGTTAGGCAAGCCTGTCGCGATCAATATTATCGAAGTCAAGCAGCCCGACCTCAACGCGCAGTTAGTCGCTGAGTCCATCGCCGCGCAGTTAGAGAGAAGAATCTCCTTCCGCCGCGCGATGAAGCAGGCGATCGGCAGAGCGATGCGTTTCGGCGCGAAGGGTATCAAGACCCAGTGCTCCGGTCGTTTGGGCGGCGCTGAGATCGCGAGATCCGAACAGTATCACGAGGGTACCATCCCGCTTCAGACCTTAAGAGCAGACATCGACTACGGCTTTGCCGAGGCTACTACTACCTACGGCAAGATCGGCGTCAAGGTATGGCTCTACAGAGGTGAGGTTCTCCAGGAGAACACCCAGCGCTCCCGCGAGAGAAGAGAGAGAAGAGAAAGAAGACCCCGCAGGGAAGGAGGCAACAAATAATGCTGATGCCAAAGCGTGTGAAGTACAGAAGAGTTCACAGAGGTCGTATGACAGGCCGTGCTTACAGAGGCAACAAGGTCACCTACGGTGAATATGGTCTGAAAGCATTAGAGCCTGCTTGGATTACTTCCAACCAGATCGAGGCAGCCCGTGTCGCCATGACCCGTTACTGCAAGAGATTCGGTAAAGTATGGATCAAGATCTTCCCTGATAAGCCTGTCACAGCGAAGCCCGCTGAGACGAGAATGGGTTCAGGTAAAGGTTCACCCGAGTATTGGGTAGCAGTCGTCAAGCCCGACAGAATCATGTTTGAGATCGCCGGCGTGCCTGAAGAGACTGCGAGAGAAGCGATGAGACTGGCAGCCGCCAAGCTGCCGATCAAGTGCAAGTTTGTCAAGAAGGGCGAGGAGGTTTGAGTTTTATGACAGCAAAAGAACTGAGAGAGTTATCCGCATCCGAACTCGAATTAAAGCTTAAAGACCTCAAAGAAGAGCTCTTCAACCTTCGTTTCCAGCTTGCGATCAACCAGCTCGACAACCCGATGCGTATCACCGCCGTCAAGAGAGACATCGCGCGCGTTTCTACCGTGCTCAGAGAGCTCTCTGATGTCGAAGCATAATAGGAGGTAGACCATGAGCGAAAGAAATATGAGAAAAACACTCGTCGGCAAGGTAGCATCCGACAAGATGGACAAGACCATCGTCGTTTCTATCGAAGACAGTGTCAAGCACAAGCTGTACAACAAGGTTATCAAGCGCACCCGCCGCGTCAAGGCGCACGATGAGAACAACGAGTGCAAGATCGGCGACCGCGTCAGGATCATGGAGACCCGTCCCCTATCCAAGGACAAGAGATGGAGACTCGTCGAGATCGTAGAAAAAGCGAAATAAGTTTCTTGAGAAAAGGAGAATAGAAAATGATTCAACAGCAGACTTATCTCAAGGTTGCCGACAACACCGGCGCAAAGGAACTTATGTGCATTCGTGTGAGAAAATACGCCAATATCGGCGATGTGGTTGTTGCGTCTGTCAAGAAGGCAACACCGGGCGGCGTTGTAAAGAAGGGTGAGGTTGTCAGAGCGGTCATCGTTCGCTCCGCGAAGGGCGTCCGCCGCGAAGACGGTACCTACATCCGCTTCGATGAGAACGCAGCCGTTATTATCAAAGAAGACAAAAATCCCCGCGGCACCCGTATCTTCGGACCTGTCGCGCGAGAGCTCAGAGATAAGGACTATATGAAGATCCTGTCTCTCGCTCCCGAAGTACTTTAATTGGAGGTGCCATTTATGAATAACAAAGTTCATGTTAAAACAGGTGATACTGTAGTGGTTCTCTCCGGTAAGGATAAGGGCAAGAAGGGCCAGGTCCTCGCGGTATCTCCCAAAGAGGGTAAGGTTATCGTAGAGAAGATCAACATGGTCTCGAAGCATGTCAAGCCCAGAAGGATGGGCGAGCCCGGCGGCATCATTCAGGCTGAGGGCGCGATGTACGCGTCGAAGGTCCAGATCGTCTGCCCCCGCTGTAAGAAGCCTACCCGCGTAGGTCACAAGATCTACGAAGACGGAACCAAGGGCCGCGTCTGTAAGAAGTGCGGCGAAGCGCTGTAAGGAGGATTCATCATGGCAAGACTGAAAGAGTATTACACAAAGGAAGTTGCGCCTGCTCTTATGAAGAAATTCTCCTACAAGAGCGTGATGCAGATTCCTAAGCTTGACAAGATCGTCGTCAATGTCGGCGCCGGCGAAGTCAAGGACAACGCGAAGGCGATGGACGCCATCCTCTCGGATCTTGCGCAGATCACCGGCCAGAAGGCGATGATCTGTAAGGCGAGAAAGTCCGTCGCGAACTTCAAGCTCAGAGAGGGCATGCCCATCGGCGCGAAGGTTACCTTAAGAGGCGAGCGCATGTATGAGTTTTTGGACAGACTCTTCAATGTCGCTCTCCCCAGAGTCAGAGACTTCAGAGGCATCAACCCGAACTCCTTCGACGGCAGAGGCAACTATGCCTTAGGCCTCAAGGAACAGCTGATCTTCCCTGAGATTGACTATGATAAGATCGACAAGGTCCGCGGTATGGACATCGCTTTCGTCACCACCGCGAACACAGATGAAGAAGCTCGTGAGCTGTTAAAGCTGATGGGCGCGCCGTTTAGTAAGTAAGGAGGGATTGTTGTGGCTAAAACTGCTATGAAAAATAAGCAGAAGAGAAAGCAGAAATTCTCTACTCGTGAGTATACCAGATGTCAGATCTGCGGCAGGCCGCACGCCTACCTCCGTAAGTTTGGTATTTGCCGTATTTGCTTCAGAGAGCTTGCCTACAAGGGCGAGATCCCCGGAGTTAAGAAGGCCAGCTGGTAAGCAAGGAGGAGTTAAGTTATGCAGATTACTGATACAATAGCTGATTTACTGACACGAATCCGTAATGCGAATTCAGCTAAACACGATACCGTTATGATCCCCGCATCCAACATGAAGAAGGCGATCTGCCAGATTCTCTTGGACGAGGGTTATATCAAAGATTTTTCCGTTGAGGAAGACGGCAAGCAGGGTATGATCACCGTGACTCTCAAGTACCTCGAGGGCAAGAAGCCCGTTATCCAGGGACTTCTCCAAGCCCGGCCTGCGTATTTACAGCAATGTTGAGGATATGCCCAAGGTCATGAAAGGCTTAGGCATCGCGATTATCTCCACCTCTAAGGGCGTTATGACCGACAGAGAAGCGAGAAAGCAGAATGTCGGCGGCGAAGTCCTCGCGTTCATCTGGTAAGGAGGTGCGAAGATGTCTCGAATTGGAAGAAAACCGATAAATATTCCCGCCGGAGTCGAAGCAAAGTTCGAAAACGGTGTTATGACCGTCAAGGGTCCCAAGGGAGAGCTCTCCCAGAAGATCAACCCCAACATGACGATCGAAATCGAAGGCGCTGAGATCAATGTCAAGCGCCCCGATGATGACAAGCTCAACCGCTCTTTGCACGGCCTGACCCGTACCCTGATCCACAACATGGTGGTCGGCGTTACGGAAGGCTACAAGAAAGAGCTTGAGGTCAACGGTGTAGGTTACCGTGTTCAGAAGCAGGGCAACAAGCTCGTGATGAACATCGGCTACAGCCATCAGGTAATTATGGAAGACACCGAGGATATCAAGATCGAGGTCCCCGGTCCCAACCAGATTATCATCCACGGCATTGATAAGCAAAAAGTTGGTCAGTTTGCTGCCGAAGTCAGAGAGAAGCGTCCGCCGGAGCCTTACAAGGGTAAGGGCATCAAGTATGCCGGTGAGTATATCCGCCGTAAGGAAGGCAAAGCCGGTAAGGCTTAATAAAGGAGTGAAAATAACATGGTATCAAGACCCGATTCTAAAGCTGCTCGCTTAATCAGACATAAGAGAGTACGCGGAAAGTTATCCGGCACAGCCGAGTGTCCCCGCCTTTGTGTTTTCCGCTCCACGAACAACATCTACGCTCAGATCATCGACGACGAGAAGGGTGTGACCTTAGCGTCCGCATCTTCTCTCGATAAGAGCATAGAGGGTAACGGCGGAAACAAAGAAGCCGCAAAGGCAGTAGGCAAGCTCATCGCCGAGCGTGCCAAAGAGAAGAACATCACCGATGTCGTATTTGACAGAGGCGGTAACATCTACCACGGCCGTGTAAAAGAGTTGGCCGAAGGCGCCCGTGAGGGCGGCCTCAATTTCTAAGGATTGGAGGAAAAAACTTTGGCTAATATTATAGACGCATCCACTTTAGAGCTTACCGAGCGCGTTGTCGCGATCAACCGTGTCAGCAAGACCGTCAAGGGCGGCCGCATCATGAAGTTCGCGGCGCTCGTTGTTGTCGGCGACGGCGAAGGCACTGTCGGTTTCGGCATCGGTAAGGCAGGCGAAGTTCCCGACGCCATCCGCAAGGGCATCGAGGACGCGAAGAAGCATCTGATGAAGGTTTCTCTGAAAGGCACTACTATCCCTCACGAGATCATCGGCGAATACGGCGCGGGCAGAGTTCTGATGAAGCCCGCCGCTCCCGGTACCGGTGTTATCGCGGGCGGCCCCGTTCGTGCGGTGGTCGAGGCTGTCGGTATCAGAGATATCCGTACCAAGGCGCTCCGCTCCAACAACCCCTGCAATGTCGTTAGAGCGACTCTCCAGGGCCTCGGCGCTTTAAGAACCGCTGAGGAAGTTGCGCGCGTCCGCGGCAAGTCCGTCAAAGAAATCTTATAATAAGGAGGCTCGTTATGAAAATCAAATTAGTAAAGAGCCTCATCGGCTCCAAGAAGGACCAGATCGCTACCGCATATTCTCTCGGTCTCAAGAAGATCGGCGATACCACCGAGCAGCCCGACAACGCTGCTACCAAGGGTAAGGTAGCGAAGATCATCCACCTCATCGCGGTGGAAGAAGGCTAAGGAGGTGCGAGAATATGAAACTTCACGAATTATCTCCCGCTGAGGGTTCCAAAAAGGAAGTCAAGCGTATCGGCAGAGGCCACGGCTCAGGCCAGGGCAAGACCGCCGGTAAAGGCCACAAGGGCCAGAAGGCCAGAGCCGGTAAGGGTATGCGCGTCGGTTTTGAAGGCGGTCAGATGCCGCTGCAGCGCCGTATCCCCAAGCGCGGCTTCAACAACATCTTCAGAAAGAACATCGTTGCGATCAACCTATCCTCCCTCAACAGGTTTGAGGACGGCGCAGAGGTCGATATCAACGCGCTCGTTGAGAAGGGCATCGTCAAGAATTCCTTTGACGGCGTCAAGATTCTTTCTAACGGCAACTTAACAAAGAAGCTTTCTGTCAAGGCAACCGCGTTCTCCGCGGGCGCCGTCGCGAAGATCGAGGCAGCCGGCGGAAAGACCGAGGTGGTTTAATTGTTTAAGACAATCAGAAACGCCTGGTCCATCCCGGACTTAAGACGAAAGATTCTTTTCACCTTACTGATTGTAGTTATCTTCAGAATCGGTTCGGTCATCCCGGTACCTTTCCTGAACATGGACGCACTCGCCAATGTGATGCAGGCGGTCGATGAGAACGGCTCTCTGCTCTCTTACATCAACACCTTATCCGGCGGCGCGTTCTCCAACGCGACGATCTTTGCGATGGGTATCACACCGTACATCAACAGTTCGATTATCATGCAGCTCTTGTGCGTTGCGATCCCGCCCCTCGAGCGCCTCTCTAAGGAAGGCGAGGACGGCAGAAGAAAGATCGCAGCCATCACCCGTTATGTCACCGTCGCTCTCGGTCTGATCCAGGGCACCGCGTACTTCTTCTATCTGAAGAACTCCACCGATGAAAGCGGTGCGTATATCGCGAAGTACACCTCGGGCTTTGCGATGTGGTTTGCGGCGATCGTGATCATTCTGTGCTTTACCGCAGGTACGGCGCTGATCATGTGGCTGGGCGAGCAGATCAACAAGAACGGTATCGGCAACGGTATCTCCATCCTGCTGTTCGCGGGCATTGTCGCGAGACTTCCCTACACCGTCAACATTTTGAAGAGATACTGGGATGTATCCGCTCAGAGCTCCGGCGCTGACACAAGATACTTCATCTTTGTACCTCTCTGGATCATCCTCTTCCTCGCTGTCATCTGGTTCATCACCTTTATGCAGGACGCCGAGAGAAGGATCCCGATCCAGTACGCAAAAAGAGTTGTCGGCCGTAAGATGTACGGCGGCCAGTCGACACACCTTCCGATCAAGGTTGCGCTCGGCGGCGTTATGCCGATCATCTTCGCGTCATCGATTCTTTCTATTCCTTCCACCATCCAGCTGTTCGCAAAACCCGCCGAGGGCTCCTTCTGGGATGTTGTTCTCGACGCGTTCTCGACCTCCGGCTGGCTGTACGCTGTTCTCTACTTTGTACTGATTCTGGCGTTTGCTTACTTCTACACCACCATCCAGTACAACCCCATTGAGATGGCGAACAACTTAAAGCAGAACAACGGTACGATCCCCGGCATCCGTCCGGGCAGACCGACCGCTGACTTCATCGCGAAGATCCTGTCAAGGATCACCCTGATCGGCGCTCTGTTCCTCGCCGTGATCGCGCTCTTCCCGATCCTCTATTCGGACATCACCTCGATGGGCGGTCTGTCCATGGGCGGTACATCGGTCATCATTATTGTCGGTGTCGCTCTCGATACCGCGAAGCAGCTCGAGTCTCAGATGATGATGCGCCACTACAAGGGCTTCCTTGACTAAGCGTAGCGAGATTAGGAGTAGAACTATGAAATTAATCCTGTTAGGCGCTCCCGGTGCGGGCAAAGGCACTCAAGCCGCCGTCATCAGTGAACGCTTGAATATTCCCCAGATTTCCACGGGTAACATTATCCGTGAAGCGCTGAGAAGCGGAACTGAGATGGGTCTCAAGGCGAAGTCCTTCATGGACGCGGGCAAGCTCGTCCCCGACGATGTCGTCATCGGCATCATCAAGGATCGGCTCGCTCAGCCTGACTGTGAAAACGGTTTTATCTTAGACGGTTTTCCGAGAACCATTCCTCAGGCCGAGGCTCTGGACAACATGGGCATCGTCATCGACAAGGTCATCGATATCGAGGTACCTGACGATGTGATCGTGACCCGTCTGTCCGGACGCCGCGTGTGTGAAAAATGCGGCAGACCCTATCATATCGTCGACTTGAAGCCGAAGGTAGAGGGAATCTGCGATGATTGCACAGGCGCCCTTATCCAGCGCAAGGACGACCATATTGACACCGTCAAGGCAAGACTCGAGATCTATCACACCGAGACCGAGCCTCTCAAAGGTTACTATGAGAGGCAGAACAAGCTCTCCGTGGTAGAGGGTCAGAACAGCGTTGAGGACACCATCGCCCTCACGATGAAGGCTTTAGAGGCTTGACCTTATGATTGTTGTCAAGACTGCGCGCGAAATCTCTAAGATGCAGGACGCGTGCACGCTGTCCGCGCGGGCGTTAAAGCTCGCGGGAGAGATGGTAGAGCCGGGCGTTTCTACCTATGAAATTGACCAAGCTGTCAAAAAGTATATCGAGGGTGAGGGCGGCGTTCCCTCCACCCTCGGTTACGAAGGCTATCCGGCAAGTACCTGTATCTCCGTCAACAGTGTGGTAGTCCATGGCATACCGAGCAAGAAGACGATCTTGAAGAGCGGCGATATCGTATCGATCGACATCATGGCGGGCATGCACGGGTTTCACGGCGACAACGCCTACACCTATGCCTGCGGTGATATCTCGAAAGAGGCGAGAGCGCTTTTGGACGCGACCAAAGAGAGTCTTTATGAGGGAATCAGGGCGGCGCAGCCCTTCCATCGCGTAGGCGATATCGGCAGCGCTGTGCAGCGGTATGTCGAAGCTCGCAGCTACTCGGTGGTACGGAATTTTACCGGCCACGGCGTAGGTGCGAATCTGCATGAAGAACCGAGTATACCGAATTACGGAACTCCCGGAAGAGGTCCCCGCCTCATCCCGGGCATGACTATTGCAATCGAGCCGATGATTGCTATGGGGGATCACAGAACCAGAATCTTAGATGACGGCTGGACCGCGGTCACCGTTGACGGCAGCCTTGCCGCCCACTTTGAACACACGGTCGTGATCACCCCCGACGGACCGAAGATCATGACCTTACCGTGAGGTGAGCTATGAAGATAGAAGTCCGTACGGTTGTCATCGTCAAAGCGGGCAAGGAGAGATTCTCCCGCTTCGTTGTAACAGATGTGATCGACGAGAGGTTTGTCCTCATCGCGGACGGAAGACACAGAACGCTCGACCGTCCGAAGAAGAAGAACATTATCCATCTGCAGCCCACCGCTGAGAGGATCGACTCGATCACCACAGACCGAAAGCTCAGAGAGTTTTTAAGATCCCTCGAGCGACACGAAGATATTTCAGGAGGTTAACTTAGTTATGTCCAAACAGGATGTTATCGAAATTGAAGGTATCGTCACCGAAGCTCTCCCGAACGCTCAGTTCAATGTTGAGCTTCCCAACGGCCACAAGATCCTGGCCGTCATCTCAGGCAAGCTGAGAATGAACTTCATCCGTATTCTTCCCGGCGACAAGGTCAAGGTCGAGATGTCTCCCTATGATCTGACCCGCGGAAGGATTACATGGAGAAGCAAGTAAGAAGCGCCGAGGCTCGCAGCTCCAAAATAAGACAAACTGAGCCGGGACTATCCGAAGGGGTCGCAGGCCCCGCAGGATGGCTGGGTGAGGATGGCTTATTTTGGGAACAGCGGAGAGCAGCGAGGCGTGACAGAGAAGCGTTAAACAATCACAACAGAAGGAAAGGAATGATATTATGAAAGTCAGACCTTCAGTCAAGAAAATGTGTGAGAAGTGCAAGGTTATCAAGCGCAAGGGCAAGATCATGGTCATCTGCGATAACCCGAAGCATAAGCAGAGACAGGGCTAAGCGTCCGAGGTCCGAAGCCCGCGTATAACGACGGGCGAGACGGGACCGCAAAAAGGACACAAGGTGTCCGGCGGGTGGTTAGTCGAGCAGGAGTTATACAAGGAGCAGCGGAGGACAACGAGGCGTGATATAAAGCTCGCTTCGCTCACAATGAAAAATGAATAATGAAAAATGAATAGTGAAGGGTGGGCTTCGCCCACACCCGAATTTGGTTTTTGTTATTTCGCTTTATCACACAAACATTACTATTTAAATTTTATGGAGGTGCACTAAATGGCTCGTATAGCAGGTGTTGACTTGCCCAGAGATAAGAGAGTAGAAATCGGACTCACTTATATCTACGGTATCGGTCGTAAGACTGCAACAGACATTATTGCCGCAACCGGTGTAAATCCCGACACCCGTGTTCGTGATTTGACCGAAGAGGATGTATCAAAACTCAGAGAATATATTGACCACAACTGCCGCGTGGAAGGCGACCTTCGACGCGATGTCGCGTTCGACATCAAGAGACTGATCGAGATCGGCTCCTACCGCGGTGTACGCCATAGAAAAGGACTTCCCGTGCGCGGTCAGCGTTCCAAGACCAACGCCAGAACTCGCAAAGGCCCGCGCAAGACTATGGCTAACAAGAAGAAATAAGGGAGGACAGATCAATGGCAGTTAAAACAGGTAAGAAGACTCCTATCCGCCGCCGCAGAGAGAGAAAGAACATCGAGAAGGGCTCGGCGCATATCCAGTCTACCTTTAACAACACGATTGTAACTATATCCGACACACAGGGCAACGCGATCTCCTGGGCTTCTGCAGGCGAGTTGGGCTTCAGAGGTTCCAGAAAGTCCACTCCGTTCGCGGCGCAGTCCGCTGCCGAGACAGCCGCCAAGGCTGCGATGGAGCACGGTCTCAAGTCCGTAGAGGTTTTCGTCAAGGGTCCCGGACAGGGCAGAGAGGCCGCGATCCGCGCTCTTCAGACCGCCGGTCTTGAGGTCACCATGATCAAGGATGTTACCCCGATTCCGCACAACGGATGCCGTCCTCCGAAGAGAAGACGCGTATAAAGAAAGGGAGGATATAACTTATGGCTAAGAATATGCAGCCTATCGCGAAGCGTTGCAGAGCTTTAGGCATTTCACCCGCTGTAATGGGTTACGCGAAGAAGACATCCCACCGCAACCCCGGCGGCAAAATGAGAAGAAAACAGGGCGAATACGGTATGCAGCTGACCGAGAAGCAGAAGGTAAAGTTTATCTACGGCATTCTCGAGAAGCAGTTCAGAATGTACTACGAGAAGGCTGAGAAGATGGAGGGCAAGACCGGTGAGAACCTGTTGTCCTTAGTCGAGAGAAGACTTGACAATGTCGTATTCCGTCTTGGCCTCGCTTCCACCAGAAGAGAGGCAAGAGAGCTTGTCAACCATGCTCACTATACCGTTAACGGCAAGAAGGTCAACATTCCTTCTTATCTTATCAAGGTCGGCGATGTGATCGCTGTTTCAGACAAGTCCAAGGACACCACCCGCTTCAAGGCGCTCGCCGAGGCGGATCCTGTGACCCTTCTTCCTAAGTGGCTTGAGAAAGACGATAAACTCAGCGGTAAGGTGATCGCTCTCCCGCAGAGAGACGATATCGACTATCCGGTCGAGGAGCATCTCATCG
The DNA here is from genome assembly GCA_905234535.1 of uncultured Ruminococcus sp. GTDB lineage: Bacteria > Bacillota > Clostridia > Oscillospirales > Acutalibacteraceae > Ruminococcoides. Next base: position 16,424 of record CAJOII010000062.1, read on the forward strand.
TCGAGTTGTACTCCAAGTAATATGCAAGTGGGTTGGGGAAAGATCTTCGACCATATGCAGCCAGACAGAGCTTATTTCTGTTAATATTAAAGGAGGAATTCGCCCATGATAGAGATAGAAAAACCCAGAATTGATACAGAGGAGCTGTCCTCGGACGGAAAGTACGGCAGATTTGTGGTAGAGCCTTTAGAGCGCGGCTTCGGCAACACTTTAGGCAACTCGCTTCGACGCGTACTGCTCTCATCCTTAGAGGGCGTTGCCGTTACATCAATTAAAATTGACGGAGTTCTTCACGAATTCTCCACCATCCCCGGTGTCAAAGAAGATGTCACCGAGATCGTTTTGAATATGAAGAGTCTTGTCGCGAAGCTTCACTCCAACGGCCCCAAGGTCGTTGAGATCTCCGCCGAGGGTCCCTGTGAGGTCACCGCGGAGAGTATCAAGTGCGACAGCGAAGTCGAGATCCTGAATCCCGAGCTTCACATTGCATCTCTCTCAGCTGATGCAAAGCTGAATATCGAGATCACCTTGGACAAGGGCAGAGGCTATGTCCCCGCTGAGCGCAACAAGCTCATCCAGGGCAACGAGATCATCGGCGTGCTGCCGATCGACTCGATCTACACCCCGGTCCTCAAGGTCAACTACACCGTAGACAATACCCGTGTCGGTCAGATCACTGACTATGACAAGCTTACGCTCTCCGTCTGGACCAACGGCGTCATCAACGCGCAGGAGGCGGTCTCTCTTGCCGCCAAGGTCCTGACCGAGCACCTCAACCTCTTTGTGAACCTCTCCGACAGAGGCTTCAACACCGAGATCATGGTTGAGAAGGACGACAAGGGCAAGGAGAAGGTCTTAGAGATGACCATCGAAGAGCTCGATCTCTCCGTCCGTTCGTTCAACTGCTTAAAGCGCGCGGGTATCAACACCGTAGAGGATCTGATCTCGAAGAGCGAGGAAGATATGATGAAGGTCAGGAACTTAGGCCGCAAATCCCTCGAAGAGGTCGTCTACAAGCTTGATACATTAGGCTTCAGTCTCCGTAAAGAAGACGAATAATCTGATTTTTCACACGGGTCTGTGACCCGTTACCGATACTAACGAAAAGGAGTGAGTATTATGCCCGGTACCAGAAAGTTGGGCAGAGCTACCGACGCGCGTATGGCGATGCTCAGAGCTCTTGTTACATTCTTCTTAGAGAATGGCAAAATCGAAACCACCGTTACCCGCGCCAAAGAGGTCAGCTCTTTAGCCGAGAAAATGATCACCATTGCCAAGAAGGACACTCTCGCGAACAAGAGACAGGTCATGGCGTTCATCACCAAAGAGGATGTCGCTACCAAGCTGTTCAAAGAGATTGCTCCGAAGTACGCAGACCGCTCCGGCGGCTACACCAGGATCACTAAGATCGGTCCCCGCCGCGGCGACGCGGCAGAGATGGCGATCATCGAGCTGGTTTAAAAAAGAAAACCCTGCAGTATTGGCAAGGTTTTCGTTCCGACAGAATAGTATTGAATAAAGGGAAAGCTGATAATGAAAGAGGCTCCTGAGATAATGAATTTACTGTTCTGCGGATGAAGGATGCGCTTTCAGTGCAAAACCTTCGGTATCAGTTCCCGAGTTTTTCCAGTATTGACAAAGTCCGTTTTAATGTGCTCTTTTTAAAGAAAAAGGTTGCAAATACAATCGGGATATGATACAATCAAATTGCCCTTTTTAGGGAGCATGTTGTAACAGTTGTGACAGCATGTGGATAAGAATAGAGAAGTATAGTATGCTTTGGATCACCAACCGAATGAATACTAATACTTCGCCGAAGGACTCGTTTATGTGGTGCAAGCACATAGCGAGTTCTTTGATTTTTGCGCAAAAATGCATTATTATTTTCATTTATATGACCATTCCTTTCCGCTGCGCGGAAGGCACAAAAAGGGACGAAACCCTTTCTACTTCTATCGCAGCAAGTTAAAATGTGTTAGAATATA
>CAJOII010000063.1 GCA_905234535.1 uncultured Ruminococcus sp.
TTTTTCTGATCAGAAGCGCCTGAAAATAGGACAGCGGCTTTCCGCAGTACGGACATCTTGTTTTTTTCATAGATAAGCCTCGCTTTTAAGATTCATCATCATCGTAGATGATGATTTATTTTCCATTCTCTTTAAGAGTGTCGCGGTATTTAGGGGCGACAGATAAACGGAGTACTCTCCGTCATAATCATAGAGAATATAGGATTTCGGAAGTTCATAGGTGACATTGACGACCCTGTTCTCCTTTTCGCATAAAGAGAGAAAATCTCTGGTGTGCTTGGATGTGGAGGTCATATCAAGGTCAAATATCCCGACGATATTCTTGATATTGATTGAGGTGTCGGATCCTAAATGCAGATATTTCACTTGATCTCTCCGTTTTCTACATAGAATACTTTGCCGGATTTAAGCTGTTCTTTATCATTCTCTTCGCAGCAGGTGACGAATACCTGATAATCCTTGATCTGATTTAAGAGAAAATCCTGCCGCTTGTTATCAAGCTCCGAGAGAACATCATCTAAAAGGATCACCGGCCTCTCCCCTCTTCTCTCATACTTCAAAGAGAGCACTGCCGAGCGCTGCTGACCCTGAGACGCGTATTTTCTCGCGGACAGAGCGTTGATTTTGATGTCGATATCATCTCTGTGAGGACCGCTCGCGGTATTGCCGAAGCGCATATCCTCTTCTCTTTTTGACAGAAGCGAATGATATATCTTCTCTCTGATGATTTCTTCGGTATCATCTTCTTCTACATCGCAGGTAGAAAGATATTCAAAATCCAATATTTCTTTCTGACGAGAGATACCGTTGTGATAGCTCCTCGCAATCTCTCTGACTTTTTTCAGATAGTTCAGGCGCTCTGTCAAAATCTTCGCGCCGTAAGACGCGAGATTCTCTTCCCATATGGACAGAACATCCAAGAGCTCACTGTGACGGTGAATATCTTTTAACAGCGCGTTTCGCTGATTTAAGATCTGCTGAAATGCAAACTGCACCTTCTGCTGACAGACGGCGCTGTCGATGAATTTTCTTCTGACCTGTGGTCCTCTTTTGATCAGCGTCAGATGCTCAGGAGAAAATACGACACAGGAGAACTTTTCGGTCAGATAGGCGGAGGAATTCTTGTCGACGCCGTTTATCTTTATCTTCTTCTTATTCTGTGTATACAGAATCTCGGCGGTCTGATCTCTCTCTTCACTGAAAAATTTCATCTTCAGACGAAAAAAATCCTTATCGAATCCGATCATCTCGTTCTCTTTGGAGGAGCGAAACGAGTGGCCGCCGCAAAAAAGCCAGATGCTCTCGAGCAGGTTGGTCTTTCCCTGCGCGTTCTCGCCGTAGATGACATTGACATTCTCACACGGAAAAACAGTATTATTTTTTAAATTTCTGAAATTTTCAAAATTAATACTTTTAACAAACAAAAATATTTCCTTTACCGATCATCGGTGACGATGATCTCTGTGTTTTGATACTTAACCGTATCACCCGCTCTGACTTTCTTTTTGCGCATGATACAGACTTCACCATTGAAAAGAATCTCTCCGTTTTGTACTAAAAACTTTGCTTCTCCTCCGGTTGAGCATACGCCCGCGTATTTTAACAGACTGTCGAGATTGATATATTCTTCGTTAATGGATATATTGATCCTACTCATCTTATGCTTCCGCGCTCAGTCTCATCGGAACGACCAGATAGAGAAAAGCGTTTCCTTCCACGGGTTTGATGATGATCGGAGAGAGAGAGCCGGACATCTCGATCTTGACTTCATCGGTATCGGCGTTCTTTAAGGCGTCGAGCATATAGCGGTTGTTAAAGCCGATGACGACCTCCTGACCGATCGCGCTGATCATGATCGAATCAGTCGCTTTGCCGACAGAGGTGGTGCAGCTTAATTTAATCTCGTCGGGAGTGACATTCGCTCTGACCGGAGACTGGATCTTCTCCCCTGTCATCGGCAGCATTCTCTCCACAGCGGAAGAAAGGATCCTCTTATTGATTTTAAATTCTGTGGTACACTTGGACGGAACGGTCGTCTTGTAGTCAAGGAAGGTTCCCTCGATCAGGCGGGAGATAATCGTATATTTTTCGATTTTGAACGCGATATGACGCGATCCGACAATGATCTCAACCTTTTCTTCATTTGAGATCAAGCGAATGATCTCCTGCTGCGTCTTGGACGGAACAACGAACTTTGTAGTCAGCTCACACTCGACCTGTTCTTCTCTGATCGCCATTCTGAACCCGTCGACCGCTACGATCCTCAGCACACCGGGCTCGATGTCAAACAGAGACCCGGTGTAGATCGGCTTTGAAAAATTATCCGAAACCGCAAAGACGGTCTCACGAATCATATCTTTGAGGACAGGCGCGTCGATCTTGATCTCTTCAAGCTCTTCGACTCTGGGCAGCTCGGGATACTCCGCTGAGGAGATACCGACGATCTGATATTCGGATGTGCCGGAGTTAATGGTGGTGATCAGGCGCTCATCGGTCTCAATACGAACGATCTCTTCCGGTAAATTTCTCAAAATATCCGACAAGAGCTTCGCGGAAACGACGACCTCTCCGTTCTCTTCGACGCTTGCTTCGATATCGGTGGTGATACCGATCTCAAGATCATAACCGGTGAGAGACAGAATATTATCATATGCCTTGATGAGAACGCCCTCGAGCGCGGGCTGAGAGGATTTTGATGATACCGCTCTGGATACATTAGAGACAGCTTTGGACAGATCTGAGCGCATACAGTTAAATTTCATGATTGAGGTTTCCTTTCAAAATTAGTTTCATTTGTCCGTTCAAACGGAATGATATGGAATGATTAATTATAATAATATAGTAGTAGCAGTAGGCGGTGTGAAAATGTGGAAAAGATGACTTTTCGGCATTTGATCTGAAAAATTTTCCAAATTTTCTTGAGAAGAATTGAGGAAAGATGCGGCTGATATCAAATCTTATTCAAAATATCAACATCATGTTGAAATATGTTGAATGGATGTGGATGAAAAAGAGAATAAATAATGATGTTATTTTTCTCTGATATTTTTGATGATATCTTCTACCGTTTCTCTGAGCATAGAATCGGACTTGATCTTTTTTTCCATCTCCTGCACGGTATAGACGATGGTAGAATAGTGTCTGCCGCCGAATTCTTTACCGATGCTTTCCATCGAGAGCGTGGTCAGCTCTCTGACGATGTAGATCGCAATCTGTCTCGGGCGGTTGATATTCGCGCGGCGAGACTTCTGTGAGCGGATGTCCTCCGCTTCTACGCCGTAGGTGCGCGCGACCTCGTCGATGATCTTCTCGACTGTAAGCTCCGGAGGCGTGTCGTCGTTTAAGATTTCGCTGATGACCTCATTGATGGTAGAGAGCGTCGGGATTTCTTTATTCAGAAGATATCTTGCGTACATTTTATGAACAACACCCTCAAGCTGGCGAATGTTGGTCTTGAGCTTCGTAGCAATATATTCACAGACATCGTTGTTGATATCAAGACCGATAATCTCGGCCTTTCTCTTGATGATCGCGATCCTGGTCTCCAAGTCGGGCGGCTGGATATCCGCGAGCAGCCCCATTTCAAAACGCGAGCGCAGCCTCTCGGTGAGCACCTTGATTTCCTTTGGAGGACGGTCGGAGGTCAGTACGATCTGTTTCTTTGCGTCGTAAAGGGTGTCGAAGGTATGAAAAAATTCTTCCTGCGTGCTCTCCTTGCCGCCGATGAACTGAACATCGTCTACCAAGAGAACATCCGCCATGCGGTATTTCTGCCGAAAGTCGGCGGTGGTGTTGAGCCGGATGGACTGGATGATCTCGTTGGCAAAGTCTTCACCCTTGATGTAGATGACATTATAGTCGGGATGATTTTTCCTGATATCGTTGCCCACTGCGTAGAGCAGGTGGGTCTTACCGAGTCCCGAGTGACCGTACAAAAACAGCGGGTTGTATGCGGAGGCGGGATTCTGCGCGACCGCGAGACACGCCGCGTGAGCGAACTTATTGGACGAGCCGACGATAAAGGTGTCAAAGGTGAACTCATATCCCGTATCGGCGGCGGTCTCTTCTCCGAGCAGCTTGTCGGAGGACTTCTTCTGATCTTCCTCGGGGATCACGAATACGGTGGTAAAGTCGGATCCCAAAACTGCTTCGTATGCCTGGGACAGCTTAGTCAGATATCCCCTGATCAGCGTCTGGCGGTGAAATTCGTTCGGAACCTTCAGGACGATCTCGCCTTTTTCAAAGTCGATGCCGACCGGCTCTATTCGCGAGATCCATGTCTTATAGGCGACATCAACGATCTTTTTCTCATCCTTCAGGTAGTTGCAGATGATGCTCCATCCTTCAGCGAAAGACTCCATAAATAACCTCCTGTTCACTTTTTTCTCTATCAAAAAAGGGATTTAATTTTCTTATGATATTTCCGCAGAAACCGTATCAGACACATAAAACTCCATTATTTTGACTATTATAGCAAAACTGTGTTTAAAAATCAACATATTTTTCCATATATAATGTTATTATTACTATTAATAATTTAGGCATATAAAAAACGCTCTTTTTATTGTCTATAAATTGTGGCTTTATAGAGATAAATATACAAGATATTGTAGGTCAAAAAATTTATCTTTTTATGATAATATATAATACTTAATAAAAGTGAAAATTTTTGTTGACTTGCGGGAAAAATTAAGTTATAATGCTATCTTGTAAGGTTATGTAACCGAAAGGAGGCTTTCAGATGCTCAGAACATATCAGCCGAAAAAGAGACATAGAAAAATGGAACATGGCTTTAGAAAGAGAATGTCCACCGCTAACGGACGCAAGGTTCTCCACAGAAGAAGAGCCAAAGGCAGAAAGCAGCTGTCTTATTGATGAATGGGCCACTGTCGGCAGTGGTCCGCTTTTAATATTCCAGAAATTTCTTTCATTTCTTATTTTGACAACGGTGATCTGATGAAAGCGATAACGCTGAAAAACAACCGTGACTTTCAGAGAATCTACAAAAAAGGAAAATCTGTGGTTTCTCCGGAGCTCGTCACCTATGTAATGAAAAATAAATATAATAACCTTCGGATCGGGATCACCACCTCCAAAAAAATAGGAAAAGCCGTACAGCGCAATCGCTGCCGCCGGATCATCAGAGCGGCATTCTCAAATCTGTCTTTAAACCTTGACGCGGGTTTTGATATTATTTTTGTTGCCCGTACCAAGACCGGCACTCTGAAGAGTACCGATGTTGAGCGCTGTATGAGAAAACACCTGAAAGCGACAGGTGTCATGTAACTACAGTAAAGATGAAGAAAATACTTTTAAAGCTGATCCGATTTTACCAGAATTCCATCTCGATACACACCTCCCCCAAGTGCAAGTATTATCCCACCTGTTCACAGTATACCTATGAGGCGATCGAAGTATGGGGAGCCTTCAGAGGCACTTTGATGGGAATATGGAGAATCCTTCGGTGCAATCCGTTCTCCAAGGGAGGCTATGATCCGGTACCGGAAAAACCTCACAAACTATGATTACTCAGCTTTAAGAAAGAAAGGCGTCAAACTGTTATGATGGCAATTTTTAACTTTTTGGGAAGTATCTTCGGCTATATCCTCTATGGCGCGTACTTCCTGGTGCAGAATTTCGGCGTTGCGATCATCCTGTTTACTCTGATTTTTAAGATTGTTCTCTTCCCTACCTCTGTCAGACAGCAGAAGAGTATGGCGGCAAACTCCAAGATGCAGAAAAAGCAGAAGGAGCTCAAAGAGAAATACGGCAACGATAAGCAAAAGTATAACGAAGAGATGCAGAAGCTCTACAGCAAAGAGGGCTCCTCTCCCTTCTCGGGATGCCTGACATCACTGCTCCCGATGTTCGTTATGCTCGGCATTTACTACGCGGTTGTCAGACCGATCGAAAATGTTCTGCACATTGCGTCCGACAAGGTGACATCCATCATGGAGGTCGCCAACAAGTTTCCCGGAGTATCCATCAACTCCTCCAGTATCTACTCCCAGATCGATGTATTAAGACTGTTTAACAACCCCAACACCTTCTCCCTGATGCAGGACAAATTAGGCTCAGCCGTCACCGGCGACGAGATCTCAAAGATCCAGAATCTCTCCGGCGGCTTCAACTTCTTAGGCCTTGATCTGCTTTCCACCCCGCGTACGGAAGGATTCTTATCCATCGCGATCATTATTCCGATCCTGTGTCTTGTCACCTCGATCGGCTCTCAGATCTATATGATGAAGAAGTCAGGCTCGATGTCTAATCAGCAGGGCTGTATGAAGTATGTGCTCTTGGCTCTTCCGCTTCTGACCGCGTGGATTGCTTACACCGTTCCCTGCGCAGTCGGCTTCTACTGGATATTCTCCAATGTGATCGGCTTCTTCCAGTCGATGATTATGTACAAGTTCTGGTCGCCCGCTATGGTCATAGCGAGAAAGGAAGGCGCGCATATCGCGCTCTTGGAGCAGCAGGAAGCAAAGGTAGAGTACCACTATGATCCTGTATCCGTTACTCAGCCGGAAACAGCGAAATCGAAGAAAAAGAAAAAATAATCTTTTTATATGCTATAACGAGGTGTAATCATGTTAAAAGAAGCAATTTCTACCGGCGCAACCGTAGAAGAAGCGAAAGAAAACGCCTGCAAAGAACTCGGCGTTGAAACATATGACGACAGAATCGACTTTGAGATCATCGAGTTACCCGCGAAGAAGGTTCTCGGTCTGTTCGGCGGCAATTCATGAAAGAGACTCCCGAAGACGCCGCCGAGAATTATATCAGAAATATCATTGCCTGCATGGGTCTTGAGAATATCACCCTGACCTCTAAGGTAGAGGACAACGCGATTACCCTCGACATCGAGGGCGAGGATGTCGGCTTTATCATCGGCAGAAGAGGCGAGACCTTAGACGCGCTGCAGTATCTCGCCTGCTTAGCCGCGAACCGTGTGGATCAGACCTACTCGAGAGTTGTGATCAACACCGGCGACTACAGAGAGAAGAGAGAGAAGACCTTAGAGGCTTTGGGCAGAAGACTGGCGATCAAAGCCGCGAAGACCGGCAGAAAGAGCTCCTTAGAGCCGATGAATCCTTATGAGAGAAGGATCATCCACACCGCGGTTCAGAAGGTCAACGGTGCGATCTCATGGAGCGAGGGCGAATCGATCAACCGCCATGTCGTAATCGGTCCCGATCCCAAGAACAGAACGAACAACAACCGCAGATCAGGCGGCGGCAGAAGAGGCTATAACAACTCTCGCCGCTCTAACTACAACAAGAGCGAAAAACCCGCCCCGAATCCTGACCGCAAGCCCTTAAACGAGGGTGAGGGCATGGGTCTCTACGGCAGAATCAATAAGTAATTTGCGGGAACTTTCCCGAAGAAAATGCCCGATATCAGCGTATCGGGCATTTTTCATTATGATCGACAGCTCATCATACTCGGTTTTGATCATCAAGCTGACAACCGAGAACGGTGTACTGAGAAGTAAGAGGTTTATTATGCACAATGCCACCATAGCGGCGATATCCACCGCGTTCGGCGCCGCGGGGATCTCCGTGATCAGAATATCAGGTGATGACGCGATCCGGGTTGCGGACAAGGTCTTCCGCTCAGAGAAAAAGCTCAGAGAGATGAAGGGCTATACCTGCGCGTTCGGCGCGGTATATGACGGTGATGAGAAGATCGACGAATGTATTGCGACGGTGTTTCGATCTCCGCACAGCTATACAGGCGAGGATGTGGTGGAATTATCCTGTCACGGCGGCCTGTATGTGACAGAGAAGACATTAGAAGCAGCCTTCAAGGCGGGCGCCGAGCCCGCTGAGGCGGGAGAATTTACCAAAAGAGCGTTCTTGAACGGTAAGATCGATCTTGTCGAAGCAGAGTCCGTGATGGATATTATCTCTGCGAGATCGAGAACGGCAGCCAGAGCCGCCATCTCTGTCAAAGAAGGCGCTCTGTCAAAAAAAATAGGCGAGGTCAAACAGACTTTGCTGACGCAGGCGGCGCATCTGAACGCGTGGGCGGACTATCCCGAGGAGGATATTCCCGAAATCTCCGCCGCAAAACTGGAGCAAGAACTCTCAGAATGTGAACAGACGCTCATCGATATCATCCGCCGCTATGATAACGGCAAGGTGCTCAAGGAGGGCATCAACACCGTCATCGCCGGCAAGCCGAATGTCGGCAAAAGCACCCTGATGAATCTTCTCTCGGGCTATGACAAGAGCATCGTCACCTCTGTTGCCGGCACCACCCGCGATGTGGTGGAGGAGACCGTCAACCTTGACGACATCACGCTCTGTCTCTGTGATACTGCGGGCATCCGCAGCTCTGAGGATATGATCGAGAAGATCGGCGTTGAAAAGGCGAAGGCAAAGATCGACGCGGCAGCCTTGGTGCTGTGTGTCTTTGACGCGTCAGAAGAGCTGACAGCGGAAGACAGAGAAGTGCTCAGCTCTTTAGAGAATGTGCCGTCCATCGCGGTCATCAACAAGACCGATTTGGAACAAAAGCTAAATATAGAAGAAATCATATCTAAAACACAAGATATAGTATATATGTCCGCGAAAGAGGGCAGGGGAGTGGACGAGCTCAGCCGTTCTGTCAGACGCCTCTGCCTGTCTTCCGACTTTGACGCAAACGACGCGTTACTGTACAACGAGCGACAGAGAGCTCTGACCGTCAAGGCGGAGGACGCCGTCAAAGAGGCGCTGGACGCTCTGAGAACGGGAATCACTTATGACGCGGTCACCGTAAGTATCGAAGAGACGATTGCGCTGCTCTGTGAGCTTACCGGCGAGAATGTGACCGAAGAAGTGATCGACCGTGTTTTCCACAACTTTTGCGTAGGAAAATAGTGCGTTACGAATAAAATATGTTTCACATGAAACACAGGTGATAATATGAATACCTATTTTGCAGGAGAATATGATGTTATCGTGATCGGCGCGGGACACGCGGGGATCGAAGCGGCGCTCGCTGCCGCGCGCCTCGGGTGCAGAACCGCCGTCTTTACGATCAATATGGATGCGGTCGGCAACTGTCCCTGCAATCCTTCCATCGGCGGTACAGCGAAGGGACATCTTGTCCGCGAGATTGACGCGTTGGGTGGCGAAATGGGCAAGACCGCCGATGAATGCACTCTCCAGTCGAGGATGCTCAACCGCGGCAAAGGTCCCGCGGTACACTCTCTGCGCGCGCAGATCGACAGAAGAAAGTATTCTGCGATCATGAAGCACAAGCTCGAGCTTCAGGAGAATCTTGACCTCCGTCAGGCAGAGATCACCGACCTCAGACAGGAGGACGGCGGTTGGGTACTCACCACCAGGATGCTCGCGGATTACAGATGCAAGTGCATGATCATCGCGACAGGCACCTACTTAGGCGGCAAAATCTTCATCGGCGAGGTCAGCTTCGCGTCCGGCCCCGACGGGATATTCCCCGCGGCGTTTTTAGGGGAAAGCCTGCGAAAGCTGGGGGTGAAGACCCGCCGCTTCAAAACCGGCACCCCCGCGCGTGTCAAGCGCTCATCGATCGACTTCTCAGAGCTGGAACAGCAGGACGGCGACGAACCGCCGACGCCATTCTCCTTTGATACCACAGAAACGATCGAGAACAAGGTCGTCTGTCATATTTCATGGACGAACGAAAACACAAAGAAGCTGATCCTCGATAATATTCACCGCTCGCCGCTCTACGGCGGAGAGATCGAAGGAATCGGGCCGCGCTACTGCCCGAGTTTGGAGGATAAGATGGTGCGCTTCTCCGAGAAGCCGCGCCACCAGCTCTTTATCGAGCCGTGCGGGCTTGATACAGAGGAGATGTATCTGCAGGGAATGAGCTCGTCGCTCCCCGAAGAGGTACAGACCGCCTTCTATCATACCATCAAGGGTTTGGAGAACGCGGTGATCATGCGCCCCGCGTACGCGATCGAGTATGACTGTATCGACCCTACCGGGATGCTGCCGACCTTAGAGTTCAAAGAATATGCGGGATTATACGGCGCAGGTCAGTTCAACGGCTCTTCCGGCTATGAAGAAGCCGCCGCGCAGGGACTGATCGCGGGTATCAACGCAGCGCTGAAGGTCAGAGGAAAGGAACCCTTTATCCTTGACCGCGCGAGCTCCTATATCGGTACCCTGATCGATGATCTCGTCACCAAGGGCGCGAACGAACCCTATCGGATGATGACCTCCCGCAGCGAGTATCGCCTGATCCTCCGTCAGGACAACGCCGACGAGCGTCTGACGCCGAAGGGATACGCCCTCGGGCTGATCTCTGAAGAACGCTATCGCCGTTTTAGGGAGAAGCAGGAGAAGATCCGACAGGAGCTCTCCCGCGTGCAGAATACGACGATCTCTCCGAGCGAGAAGCTCTCTGAGATTCTACTCTCCCATAACACCACCGATGTTAAAACCGGCATCCGCCTGATCGACCTCTTAAAACGCCCCGAGCTTGACTATCGCGCGCTCGCGCCGATCGATCCGGATCGCCCCGAAGAGGATGCCGCCGTCTTTGAGCAGGTGGAGATCCATGTCAAGTACGAGGGATATATCAAGAAGCAGCTCTCCGCGGTTAAAGCAATGAGAAAGATCGAGAATCGCCTATTGCCCGAGGATATCAACTATCAGAACATCACCGGGCTGCGGCTGGAAGCGCGCGAGAAGCTCACGAAGATCCGCCCTTTGAACATCGGTCAGGCGAGCAGGATCTCGGGTGTTTCACCCGCGGATATCAATGTGCTGATGATCTATCTGATGAAAAAGTCTTATGAAAAGAGAAACGAGAATGAATGATCCTTTTGATATCATCCTGCAGGATTCACTGAAAAAATGTGATCTGAATATAACTCCTGCCGCGCGGGAAAAGCTCGGGATCTATTATCATCTGCTCATCGAATGGAATGAGCGGATGAATCTCACCGCGCTCACATCCGCTGAGGATGTCGCGTGTAAGCACTTCTGCGACAGCCTGACGCTGCTCAAATACGAGATTATCCCCGAGAACGCGACACTGATCGATGTCGGCACCGGCGCGGGCTTCCCCGGAATGGCGCTCAAAGCTGCGCGCCCCGATCTCAGGGTGACGCTGCTCGACAGCCTGAACAAACGCCTGATCTTTCTCTCCGAGGTCTGCCGAGAAATGGGCGCCGATGATGTCCGGCTGATCCACAGCCGCGCCGAAGACGCCGGCAGGGAAGAGGAATATCGTGAGAAATACGACTATGCCGTTTCCAGAGCGGTCGCGCCGCTGAATGTGCTCTGCGAGTACTGTCTGCCGTTTGTTAAATTAGGCGGGATGTTCCTCGCTATGAAGGGAAAAGACGCAGAGGAAGAGCTTTCCTCAGCGCAGAACGCGATCCGTGCTTTAGGCGCCGAGGTCGAGAGAATCCACACCTTCGAGCTCCCAGACGCGGGACAGCGATCGATCATCGCTCTCAGAAAAACAGCTCCCACCCCCGCACTCTATCCGAGATCCGGCAAGAAGATCAGGAATAAACCTATATAATAATAAAAGACATCCTCTCCTCGACGCAGGAGAGGATCTTGTTTTTCGAAGCAATCCATATATTGATGGAATCCGACAGAACCTTACAAAATAATCGCGCACGCTTCGACAAAATCTCATCCTCCGTTCTGCTAATATATATCTGCGGGGACAACCCCCGACAGATCATGGGAAGGTTGGGTGAAACGGCGTGAGCATCCTGATACGACCGGATAATAAGGTACTGATGGTTGCTACGGTCCAGATCAGACCCAACCGCACCCAGCCCCGACGCAACTTTGATGAAGAAGAGCTCAAAAGCCTCTCTCAGTCGATCGTAGAGAACGGTATCCTTCAGCCGCTGGTGGTCAGAAGAATCAACTCTACCGAATTTGAGCTGATCGCGGGGGAGAGGAGACTTCGAGCGGCGATCATGGCGGGACTCAACAAGGTTCCCTGCGTAGTACATAAATGCAGCGACAAGGAGAGCGCTCTCTTAGCGCTGATCGAGAACCTCCAGCGCACCGATCTCTCGATGTTTGAAGAAGCGCGCGGCATCGCCCGCCTGATCCGTAAATACGGCCTGACCCAGGAGCAGGCGGCGGTCAAGCTCGGTAAGAAGCAGTCCACCATCGCAAACAAGCTCAGACTTCTCCGCCTGACCTTTGAGGAGCAGGAGTGGATCCTGACCGCGAACCTCTCGGAGCGCCACGCAAGAGCGCTGCTTCGGATCAACAATCCGAACCTAAGAAGAGAAGTGCTCAGCCGCGTCATCACCGAGAACATGAATGTCAGCGAGACTGAGGCGTTCGTCACCGATGTCCTGATGAAGAAGTCCTCTAAGCCCGAAGAACCCTCAGAGAAGCCGCACCGAAAGATCGCCGTCAAGGATGTCAGGATCTTTGTCAACACCATCAACCGCGCGGTCGATACCATGCGGCTGTCCGGCATCAACGCCATCTCCCGCCGCAACGAGACCGACGACTATATCGAATATACCGTCAAGATCCCTAAAGCGGCAGAAACCATATAATTCACAGATCTCAGCAGTTTATCATAGAGAACAACTGAAAACTGAGAACTGCCAACTGTGAACCCACATGCTTTCCCCATAGACACAACTGTGTCTATCCACTCATACCCATTTCCTTATCTGAACCCCTTGCCGACAGCCGTGCGCGAAAGCGTGCGGCTGTTGGCATATAGAAACGCCGAGGCTCGCAGCCCCAAAATAAGACGAATCGAGCCGGGACTATCCGAAGGGTTCGCAGAACCCGCAGGATGGTTGGGCGAGAACGGCTTATTTTGGGAACAGCGGGAAAGACAGGTACCCAAAAACGCTCCTGCGTTTTTGGGAGAGGAGGAGCCGCCACACGAGCTGAAAAAGCGGTTACACTTGACCGCTTTCGGCAAGTACGGCGCGCGACGACGAAGGCGTGACATAGAAACGCCGAGCGCCGCAGAATGTTTCACATGAAACATCATCTTGCGAAAATTGTGAAAACGGATTGCAATATCACTCCCGATATGCTAAAATATAGAGGTAATTTTTCAGAAAAGCATCGGAAAGGGTGAAATTTGTGACGAAAGTTATCGCGATTGCCAACCAGAAGGGCGGCGTCGGCAAGACGACCACCGCCGTCAATGTCGCGGCAGGTCTCGGAAAGCTCTCGAAGAGAACGCTGCTTGTCGATGTCGATCCGCAGGGCAACGCTACCAGCGGCGTCGGCGTGGATAAGAGAAGCCTGAAGCTATCCTCCTACGATGTCCTCGTCAACTCTGAGAAAGCGGAGAATGTGATTCTGTCCACACCGTATGACAACCTCGATGTAATGCCCTCGGATATGGATCTCGCGGCGGCAGAATTCGAGATGATTGATCTCGAGCATCGCTCCACCCGCCTCAAAAGAGCGCTGTTGCCCATCAAGAACAACTATGATTATATCATCATCGACTGTCCTCCGTCTCTCGGTCTGATCACGACCAACGCGCTCACCGCGGCGGACAGCGTGCTGGTGCCGATCCAGTGTGAGTACTACGCTCTTGAGGGTCTCTCTCAACTGATGAACTCGGTGCGTTATGTCAAGAGAAAGACCAACGAGTATCTCTATATCGAGGGCGTTCTGCTGACGATGTACGACGGCAGACTCAACCTAACCCAGCAGGTCGTCGCCGAGGTCAAGCAGTTCTTCCCGAAGAAAGTGATGTCCACTGTGATCCCGCGGGTGATCCGTCTCTCCGAGGCGCCGTCCTACGGTATGCCGATCATGTACTATGATAAGAACTCGAAGGGAACCCTCGCCTACATGGCGCTGTGTGAGGAGCTCATCAGAAGGGAGCAGAACAATGGCTAAGAAGCTCGGCGGACTGGGCAAAGGACTCTCCGCTATTTTTGTCGAAAACGAATCGGAAGAAAAGGGGAACATCATCTCCCTGAAGATCTCCGAGATAGAACCGAACCGCTCTCAGCCGCGTAAGTCCTTCGACGCCGACGCGCTCGAAGAGCTCGCGCAGTCGATCCGTGAGCACGGTGTGATCCAGCCGATCCTGGTGCGCCCGCTCATCGGCGGAGGATATCAGATCGTCGCAGGGGAGAGGCGCTACCGCGCTTCGCGCCTGGCGGGTCTTAAAGAGATTCCCGCTACCGTCAGAGAGCTCACCGAGGAAGAGACGACCGAGCTTGCGCTGATCGAGAACCTGCAGCGCGAGAACCTATCTCCTTTAGAAGAAGCGAGCGGCTACAAGGCGCTGATCGAGACCTACGGCATGAGCCATGAACAGGTCGCGAAATCGGTCGGCAAATCCCGCGCCGCGGTCACCAACACCCTGCGGCTGTTGACCCTGCCCGAAGAGGTCCGAACCATGGTAGAAGACGGAAAGCTCTCCGCGGGTCATGCCCGCGCGCTGCTGTCGATCGAAGACAGGAAACGGATCAAAGCGGCTGCTGATGAGGTAATAAAGAAATCTCTCTCTGTCAGGGAGACCGAAAAGCTCGCAAAAGCCTATAACAAGCCCGTGTCGGAGAGAAAGCCGCAGAAGCCCTCATCCGTTCCCGTTCTGTACAAAGAGACCGAGCTCGCGCTCTCAGAGCAGCTCGGCAGAAAGGTTGTCATCACGAAGAACAAGAACGGCAGCGGCACGCTGATGATCGACTTCTACTCGGATGAAGAATTGATAAACTTAGCACATAAGTTCGAATAATCAGAAACAGGAGAAATACCATGATCGATATCAAATTTTTAAGAGAAAACCCCGATATTGTAAAGCAGAATATCAAGAATAAATTTCAGGACAAGAAGCTCGCTCTCGTCGACGAGGTGATCGAGCTCGATAAAGCGGCGAGAAAGGCAAAGGGAGACGCCGACGCCCTCAGAGCCAACCGCAACAAGCTCTCCAAACAGATCGGCGGATGCTTCGCCCGCGGCGAGCGCGATAAGGCGGAAGAGCTCAAAACGCAGGTGGCGGCTCAGGGAGAAGAGCTCGAAGAGCTCGAAAAGAAAGAAGCAGAGCTCAATCAGAAGGTGCTCGACATCATGATGGTCATCCCGAACATCATCGACCCGTCCGTTCCGATCGGCAAGGACGACAGCGAGAATGTGGAGAGAGAACGCTTCGGCGAGCCGGCGGTACCCGACTTTGAGATCCCCTATCACACCGAGATCATGGAGCGCCTCTCGGGCATCGACCTCGACGCAGCCCGCAAGGTCGCCGGCAACGGCTTCTACTATCTCATCGGCGATATCGCGCGGCTTCATTCCGCGGTGATCTCCTACGCGAGAGATTTCATGATCGACAGAGGGTTCACCTACTGTATCCCGCCCTATATGATCCGCTCGAATGTCGTCTCCGGCGTGATGAGCTTCGCGGAGATGGACGCGATGATGTATAAGATCGAGGGAGAGGATCTTTTCCTGATCGGTACCTCCGAGCACTCGATGATCGGCAAATTCATCGACACCATGCTCAAGGAAGAAGATCTGCCCTACGCGCTGACCTCCTATTCTCCGTGCTTCCGCAAGGAGAAGGGCGCCCACGGCATCGAAGAGCGCGGCGTCTACCGCATCCATCAGTTCGAGAAGCAGGAGATGATCGTCGTCTGCAAGCCCGAGGAGTCGAAGATCTGGTTCGACAAGCTCTGGAAGAACACAGTTGACTTCTTCCGCACCCTGGACATCCCCGTGCGCACCTTAGAGTGCTGCTCGGGAGACCTCGCCGATCTGAAGGTCAAGTCGGTCGATGTCGAGGCATGGTCTCCGAGACAGAAGAAGTACTTTGAGGTCGGCTCCTGTTCGAACCTCTCCGACGCGCAGGCAAGACGCCTGAAGATCCGCGTCTCGGGCAAGGACGGCAAGTACTTCGCGCATACGCTCAACAACACCGTCGTCGCCCCGCCGAGAATGCTGATCGCCTTCCTCGAGAATAACCTCGAAGCTGACGGCAGGGTTCGCATTCCCGAAGCTCTCAGACCCTATATGGGAAATAAAGAATACATCGGATAACAAAAAGCACCCCGCGGGGTGCTTTTTTAGTGGAGAAATAAGAATTAAGAGCTAAGTGAACCTGTATAATAAAAGTGTACATTTGAAGTTAATAATGGTAGAATGAAAAAGAGGAGATGACTTCAAATGGGAACACACGGTGAACAAAGCAGG
>CAJOII010000064.1 GCA_905234535.1 uncultured Ruminococcus sp.
AATTTTTACTTTAGGAGGAAAAGATTATGGGACTTATTAAAGCCGGTATGGGCGCTGTCGGCGGCGTTCTTGCCGATCAGTGGAAAGAATTCTTCACCTGCGACGCACTGCCGAAGGAAGTGCTGGTCAGAAAAGGCGAGAAGAAGACCTCGGCGCGCTCCTCGAACACCAAGGGCTCGGATAATGTGATCACCAACGGTTCGGGTCTGGTCGTCGCGGATGGTCAGTGCGCCATCATCACCGATCAGGGCAAGGTTGCGGAGATCTGCGCGGAGCCCGGTGAATATACATATGATCAGTCCTCAGAGCCCTCGATCTTCACAGGTTCTTTAGGTCAGTCGATCCTGCAGACCTTCAAGACCATCGGCAAGCGCTTCACCTACGGCGGCGAGCCCCCGAAGGATCAGCGTGTCTACTACTTCAACACCAAAGAGATCATCGACAACCTCTTCGGCACCTCCAACCCCGTACCCTTCAGAGTCGTTGACTCGAAGGTAGGCTTGGATCTCGATGTCTCGATCCGCTGCTCCGGCAGATACAGCTACAAGATCGCCGACCCGATCCTGTTCTATACCAATGTCTGCGGCAACATCACCGAGGATTATACCCGCTCCGAGATCGACGGTATGCTCAAGACTGAGTTCATCTCGAAGCTCCAGCCGGCGTTCGGCAAGCTCTCCGATCTTGAGATGCGTCCCAACCAGATTGTCAACCACACCGACGAGCTTGCTGACGCGATGAACGAAGCGCTCTCTCAGAAGTGGGGCGAGCTCAGAGGCTTAAAAGTCGTCTCGATCGCGATCGGCTCGCTGACCCTCCCCGAGGAAGATCAGAAGATGATCAAAGAGGTCCAGAGGAACGCGGCGTTCAAGGATCCGACCATGGCGGCGGCTCATCTCGTCGGCGCTCAGGCAGAGGCGATGCAGAACGCGGCGAAGAACCAGAACGGCGCCATGGGTGCTTTCATGGGCATGGGTATGGCAGGCTCCATGGGCGGTATGAACGCGCAGAACCTCTACGCGATGGGCGCTCAGCAGGGGCAGCAGCAGGCTCAGCAGACTCCCGCTCAGCAGACAAAAGCTCCCGCAAAAGACACCTGGAAGTGTCCGCAGTGCGGCGCCGACGCGACTGGCAAGTTCTGCATGGAATGCGGCACAAAGAAGCCCGAGGAGAACGGCTGGACCTGTTCGAACTGCGGCACCTTCAACAAAGGCAGATTCTGTCCCGAGTGCGGCCAGAAGAAGCCCGAGGGCACACCCACCTATAAGTGTGACAAGTGCGGCTGGGAACCCGATGATCCCGCGCATCCGCCGAAGTTCTGTCCCGAGTGCGGCGATATCTTTGACGACAGAGACAAACAGTAATAGAAATATTTGAATAGGGAGGGACTGCGCGCCCTCCCTAAAAGCTGTCAGTCCCTTTTGGATCAGACACAAACTGATAACTGTAAACTGCAAAAGGAGTGGATTCTTTGGCATTACAAGAATACAAATGCCCGTGCTGCGGCGGCGCGATCGCTTTTGACCCGAATCTGCAAAAGCTCAAGTGCCCCTACTGCGACACGGAGTTTGAGGTCGAAGCTCTAAAAGGCTATGACGAAGACCTCAAGAACGAGGGTACCGATCACCTTGAGTGGCACACGGACGCCTCTTCACAGTGGACAGAACACGAAGAAGACGCGCTTCGCTCGTATGTCTGTCACAGCTGCGGCGGCGAGATCATCGCGGATGAGAATACCGCCGCTACCGAATGTCCCTTCTGCGGCAATCCCGTCGTGATGATGAACCAGCTCAAGGGCTCTCTAAGGCCCGACTGGATCATTCCGTTCAAGCTCGACAAAGACGCCGCGAAAACAGGGCTGCTTCAGCATTTGAAGGGCAAGTTCCTGCTTCCGAAGATCTTCAAGGACAAGAACCACATCGACGAGGTCAAGGGCATCTATGTCCCGTTCTGGCTCTTCGACGCGGACGCAGACGCCGATATACGGTACAAAGCCACCAAGGTACGGTTCTGGTCCGACTCGAACTATAACTATACCGAGACCTCTTACTACTCGGTCTACCGCGCGGGCAACCTCGGGTTCGACCATGTTCCTGTCGACGGCTCGTCCAAGATGCCCGATGATCTGATGGAATCGGTAGAACCCTACGACTTCTCTCAGGCGGTGGACTTTCAGACCGCGTACCTCGCGGGGTATCTCGCGGATAAATACGATGTCACCTCACAGCAGAGCGCCCAGCGCGCGAACGACAGGGTCAAGGCAACCACAGAGCAGGCTTTCAGAAATACCGTCTCGGGATACGCCACCGTCACCCCCGAAGCGACCTCGATCCGGCTTCTAAACAGCAAGACCGCCTATGCTCTCTACCCCGTTTGGATGCTCAACACGACCTATAAAGACAAGAAGTACATCTTCGCGATGAACGGTCAGACCGGCAAGTTTGTCGGCAACCTCCCCACCGACTGGGGCAAGTTCTGGCGCGTCGTGATGATCCTCACCGCTATCATCGGCGCCGCTGTCTACGGCGTGCAGTGGCTCCTGCAGCTATTATAAGGAGGGATACATATGAAACGATTACTGAGTATTTCTCTTGCGATGATCCTGCTCATCTGTCTTATCGGCATCCTGCCGCTGTCAGCGACTGCCGCTGACGAAGACGCAAAGGTCACTCCTCTTGAAGAGGGCGAGGACGGCCAGCTGATCGTCGATATGGCGCATCTGCTCACAGATGAAGAGATCTCATCACTGACGAAAAAGGCAAAGGACATCTCAGACGCCCACGGCTGTTCTGTGGTGATCGTCACCTCCCCGCGATTGGATGGCAAAACCTCCACCGCGTTCGCGGATGATTACTATGACTATCACGGATATCTGTCGGACGGCGTGCTGCTTTTGATCGCGCTCGACAACGGCGCGGGCTCACGCGCGTGGGCAATCTCTACCACAGGAGAGTGCATCAAGAGCTTCAACGAATCGGAACAGGAGATCGTCATCGATGACATCAAACCCTCTCTCTCCTCAAAAAAATGGTACATCGCTTTTGACCGGTATCTCTCGGGTGTGGACCGCTACCTCTCTCCTTATGTCGCGTGGTACTGGATCCCGCTCTCTCTTTTGATCGCGTTTGTTGTGTCGTTTTTGATCATGCTGATCTTCCGGTCCCAGCTCAAATCCGTCAAGATGCAGTCGGGTGCACGAGACTATCTCAGAGCGGGGTCGATGAAGGTGACCGTCTCGAGAGACACCTTCCTCTATCATACCGTCACCCGCACCGCGAAGCCGAAGGACACCGGCTCCTCCTCGGGAGGCGGCACTCATATCGGCTCGTCGGGTTCTTCTCACGGCGGCTCGTCGGGAACATTCTGACAAAAATATAATGACTTAAAAAACCACTTCTGATCACTCAGAAGTGGTTTTCGTATCGAAGTGATACTAATTCAAATAAAAAGCTTTAAAACAGATATTAGCGAAAAATTGTGCAGAGCAAGGCGGACAACGCAGGCAGGCCGGCGCCTGTCAAGGAGTCCAACGCAGATGTGCGCAATTTAGCGCAATAGATGTTAAAGGGTTTAATTTGAAATTAGTATGAATTACGACAAATCAACGATCATTTCGGGAATCTCGCCCTCGGTTCCGGTTTCTCCCGCGTCGGGATTCGAGGAGGTGTCTCCCGAGCCCGGGTCGGAGGATGTACCGCCGCCGGATGAAGAGCTCGAGCTGTCTGTCGGAGTGGTATCGGACGAGGTATCTCCGCCGTCTGATGAGGTGCCGCCGTCAGACGAGGTCGTATCGGAACTCGTATCGGACGAAGGCGCTTCGGTCAGATCATCAAACGGAGGCGCGTCGGTCTCAGCTTCTGTCAGATCTTCGAATGGGGGCGCATCGGTCTCATTCGCCTGTGTATCGGACGACTGTGTATCGGTCGCCTGTGTCGCCGCGGTAGGGTTTATGATATTCGCGGTCGTGTTCTCGGATCCTGAGCAGTTACAGCTCGGATTGAACAACAGCAAGGCAATCACAGCAAGTCCGATCACGATCAGCGCGCTGACGGCGACGATCGCGATGATCAGGCCGGTATTCTTTTTGTCCTTTTTCGGATCTTTTCGGATGACGGGCTCGGGCTTTTCGACAATTGTTTCTGTTTGAGCTTTGTCAAAATCATCGCCGTAGCCGTCTGTGCGGGAATCCTCGGAAAGATCGAAAACGACCTTTGTCTTATCAAAATCTTCTACATCGCTGAACGAGCGGTTCTTTCCGGAATGGGAATACAGCTCTTCGTTCGTATTGTTCTCATGAAACTGGTCTGCCATAGGTTCCTCCTTGATGAAAAATATGTATTCTGACAAACGGTATAAGGTTATACCACCTGAAAAATATAAAACTTCAGATAATCGGTCTCTTCCACACCCCAGAGGATGGGATGATCCGCGCACTGCTGGCGGCACTCGATCTGTCTTAAGCTCACGCCCGCGTCCTGAGCGGCAGAGAAGAGCATTTTTCGAAACAGATCGTCGCGCATAAAGTGAGAGCAGGAGCAGGTGGCGAGATATCCGCCTCTCTTGAGCAGACGCATCGCTTTCAAGTTGATCTCCTTATAGCCTCTCTCGGCGCTTCTGACCGTATCGCGCGACTTCGTGAACGCGGGAGGATCCAGGATGATCATATCATAGTCCTGCCGCTTCTCTCCCGCCATCTGTGTCAAAAGCTCAAACACATCGGCACAGACGAAATCGATATTCTCGAACCCGTTCAAAGCCGCGTTATGCCGCGCCATATCGAGAGCCGACCGGGAGATATCCACCGCCGTCACGGAAGAAGCGCCGCGCGCCGCGTTGAGCGCAAAAGCGCCGGTGTGGGTAAAGCAGTCGAGCACCCGTTTGTCCTTTGCGATCTTAGACACCGCAAGGCGGTTATACTTTTGATCGAGGAAAAAGCCCGTCTTCTGGCCGTTCATATAGTCGACATCGTAGAGGATGCCGTTCTCTTTGATGCGGACTATCCCGTCGAGGTCGTCTCTGAGCCCTTCCGCATGATAAAATCCCTTGAACTGCGTAAGCCCTTCAAGCTCTCTGACCTTGACATCGTTACGCTCATAGATCGCGCGGATCTTTGTGCCTCTTCTCGACAGCTCTTCGGTCAGGATAGAGAAGAGCATATCCTTGATCCTCTCGATCCCGAGAGAGAGCACCTGCACCACCAAAATATCTTCGAACTTATCCACCGTCAGCCCGGGGAACGAATCCGCCTCGCCGAAGATCAGCCGGCAGGAGGAGAAGTCCTCCCCCATCACCGTCAGGCGGTAGTCGAGCGCGTAAGAGACTCTTCTTCTGTAGAACGCCTCGTCAAAGCGGTCGTTCGCGTTCTTCGAGATGATCCTGACGCGGATCTTCGAGTAGTCGTTGATGTATCCGGAACCCAAGAATCGACCCCTCTCGGTATAGACATCGACGATATCGCCGTTTTCATAGGCGCCGTCGATATTTTTGATCTCATCAAAGTAGACCCAGATATGTCCCGATTTGATGAACCGCTCACATTTTCCTGATACCGTTACTCTCGGATAGCTTCTCTCCATAATCTCTCCGCTGATGTAAATTTCTGATGGTATTATAGTATTTTTCGTTAGAAATTTCAACCAAAAACGAAAATTTGCAAAAAGATTCATAATATGTTAAAATATGGCTGTCAGAATAGATCTTTGAAATCAAGGTGGCTACTATGAACTTCAACATCAACGCTGTCCTGAATCAATTCAAGAGAAAGCTCATCGGTATCAGACCGTTTCTGAGGACCAAGGTCGGCTCGCGTCTTGCGCTGATATTCATCGGGCTGTTCATCCTTCTGTTCTTTGCGCCGCTGTTTCATGACTTTGTCGGCGCGGCGATCGTCGGCTGTGTCGGCGCGGTGTATCTCATTATGGTATGGCGCAAGTTCGACCTTGAGCATGTGATCGTGCCCGCGGTGTTTCTCTGTGTGCCGATGCTCTTAGATATGGCAATCTATCACACCCTGCCGGTGGTGTCGTGCTTCGTGGTAAATATCGCCGCGCTCCTCATCATCGCGAACCCGAGGTTTTTCAAGTTCTTCGATAAGAGCGAGGACTCGCTGTACACCTATCTCGTCGCGGGCGCGGTGTGCGCGGTGGTCGTGGTACTCTCGGTCATCTTCATGCTGATTGCGTCGGTCGCCTGGTGGATCCTGTGCATCATCGCCTTTCTGATCCTGATCGGGCTGTTCTTCGGCGTGGTGTTCTCCACCGCCGCCTATACCGCCTCCGACGGCAGGCGTCAGGCGCGCCGTAAATATGAGCAGAACGCGCAGAAAGAGAAGCAGTATCAGTCCTACCGTCCCAAGGAGAGAGATAACAAGATCTACAACCTCGACGACGACGATTTCATCGATATCGACTGATAAACAACACATTCGGGAGGGGCGCCCTCCCTTTTTTGTTTTTACATGAAGTCGTAATCCGGATTATCTCGCCGGTTTACTGCGTCAAATCGCTAAATTAATTGCAATTTATTTTTCTTTTGTTGCAAACACGATGGGTTTTTCAGGTATAATATGGTGAAAATCACTATTTTTTTGAATTTTTTGAAAAATCTGTTGCAAAGTTGACCTCGCTGTTATATAATGTTATTCGTGATGAATATTTTCATTTTCATATCGCAACTAAGGAACATTCCAAGGAGGTATTTTTAATGTCTTATGTTGATGAAGTATTAGCAAAGGTAAAAGCGAAGAACGCATCCGAGCCTGAGTTCTTACAGGCGGTCGACGAGGTTCTCAACTCTCTGCGCCCCGTGATCGAGGCGAACGAGGAGATGTACAAGAAGCAGGCGCTCTTAGAGCGTATCTGCGAGCCCGAGAGACAGATCAAGTTCAGAGTTCCGTGGGTAGACGACAACGGTCAGGTTCAGGTCAACACCGGCTACCGTGTCCAGTTCAACTCCGCCATCGGCCCGTACAAGGGCGGCATCCGTCTGCACCCCTCTGTCAATATCGGTATCATCAAATTCTTAGGCTTTGAACAGATATTCAAGAATTCTCTGACCGGTCTTCCGATCGGCGGCGGCAAGGGCGGCTCCGACTTTGACCCCAAGGGCAAGTCTGACAACGAGATCATGAAGTTCTGCCAGAGCTTCATGACAGAGCTGTGCCGTCACATCGGCGCTGACACCGATGTCCCTGCGGGCGATATCGGCACCGGCGCGAGAGAGATCGGCTTCATGTTCGGTCAGTATAAGAGGATCAGAAACCTCTATGAGGGAGTCCTCACCGGCAAGGGGCTGACCTTCGGCGGCTCCTTAGCGAGAACCGAGGCGACCGGCTACGGTCTTCTCTACCTCACCGACGAGATGCTCAAGACCAACTCCATCGACATCAAGGGCAAGACTGTCTGCGTTTCCGGCGCGGGTAATGTCGCGATCTACGCGACCCAGAAGGCTCAGCAGCTCGGCGCAAAGGTCGTCACCGTCTCCGATTCCACCGGTTGGATCTATGATGAAGACGGCATCGATGTCGATCTCCTGAAGGAAGTCAAAGAGGTCAAGCGCGCCCGCTTAGACGCGTACGCTGCGGCTCGTCCCTCTGCTGTCTATCACGACAAGAAGTCAGAAGGCTCCAATGTATGGGATACCAAGTGCGACATCGCTCTCCCCTGCGCGACTCAGAACGAGCTCGGCATCGAAGATGCGAAGAAGCTGGTCGCAAACGGCGTGATCGCTGTCGCTGAAGGCGCGAATATGCCCACCACCTTAGAGGCTACCGAGTATTTCCAGTCAAATGGCGTGCTCTTCGCTCCCGGTAAGGCTGCGAACGCCGGCGGCGTCGCTACCTCCGCTCTTGAGATGAGCCAGAACTCCGAGAGACTCTCGTGGTCTTTCGAAGAGGTTGATCAAAAGCTCCAGGGCATCATGATCAACATCTTCCGCAACTTAGACGCTGCCGCGAAGAAGTACGGCTATGAGGGCAACTATGTTGTCGGCGCGAATATCGCGGGCTTTGAGAAGGTCGCTACCGCTATGCTGGCGCAGGGTGTAGTGTAAGCGTCCGAGTCGCGCAGCCCGAGTATAACGACGGGTGAGACGGGACCGCCTGAAAGGACTTTTCAAAGTCTGTCAGGTGGTTAGTCGAACAGGAGTTATACGAGGAGAAGCGAAGCGAAACGAGGCGTGATAATAAGCGACCGAGCCGCGCAGCCCGAGTTATTACATACACAACTTCGTTTGTTTCTATGCTCTGATATATAGAATTGATGAACACCTCCGCTCAGACGGAGGTGTTTCTCTTTACATCAAATTATTTTCATCATATAATAGAGATAATCTCTTGACTTTTACCCTATGTCAAAGTCTATAATCTTTCTGTCAGAAGGTGATCGAGTGAAAATCAAAGCTGTCTGTGAGCAGACAGGGCTCAGTGACCGCGCCGTCAGGCTCTACATCGACTCAGGACTGATCAGACCGAAAAACAGCGAGAACTACGCGGGAAGACGATCGTTCGACTTTGATGCGGGCGATGTCAGAACGCTCACTTATGTCGCGGCTCTCCGCAAAAGCGGCTTCTCCATCGCTCAGATCAAAACCATCGAGGATCATCCCGAATCTATCAGGGATACCGTAGACGAGGTGATCCGGAAGCTCTCTTTCGAGAAAGATTGCTGTGACATGACGATCAAGACGCTGTCTTTAGCCTCTGACAGCGATATGGAGAGCTTTGCGTCTTTGTCCGAGAAGCTCCTCTCCCCCTCTTTTGAGCTCCCGAAGGAGGACGAGCGGTTTCGCCTTTCGGCACTTTTGGGACGGGTCAGAGACGGCGTTTATCGAAGCGGCGTGATCGACGGTATATGGATTGTCCTTCTGCTCTGCCTGCTGCCGCTATCGGGTCTGATATCAAAGAATGTCCCGATCCCCTTTGTCCCTTTCGGGGGAGGATGCGCGCTGCTTAGCGCCGGTCTGTCCGTTCTGTCGGCGACACTGCTGCTCAGGAAAGACCTATTCCGTGAGCGACTGATCGAATACGCTGTCAGCGCGGTGACCGTCACCGCCGCGGTCGGCGTGATGTTCCTTGTCTGGCTGATCCTTCGGATCGCGATGTATCCCGCAAGACCGATCGAAAACGACATGACCGTTCGCGTCGCGGAGCTGTGGGTCGTGTTCCTGCTTATGGCAGCGCTTTCCAGAGTGATCCTGCTGGTACGAATGTATAAAAGAAAGAAGGAATGATATGAAACATTCACACAAGATCCTGATCTGCCTTCTTTGTGTGATCCTCGCGGCGGCACTCATGTT
>CAJOII010000065.1 GCA_905234535.1 uncultured Ruminococcus sp.
TATGTCAGACTGTATTTTTTGTAAGATCATCAGCGGGGAGATCCCCTCGAAAAAGGTATATGAGGATGAGAAAATCTACGCGTTCTACGATCTGTCCCCTCAGGCGCCGGTCCATGTGCTGGTGATCCCGAAGGAGCATATCTGCTGCGCCGACGCGCTCGACGAGAGCAACTGTGAGGTCGTGGGCTATCTGTTCTCGAAGATCCCCGTGATCGCGAAGTCTTTAGGACTTGAGAACGGTTACCGTGTGGTCAATAACTGCAAGGAGGACGCGGGTCAGACGGTCTTCCATCTGCACTTCCATCTGCTCGGCGGCAAGACGCTCGGACTTCAGATGGCATAAGACGGGTTTATAGAAAGGATTGGTTCATATGAGTAAAACATATAAGATGACGATCGCGGGCTGTGAGCGCGAGCTCCCCCTGTGCGCCGTTAACCCCAAGATGGATATCGCGGCGTTTATTATGTTCGGCGATGTCGAGATCACCGAGAAGACGGCTGAAGCACTCTTGAAGGTCTGTCCCGAACACGATATCGTGATCACCGCCGAGGCGAAGGGAATCCCGCTCGGCTACGAGATGGCGAGACAGGGCAACCGTGAATATGTTGTCGCGAGAAAAGGCCTCAAGGTCTATATGCCCGATCCAGTGTCGGTCGAGGTAGAGTCGATCACCACCTTGGGCGTGCAGAAGCTCTACTTAGGCAGGGACGAAGCTGACCGCTTAAAGGGCAGAAGAGTCCTGATCGTCGACGATGTCATCTCTACCGGAGAGAGCCTCAGAGCGCTCGAGAAGCTGGTCGAGGCCGCCGGCGGCAATATCGTCGGCAAGGCGGCGGTGCTCGCGGAGGGCGACGCGGCGGAGAGAGATGATATCATCTTCTTAGAGAAGCTCCCGCTGTTCTTCCACTGAGAGCGGTTAGTCGGATAAGATACATCGACAGCGAAGAATTGCTGTCATATTTGAGAGGAATATACGATGAAACGGTTGCTTGCACAGATAGGGATCACCTTCTTTACTGTGCTGGCGATCGTTTTTTATTTTCCGAGAGCGGCGACTGCTGTCCTCATGGGCGTTTCGATCGTGTTGACGGTCTTATTTTTCTCTATCAGAAAAATAAGAAAGAAGATCTTCATCCCCTTCATCGCCCTGAGCGCGGCGCTCGGGTGTCTCTTCCAGCTGTCCTTTACCGCGCTCGGGGTTGAGCCCGTCAAAGAGAAATACGAGGGAGCGCACAGGATAGAGGCGTATCTCAACGATGAGCCGTATCTCTGCTACGACAGCTACTGCTATCCTTTGACGGTGACCGCAGTTGACGGAGAAGAGGCGCGCTTCAATCTGATCGTAAAGGGTTGTGACGCTCTCGACGCGCAAGTGTCCGATACGCTTAGGTTTGAGACAACATTATACCGCGAGGAGAATAACTACTACCGCGCAAAGGGGTATTATCTCTGTGCAAGAGGAGAGGCGCTCACGCCCGCGGTCGAGAGCGCGAAGACGCGGTCTCTCTACTACTACGCGGTCGGGATCAGACAGTATTTCCGGACGATTCTCGACGAACTTCAGCCCGCTGATGATGCCGCACTGTGCCGGGCGGTGTTCTTAGGCGACCGGTACGCGCTCTCTGAGGATCTCAGAACGCAGTTTCGCTTCAGCGGCGCGTCTTACTTCGTCGTGGTATCGGGGATGCACTTCGCGATATTTGTCACACTTCTGCTCAGGGTTCTCAGAAAGCTCATCAAAAACCGCTTCATCTATCTGCCGATCGTGCTTTTGTTCACGATGCTCTATATGGCTGTGACCGGATTCTCGCCGTCAGTGATGCGCTCGGGACTGATGATGGTGTTCTATGTCGTCGGGCTGTTCTTCAGGCGGCGGGTATATCCGCTCAACTCTCTGGGAATGGCGGGGATACTGATGCCCCTGTTGTTCTCTCCGAACTGTGCGGGAGATATCGGACTGGTGCTGTCGTTCTACGCGACCTTCGCGATCCTGCAGTGGAGCGCGCCGATCTATGAGCGGATCCGACTTAAAAACGATGATCGCCTTGTCAAGAAGATATTCAACAAGGTTCTTGAGCTTTTCTCGGCGTCTTTGGCGGCGAATCTGACAGTGCTGCCGATCTCCTTGTTCGTGTTTCGGGCTTTTTCCGCCGTGACCCTGCTCTCGGCGCTGCTGTTATACCCCGAGATCTGGCTCATTCTGATCCTTGTACTGATCGTATGTCTCTTGATGACGATCCCGTATATGGGGTTACTCGGAGTGCTGCTGTCGTGGGTGCTTTACGGAATATGCGAAGCGGCGCTGTTCGTCGTCAGAACCATTTCAAAACTGCCGTTTTCTTATATCAAGGTCTCGGACGCGTTCGTGTATGTCTGGGTGATCCTGACTGTTATCCTGTTCATCGCCGTCTACTTCTGCAAAGGAGGCTACCGCTATATGAGGTACGCGCTGCTGGGCTCTCTTTCGATCCTGCTGTGCGGAGCGATCCTGACGAGCGCGCTCGATGGCGGCAAGGCGAGGATCAGGGTCTATCCCTCGGATACAGGCGCCTTTGTCACTTTAGAAGAGGACGGCAGACTCTTTCTCCTGAGCACCGAGATCACCTCTTATGAACGATATGAAGCTATGCGGGATCTGTCGCAGAGATACAGGGAGTGTACCTTTGCGATCACGGATACCGATACCGAGCGCAAGCGTCTCGAAAATATCTGTGATGAAGAATTTGCAATTTCAGAGTATTTGCAGTATGATAAAAGGGATGAGGGCGAGATACTGCCCGATACGGTGGACTTTCACGGTGAATGTACCGTGCGCGTGAGTGATGACACCGTGATCACTTTGGTGCCTTTGGGAGACGCCGCGGCGCGGTATATTGTTTGGAGAGGGCGGACTGTTTTGATCCTGCCCGACAGATGCTCTCCGGAGCTGTTGCCCGAAGTATACCGTACGGCGGATATCGTGATCTTAGGCGACAGGCTCTCGGGAGAAGCGGATATCTTCTGCGATACTTTAGTGCTCTCCGGAGACAGCCGTCTGTCTCTTATCGAAGCGCAGAATTTAAAAGACAGATACGACCGTGTATTATTCTCCCGCGAGGGAGAGATCACCTTTGTAACGGAGTAACCTTATGCTGACAGAATCACAAATCAAAAAAGATCTCAGCGCGGGAAAGTTTTCTCAGCTGTACCTTATATTCGGAGAAGAGAAGATGCTCGTAAAGATCCTGTCCGAGCAGGTCATAAAGAAGCTCGGCGGGGGAGAGCTCTCAGAGTTTAATTACCATACCTTTGACATGGACGCCGATATCTACGATATCAATGTCGCTGTCAATATGATCTCGTTCTTGAGCGACAAGAACATCGTACTTGTCAAAGACCTCAACATCGACAAGCTCAAAGCGGCCGACTTCAAGGCATTGATGCAGGTGGTCGAAAATATCCCCGAGGGAACCCACCTCATTTTTTCAATGCCCACTTTGGAGCTGAGCTCAAAGTCCGCCGGCGCACAGTCGAAAAAGCTCATCGCTTTTATTGACAAGCACGGCTCCTGCGCGGAGCTTACAAAGCGCTCTCAGATGCAGACCGAGAGGACCGTCATCAGCTGGGCGAAGGCGGGCGGATGCACGATCAGGGGAGAGGTCGCCGACTATCTCATTCGCTGCGTCGGAAACGATCTCAACATCCTCAACAACGAGCTCAAGAAGCTCTGCGCCTATGCGGACGGCAGAGAGATCACCGTGGAGATGATCGACGAGCTGTGCCCGAAGACCGCTGAGGCGAAGATCTACGATCTCTTCGACTATGTGATCGCGGGTAATGCCGACAAGAGCATGGTGACCCTTCATACGCTGTTTCTGTCAAGGATCGACCCCGTATATATCTGCACCGTGATCGCTGCCGCCTATGTCGACGCTTACCGTCTCAGAGCGGGAACGCAGTCGGGGCTCAAGGCCGCCGAGACCGCAAAGGAGTTCTCGATGCGTAAGCCCGAGTGGGCGCTCAATAAGCTCATCCGACAGACGAGAAATGTCACCACGATAGCGCTCTCGAGGAGCATCGACGAGATCACCGAGACCTCACAGAAGCTGATCACGACCTCAGTTAATGCGCATATCGCGGTCGAGAAGCTCATCTGTAAGCTGTGCGTGATCTCTCAGGACAAGAGCGATGAGTGAGTCAAAGCTCAGGCTCAGAGAAGCCGTGATTGTCGAAGGGCGCTATGACCGCATCAGAGTCAAAGAGCTCATCTCTACCCCCGTGATCGAGACCGGCGGCTTTCGCGTGTTCAAGGATAAAGAGAAGCAGCGCCTGATCAGCGAGATCGCCGAACGCCGCGGGATATTGATCCTGACCGACTCCGACGCGGCGGGCTTTGTGATCCGCAATTTTCTCAAAGGAATCATTCCCGAAGAGAATATTAAAAACGCTTATATTCCTTCCGTATCCGGAAAAGAGAAGCGCAAGGCAGCGCCCTCTAAGGAAGGGCTCTTAGGCGTGGAGGGGATCAACCCCGAGCTTCTGATCAAAGCGATCAGAAAGAGCGGCGCCCATATCATCGGCGAAGAGGAGAAGAGCGGATCATCAGAGATCACCGCCTCCGATTTTTATGATCTCGGCTTGTCGGGTCAGCCGTACTCAAAGGCGCTCAGAGAGAGGATCCTTCTCTCGCTCGGGCTACCGAAGTATCTCTCGAAGAAGGCGATGCTTGACGCCGTGGGCTGTCTGTTCTCGAAAAGTGAGTTTGAAGAGCTGATACAGCATATCAATGATGACCCTTCCCGCGATGGATAGCGGGAAGGTTTTTTTGCGATATTCTTCGGAGAAAATGTGAAGAAGATTTTTTATTTTTCTTATACAGAAAAAATGTCAAAAAGTTAACATTATTTACAAATATTTCTTGATTTACGCTGTTCTTTGTAGTAGAATATAATAGATGTAAAATTGTGCTGTTCTGTACAGACCTACATTGATAAATTATTCTTAGGAGGAATTTTTATGTCAGTAAAAGTTGCAATTAACGGATTTGGCCGTATCGGTCGTCTCGCTTTCCGCCAGATGTTCGGCGCTGAGGGCTATGAGGTCGTCGCAATCAACGATCTTACCAACCCCGACATGCTCGCAAATCTCTTAAAGTATGACACAGCTCAGAAGGGCTACTGCGGTACGATCGGTGAGAATCTCCACACTGTTGAGGCAGGCGAGAACTCCATCATCGTAGACGGCAAAGAGATCACTATTTATGCCGAGGCAGACGCTTCTAAGCTCCCCTGGGGCGAGATCAGCGTAGATGTTGTCCTCGAGTGCACAGGCTTCTACTGCTCCAAGGACAAGTCCATGGCTCACATCAACGCAGGCGCGAAGAAGGTCGTTATCTCCGCTCCCGCCGGCAAGGACCTCAAGACTATCGTCTTCTCCGTCAACGAGGATACTCTGACCGCTGACGATCAGATCATCTCCGCTGCTTCCTGCACCACCAACTGCCTCGCTCCGATGGCTGACACACTCAACAAGTACGCTCCCATCCAGACCGGTATCATGTGCACGGTTCACGCTTACACCGGCGACCAGATGATCCTTGACGGTCCTCACAGAAAGGGCGACAAGAGAAGAGCAAGAGCGGGCGCCTGCAATATCGTTCCCAACTCCACCGGCGCTGCGAAGGCGATCGGCCTGGTCATCCCCGAGCTCAACGGCAAGCTCATCGGCGCTGCTCAGCGTGTTCCGGTCTGCACCGGCTCCACCACCATCCTCACCGCTGTTGTCAAGGGCGACGATGTCACCGTTGAGGGCATCAACGCTGCGATGAAGGCTGCTTCTTCCGCTTCCTTCGGCTACAACGAGGATCCGATCGTTTCTTCCGATGTTATCGGTATGAAGTACGGCTCGCTCTTCGACGCTACCCAGACCATGGTTTCTCCCATCGGCGACGGTCTGTATGAAGTTCAGGTCGTTTCGTGGTATGACAACGAGAACTCCTACACCTCTCAGATGGTCAGAACCATCAAGTATTTCGCAGAGCTGTAATTCTCGATACCCAACTGAATCTATGATTTCAGAAGCGCTTCCGGCTTTTTGTCGGGAGCGTTTTTTTCGAATAAATTTTGTCCCATGCACATAGATATAGACTGTATTGACAACGGATTTGTCCGAGATTATAATGATGTTAAAACCGAAAGGAGCGCTGCATGATGAAAAGAATCATTTCCGTACTGCTTGCGGCGGTACTGATCGTGGGCGTTTTGGTGATCACGCCGGTGTCCGCGTCCGCGAAGACGGCGAACGACTACCTGACGACCGGCACCACGCTCAGCTGTGTCTATACGAACAGCAACGGCAAGAAAGAGGACATCAAGATCAAGGTGCCTCAGCTGAAGCTCTCTTCCGCTGACGCGGCGGAGGCGAACAAGGAGATCGAGCAATTCTATAAGTCGGTGCTCGACGCGTCCAAGAAGCACAAGAGACCCGATCCCGGTGTTCGCTTTCAGTCGTATCTCTACTCCTCTGTCCTAAGCGTATGTGTCGATGACAGTCTGGTACAGGAGGAGACCTTCTCTCCGCTTCTGATCAACATCGATGTCGTCACCGGCAAGAGAATGGCGTTCGATACCGTCAGAAACCTCAAGGGACTGAACAAGGAAGGCGTCAGAAAGCAGCTCCAGTCATCCGTCAAGGCTGACCTTGACTCCGGCAAGAGCGCGTATCAAAAGTACTATTCCACCTACGGCAAGACCTATTATGATACCGTTTTGAAGAGCTCGAATATCGACAGCGGCACAAAGTTTTATCTCGACAACAGCGGCAATCTCTGGGCAAGCTACGATGTCTCGTGGACGACGGGAAACTACCCGACAAATTATGTTTTCCTGTGCTACAGCATTTATACGAAGCTGAGCTCCGCCTACAAGCTCGACACGCCCTCGATCAAAAAGCTCGAGAATGAGACCGCAGGGGTCAGAATCAACCTTACTCCGGTCAAGGGCGCCGAGAAATACCGTGTCTTCAAGCGCTCCGGCACCTCGTGGACCAAGATCGGCGATACCGCTTCGACCTCGTTTGTCATCAAGGGCGTTACCTCCGGCACCAAGTACACCTACACCGTCAGATGTGTCTCCAAGGACGGCAAGAGCTTCACTTCATCCTATGATACCATGGGCAAGAGCATCGTCTACATCGCCACCCCCGAGGTGACGAAGCTCGTAAACGAAGACGGCGGCATCAGGATCGCTTGGGAAAAGGTCGCGGGAGCTGAGAAGTATCGGCTCTTCTATCTTTCGAGCTCCGGGTGGAAGCGCTTCGGAAGCGACAGAGACAAGACCTCCTGTTTGATCACGAATCTTTCCTCCGGCAGGAAGTATACCTTCACCCTTCGCTGTGTCGACAACGACGGCAGCTTCATCAGCTCATATGAGAAGGCGGGCTTCTCGCTCGTCTATATCGCGGCTCCTCCCGCGCCGACGCTGAAGAATACGAAGTCCGGCGTGAGCGTCAGCTGGACGAAGTCGAACGGCGCCGAGAAGTACCGCGTCTTCCGCAAGACCGCAGGGACATCATGGAAGAAGCTCGCCGATACCGCCTCCCTCAAATATACGGACAAAACCGCGAAGTCCGGCACCAAGTACACCTACACCGTCCGCTGTATCTCCAAGGACGGCAAGAAGTTTACCTCCGGCTACAACGCGAAGGGCTCCGCCATTACCTGCAAAAAATAACCAAAAAGAAAATGCCTGCTGACTTTCACATCAGCAGGCGTTCTTTCTTATGATCGGGATTTGTTCGGCTTATAGCGCACGAAGATCAGGATGATCAGCATATAGCAGACGGTCTTGGGCAGCATCAGCATCCCGAGCATCGGCACAAACTGCGTACCGACCGTGACCGGGATATAGAACAGAAAGGATAAGGTAACGAGCAGCCATATGAAGCGGAATGCTCTGAGCTGCTTTCTCTTCTGAAAGTACAGCGCGACGATGATCACGCCCAAGATGACGAACGGGATGTTGCGGAGAATCCCCCAGAGGAGCGGGCTCTCATTCGTCAGCCATCCGTTCTGAGGGAAGAGGCAGAGGATCACTCTGACCGCCGCTAAAAGATAGACGGGGCAGGTGAGCGCTTTGTGACCCTTTTCATCATAGAGCATCGTCCAGAGATGGTACATCAGCACATAG
This sequence comes from uncultured Ruminococcus sp., assembly GCA_905234535.1. Lineage (GTDB taxonomy): Bacteria > Bacillota > Clostridia > Oscillospirales > Acutalibacteraceae > Ruminococcoides. Next base: position 8,167 of record CAJOII010000065.1, read on the forward strand.
AACACCGTCATCGTGACCGAGGTCACCAGCTTGCCGACGCCGAGCCACAGCGAGAGATCCGCGTCTGAGAAGTAGTTGATCACCCGTGGGATCAGATGGAACGCGTCCCCGCATCCTAAGATCAGCGCCGCGGATCCCATCAGAGCGCCGATTTTTCCTCTTCTCTTTGAGAGGATCCATATGCCGCAGAAGACGGCGCAGCATAGATAGATGATATCAAATGAGCTTTCTCCGTATTTCATAGTTCCTCCGATCAATAGACGATGTGAGAGCTTTCCTGCTTATCATAGCAGAAAAGAACAGAGATGTCTATACCGATCTCATGACCGAGATAATTGGGCTTTTCCTGATCTGTACGCAAAATGATTCTTTACCAGAAATATAGTAATCAGAATACCTGAACCTGTCAAGAAAACAGGACAAACGAAGTTAATAAAAAGTTAGTGTGTTGAAAGACTGCAAAATTTATGAACGAAGTGGAGCGTAGCGGAACGGA
>CAJOII010000066.1 GCA_905234535.1 uncultured Ruminococcus sp.
GTTTGTGGTAATATTTATCATTGTGGGAGACTGTGCGAAAGTATATCTCCGACCGTCGTCAAAATGTCACAAAAGTCCAGATTTTATCGGGTTTTTATGGTGATTTTGACACATTCCATTTTTGAAGAAAGGAGGAAAATTATGCCAACCTTTAACCAACTGGTACGCAAGGGCAGACAGGTTTCTGAAAAGAAATACAAGGCTCCCGCGCTCTTAAAGGGCTGGAACTCACAGAAGAACAAGGCGATCGACCAGACTTCTCCTCAGAAGAGAGGCGTCTGCACCGCAGTCAAGACCGCTACCCCCAAAAAGCCTAACTCCGCTTTGAGAAAAATCGCGAGAGTTCGTCTTTCCAACGGTATCGAAGTCAGTTCCTATATTCCGGGCGTAGGCCACAACCTGCAGGAACACTCCGTTGTTCTGATCCGCGGCGGCCGTGTTAAGGATCTCCCCGGTGTGCGTTATCACATCATCAGAGGAACCCTTGATACACAGGGTGTATCCGGTCGTATGCAGGCCAGATCGAAGTACGGCGCAAAGCGTCCGAAGAAAAAATAAGGAATTGGCGAGGTTAAACTAACTTTTCAATTAGATTAACTCTATTCTGTATTGTTGCAGAGTTTTATATAAGCGCCGAGCGCCGCAGCTTCTATGAGCCGTGCGACCGAGGCGCGAGCGTAAAAGACCTCTGCGGCACTACGGGAGTCGTCACTTTCGAGTACCTGAGATTTCTCAATTATTGTGAAGGAGGGAAGTAAAGATGCCAAGAAGAGGTCAGATCGCAAAACGAGATGTTTTGCCCGATCCGGTTTATAACTCGAAGCTCGTTACTCGTCTTATCAACAACATTATGTTAGACGGCAAGAAGGGTGTTGCCCAGAAGATCGTCTACGGTGCGTTTGATATCATCACCGATAAGACCGGTAAGGACGCTCTTGAGGTTTTTGAGCAGGCAATGGACAATGTCATGCCTGAGCTTGAGGTTAAGGCTCGCCGTGTCGGCGGCGCCACCTATCAGGTCCCGATCAAGGTCAGAGAAGCGAGAAAGCAGACTCTCGGCCTTCGTTGGCTCACCAGCTACTCAAGAGCTCGTTCCGAGAGAACGATGAAAGAGAGACTTGCCGGCGAGATCCTCGACGCTGTCAACGGCGCCGGCGGCGCGTTCAAGAAGCGCGAGGATACTCATAAGATGGCTGAAGCGAACAAGGCGTTTGCTCACTACAGCTGGTAATTTTTAAGAGCCGAGTCGCGTAGCCTCGTCCTCATCGGCTCTGCTCGATGAAATGACCTATTCGGTCATTTTCGTACTCGCTCCGCCGTTCGTCCTCTCCCCAAAATTCGGGGAACTTTGGGGACCCCGTTGTTACGGCGGGTGAGACGGGACCGTCCGATAAGAACTTCCCGAAGTTCGTTCGGATGGTTAGTCGAACAGGAGTTATACGAGGATCAGCGAAGCGAAACGAGGCTTGACAGAGAAGAGCTCTCGCTCGCAGCCCAAAAATAAGACGAATCGAGCCGGGACTGTCCAAAGGGTTTACAGAACCCGCAGGATGGTTGAGCGAGAACGGCTTATTTTTGGAGAAGCGGAGAGCATAGAGAGCTTGACATCAGCACATTTGCTGAATTTTTCAGTATTCAATCGGAATACTTCATTGCATTGCATATACACTAAGGAGGGATATTATGCCCAGGCAGGTATCGCTTGAAATGACAAGAAATATCGGTATCATGGCGCACATTGATGCCGGTAAAACAACCACAACAGAGCGTATCCTCTATTATACAGGTATCAACCACAAGATCGGCGAGACCCATGACGGCGCCTCGACGATGGACTGGATGGAGCAGGAGAAGGAGAGAGGTATCACCATCACCTCCGCCGCTACCACCTGTTTCTGGAGAGATAACAGAATCAACATTATCGACACCCCCGGACATGTGGACTTCACCGTTGAGGTCGAGCGTTCCTTACGAGTACTGGACGGTTCTGTCACCGTCCTGTGCGCGAAGGGCGGCGTTGAGCCTCAGTCTGAGACCGTATGGCGCCAGGCGGACAACTACAAGGTCCCGAGGATGGTCTATGTCAACAAGATGGACATCATGGGCGCGGACTTCTACCATGTTCTTCAGATGATGAAGGACAGGCTCAAGTGCAACGCGGTCCCGATCCAGCTGCCGATCGGCGTCGAAGAGACTTTCACCGGTATCATCGACCTCGTCACCATGACCGCCGAGACCTACGGCGGCCCCAAGGGCGAGGACAGGATCGAGATCGAGATCCCCGAGGATATGATGGACAAGGCGCAGGAATACCGCCAGGCGCTGCTCGAGTCTGTTGCCGAGACCAGCGAAGATCTGTTAGAGAAGTTTCTCGCGGAAGAAGAGATCACCGTCGATGAGATCAAAGCGGCGATCCGCAAGGCGACCATCGCAAACGAGATGGTTCCCGTATGCTGCGGCACTTCTTACAGAAACAAGGGCGTCCAGAAGCTCTTAGACGCGATCGTAGACTATATGCCCGCTCCGACCGACATCCCCGCGATCAAGGGCGAGGATGTCAAGACAGGCGAAGAGGTCGACAGACACGCGTCCGACGAAGAGCCGTTCTCCGCGCTCGCGTTCAAGATCGCGACCGACCCCTATGTCGGCAAGCTCTGCTTCTTCAGAGTCTATTCCGGCAAGGTCGAGAAGGGCACCTCCGTCTACAACTCCACCAAGGACAAGACCGAGCGTATCGGCAGAATCCTGCAGATGCACGCAAACGACCGTAAGGATATCGAGGTGTGCTACGCCGGTGATATCGCCGCGGCGGTAGGTCTCAAGAATACTACCACCGGCGACACCCTCTGTGATGAGCGTCATCCGGTCATCTTAGAGTCGATGGAATTCCCGGAGCCCGTTATCAAGGTCGCTATTGAGCCCAAGACCAAAGCAGGCCAGGAGAAGATGGGCATCGCTTTAGCGAAGCTCGCGGAAGAGGATCCCACCTTCAAGGCGTATACCGATGAAGAGACCGGCCAGACGATCATCGCCGGTATGGGCGAGCTCCACCTGGAGATCATCGTCGACAGACTGCTCCGTGAGTTCAAGGTCGAGGCGAATATCGGTAAGCCCCAGGTCGCTTACAAGGAGACCATCCGCAAAGACGCCGATGTTGATCAGAAATACGCCCGTCAGTCCGGCGGTAAGGGTCAGTACGGTCATGTCAAGCTCAGGATCTCTCCGAACCCCGGCAAGGGTTATGAATTCGTCAACTCCGTTGTCGGCGGCGCGATCCCGAAGGAATATATCCCCGCGGTCGACGCCGGTATCCAGGGCGCGATGCTCTCCGGAGTTTTAGCCGGCTACCCGGTCGTCGATGTCAAGGTCGAGGTCTACGACGGCTCCTATCATGAGGTCGACTCGTCCGAGATGGCGTTCAAGATCGCCGGTTCCATGGCGTTCAAGGAAGCGATGAGAAAGGCTGATCCGGTCCTCTTAGAGCCGATCATGAAGGTCAATGTCATCGTTCCCGAGGAGTACGCCGGCACCGTATTCGGCGACTTCAACTCGAGAAGAGGCGCGGTCACCGGTCAGGACATCGAGAACGGCACAGCGCGCATCTCCGCGAATGTCCCGCTCTCCAATATGTTCGGCTACGCGACAGATCTTCGCTCCAAGACCCAGGGCAGAGGCCAGTATGTCATGGAGCCCTCGCATCACGCCGAGGTCCCGAAGAATGTCGGCGAAGAGATCATGTCCGAGAAGAAGAAGGGATAATCGAAGCGCCGAGCGCCGCAGCCCGAGTATAACGACGGGCGAGACGGGACCGCCCAGAGGACACACCGTGTCCGGCGGGAGGTTAGTCGAGCAGGAGTTATACGAGGAGAAGCGGAGGCGAACGAGGCGTGACAAGAAGCGCCGAGCGCCGCAGCCCCAAAACGCTGCAGCTTGCAGCACACTGAAAATAATGCAATCTTGCGTTATTTTTCCAAAAGCTCTTGCAATTCTGCTTCAGAATTGTTACAATAATTTCACCGTAAATTTTATTTACAATAAAAGGAGGAAAATTTCCCAATGGCAAGAGAAAAGTTTGAAAGAACTAAACCGCATGTTAACATCGGTACCATCGGTCATGTCGACCACGGTAAAACCACTCTGACTGCTGCGATCACTAAGGTCCTCAACTTCGGCGGCGCTGCTGACTTCGTAGATTACGCGAACATCGATAAGGCTCCCGAAGAGAGAGAGCGTGGTATCACAATCAACACCGCTCATGTTGAGTATGAGACCGACAAGCGTCACTATGCTCATGTTGACTGCCCCGGACATGCTGACTATGTTAAGAATATGATCACCGGTGCTGCTCAGATGGACGGCGCTATCCTCGTTGTTTCCGCTGCTGACGGCCCCATGCCGCAGACCAGAGAGCACATCCTGCTTTCCCGTCAGGTCGGCGTTCCCTACATCGTCGTATTCATGAACAAGACCGACCAGGTCGACGACGAAGAGCTCTTAGAGCTGGTTGAGATGGAGATTCGTGACCTCTTGAACGAGTACGAGTTCCCGGGCGACGACACCCCCATCATCAAGGGTTCCGCTTATCTCGCGCTGACTTCTCCTTCCACAGACCCCAACGCTCCCGAGTACAAGTGCATCCACGAGCTGATGGACGCTGTTGACGAGTTCATTCCCACCCCTGAGAGAAAGGCTGACCTGCCCTTCCTCATGCCCGTTGAGGATGTCTTCACCATCACCGGCCGCGGCACCGTTGCTACCGGCAGAGTTGAGAGAGGTCAGATCAAGACTTCTGAGGAAGTTGAGATCGTCGGTCTCACCGAAGAGAAGAGAAAAGTTGTTGTTACCGGTCTCGAGATGTTCAGAAAGACTCTGGACTATGCAGAGGCGGGCGACAATGTCGGCGTTCTGCTCCGTGGCGTTCAGAGAACCGAGATCGAGAGAGGTCAGGTTCTTGCGAAACCCGGCACCATTCATCCCCACACCAAGTTCAGAGGTCAGGTCTATGTTCTGACCAAGGACGAGGGCGGCCGTCATACTCCGTTCTTCAACAACTATCGTCCCCAGTTCTATTTCAGAACCACCGATGTTACCGGCACCATCTCCCTTCCCGAAGGCACCGAGATGTGCATGCCCGGCGACAATGTCGAGATGGATGTTGAGCTGATCACTCCTATCGCGATCGAAGTCGGTCTGCGTTTCGCTATCCGTGAAGGCGGCAGAACTGTCGGTTCCGGCGCGGTTATCGCTATCAACGAGTAATCTCTTTGATTATCTGATTTAACTGAGAAATCCCGATGCATTCCGCGTCGGGATTTTTTGTTGCATTTTCTATCAGAATGTTGTATGATAAAAACCGTAGGGCAAGGCGCCTTGCCCTACGGCTGACGGATCTTTTCGTCGTGCAAATGAAATAATCCCTCATACGGTTTCCACACTGAAAAGATTTGTCAATAGAGAAATCGGTGAAAATAGCTTTCAGAGCAGATATTTTGACAGGGTAATCAGAAATCATAAGGAGTATTCAGAAACGAAGGAATACATCCGAAACAATCCGGTGAACCGGATCTATGATAAATATCATTAAAAAAGGAGATACCACAATGCTGAACAACGAAGATTTTGCAGAGCAGGAGTACGAGGCAGAGATCATTACATTAGAGGACGATTTAGGGAACGAACAGGACTTTGAGTTCCTCGATGTCGTCGAGTACGAGGGCGTGGAATATGTGCTGCTGCTGCCCACCGATGAGGACGAGGACGCCGCTGAGGTGATGATCTTAGAGGTGCAGAGCCTCGACGATGAATCAGAGCAGTATCTCGGCATCGAGGATGAGGAGATACTGCAGGCGGTCTTCGATATCTTCAAGGAGAGATACAGGGACGAGTACGACTTTGATTAGTGAAGAGCTGAGAGTTAAGAGCTAAGAGTGATGGTTACTCGCTTCGCTCGGACAATTTTATAACAGAGATAACAAAAGCAGGAAGTTCGCATATTTGAACTCCCTGCTTTTTCTCAGTTTATCAGAATCAAAATAGGACAATATCTTGCCTTATACTAAATTCAAATAAAACCCTTAGTTCTTAGCTCTTAACTCTCAGCTGATTTTACCTTTCCACCGGGAAGAACTTCTCGTGGATCGCCTGCACCGCGCGGTCGGCGTCGTCCTTCGCGATGATGACGGAGACCTTGATCTCGGAGGTGGCGATCATGCGGATATTGATCTGCTTCTCATACAGCGCCTCAAACATCTTGGCGGCAACGCCCGCGTGGCTTTCCATACCCGCGCCGACGATGGAGACCTTCGCGACATTATCGTTGTAGTCGACCTCTTCCGCGCCGACATTCTCTTTAAAGCGGCGGCAGATCTCCTCCGCCTCTCTGCCCTTATCCTTCGGAACGGTGAAGGCGATATCCTTGGTGTCGCCTCTGCCGACGGACTGGAGGATGACATCGACATTGATATTTCTCTGGGCGAGCTTCGAGAAGAGCTTGAATACCATGCCGGGGGTATCGGGAACACAGGTGATCGAGAGTCTCGCGACATCGGTGTCCTTCGCGACGCCGCTGATTAACATTTTTTCCATTTTCACTTTCTCCTTTACGATCGTGCCCGGGGTGTTGGTGTAGGAGCTGAGCACCTCAAGCTCAATATTATACTTTTTAGCCATTTCGACCGAGCGGTTGTTCAGCACCTGAGCGCCCAAGGTAGCGAGCTCGAGCATCTCGTCATACGAGATCTCCTTGAGCTTCTTCGCGTTCTCGACCTTGCGCGGGTCGGCGGTGTAGACGCCCTCGACATCGGTGAAGATCTGGCAGAGATCCGCGTGCATCGCCGCGGCAATCGCGACCGCCGAGGTATCGGAGCCGCCGCGTCCCAAGGTGGTGATGTCGTCATAGCGCGACAGCCCCTGGAACCCGCAGACGATCACGATCTTCTTCTGATCGAGCTCCTTCTTGATGCGGTCGGGGGTCACCCTGCGGATACGCGCCGAGGTGTGAGCGGAGGAGGTCAGAAAACCCGCCTGCCAGCCGGTCAGCGAGATCGCGGGACAGCCCAGCTTCTGGATACACATCGCGAGCAGCGACGCGGAGATCTGTTCGCCCGAGGCGAGCAGCATATCCATCTCTCTGTTCGAGGGCTTCTCGTTGATCTCTGCCGCTTTCGCGATCAGATCGTCCGTGGTATCGCCCTGAGCGGATACGACCGCGACCACATCGTTGCCCTTGTGATACGCGTCGGTGATGATCTTCGCGACATTATGGATCCTCTCGGCGTCCTTGACAGAGGTGCCGCCGAATTTCTGTACAATCAACATTTCATATTACCTTCTTTTGCTCTGATTAATAATGAATGATTAATGATTATTAGCTAAGGTTAAAAGCCGCCTTGCGGCTTTCGCTATTAATTAATCATTATTAATTGTTAATTGTTTAGAGATCTCCGATCCGGATTCTGGAGCAGACCTCGATATCGCCTGATGAGAAAGCCCGGAGCTTCTCGTCAAACTCTCTGACGGTCATCGGTTCGGTGACGAACGCAAGCTCCCACGAGGGCGCGTCCGGCTTCTTAAGCAGATGAATCTCGCCGAAGACCTCTTCTGCTTTATGATATGCCTCATCCTTGTCGTTTGCCTTTACGCGGACATACATCGCGGCGACAGAGTCCTCGTGCGGTATCACGGAGGAGTTGTCGGAATCCGCCCAGGAGAGGTACTTTCTCGCTTTTAAGTGCTTGACGCAGTCGATGACATCGGCGACCACCGCAGAGGCGGTGGGGAGCTTGCCGGCGCCTCTGCCGTAGAAGACAACATCGCCCACAGAGTCTCCGCGCACCATGATGCCGTTGAAGACATCGTCGATGGACGAAAGCTGAGATTCGTTCGGGATGAACATGGGTGCGACGATGATGTCGATCTTGTCCTTCGAGACCTTCTTGACCGAGCCGATCAGCTTGATCACGCCGCCCCAGATCGAGGCGTACTCCACATCGGAGAGGGTGATGCCGGTGATGCCCTCGGTGTAGACCGCGTCGGGATAGATGTGCTTGCCGTAGGTCAGAGAGGCTAAGATGCAGATCTTTCTGCACGCGTCGTGACCCTCGATGTCCGCGGCGGGATTTCGCTCCGCATAGCCCAACTCCTGCGCGAGCTTCAAAGCATCCTCGAGCTGCATATTCTCCTTGATCATTTTGGTGAGGATGAAGTTCGTGGTGCCGTTTAAGATGCCCGCGATCTCGCTGACATCGTTCGCGACCAAGCACTGGTTGATGGGTCTTAAGATCGGGATGCCGCCGCCGACGGAGGCTTCAAAGAGGAAGTTTGCGTTCGTCTCTTTGGCGATCGAGAGCAGCTCTGCGCCGTGGGCGGCGACGAGCTCCTTGTTCGAGGTGACGACGCTCTTGCCCGCGCTCAGACACGCCTTGACATACTCATACGCGGGGTGGATGCCGCCCATCGTCTCGACCACGATCCTGACCTCGATATCGCCCAAGATATCGTCGAAGCTCTTGGTAAAGCGGTCAGAAAGCGGGCTGTCGGGAAACTCCCTTAAGTCTAATATGTATTTGATGCGCAGCTCTTCTCCGACAGCGGAAAAGAGCTTCTGCTTCGCGACACCTGAGCCGACGACGCCGTGTCCCATGATAGCGATAGAAACCATAGTCAAATTCCTTTCATATACGAAGATAGGTTATTCCGGAGCGATCTGCGGCTCTCCGTCATCCGCTCCGGATTCAGGCACACTCGATTCTCCGCCGTCGTCCGCCTGGGTCTCATCCGCGCCGTCCGAGGGCGTATCCTCTCCTGAGCTGTCATCATCGGTGATGGACGGGGTATCGTCATCGCCGCCGGAGGAGGGACTGTCTGCGTCAGGATCGGAGGAATCGGAGGCGTCTGAGGAGCTCGACGAGGGGCTCGAGGACGCCGCGTGGCTTCCGGTGACATGGACGCCCGTGCAGTAGCCGGGCATATCATCCACGGTATAGTAGCCGAGCGCCGTGTTGGAGCAGCCGGAGTTCGCGAGCATTCCGGAGCCCAAGCAGAAGGTCGCCGGGATGATCGTATCGGGCATATCAAATTCTTTATTCGCGCGGTTCTCGAGGAAGTTTGCCATGACCTTCTGCCA
>CAJOII010000067.1 GCA_905234535.1 uncultured Ruminococcus sp.
GGATGAAAGGGTGTTTGTTGTGGGAAAGCTGATTGTCACAGGAGGAAGAAGACTTGAGGGAAAGACGCGTGTGCAGGGCTCCAAGAATTCGGCGCTTCCGATCTTGGCGGCGACGCTTCTGTTTAGCGGTGAGTGTGTGATACATAACTGTCCGCGGCTCTCGGATGTGGAGGCGTCTGTAAGGATCCTCCGTTATCTCGGATGCAGGGCAGACCGAGAGGGCAACACCCTGATCGTTGATACGAAGGGAATGTCGCGGTACGATATCCCTACCGATCTGATGCATCAGATGCGTTCGTCCATCATTTTCCTCGGCGCGGTCATCGCGAGATGTCACAAGGCGCGGCTCTCCTCTCCGGGGGGATGCGAGCTCGGTCCCAGACCGATCGATCTGCACCTCTCGTCGTTAAGACAGATGGGGATCGATATCATCGAAGAACACGGCGTGCTCGAGTGCGCGGCGAACGAGGGGCTTAAGAGCGCGAATATCGCTTTGTCCTTCCCCTCGGTGGGCGCGACCGAGAACATCATGCTCGCAGCATCGCTGTGTCCCGGCACGACGATCATCACGAACGCCGCCAGAGAGCCGGAGATCACCGATCTCGCGGATTTTCTGAACGCAGGTGGTGCGAAGATCGACGGCGCGGGAGAGGGCACCATCATTATCGAAGGCGTCGAGAAGCTCTCGGGCGTTACCCATTCGATCATCCCCGACAGGATCGTTGCGGCTACTTTGATGAGCGCCGCGGCAGTCACTAAGTCGAAGATCACCTTAGACGGTGTGTGCCGCTCTCATTTAGGCGCTGTGATCCCGATCATGCTCTCTACCGGCTGTGAGATCGAGTATGTAAGAGATGAGCTGACGATCACCGCTCCCTATCGGCTCAAAGCGCCGAAGCTGATCCGAACGATGCCGTATCCCGGCTTTCCGACGGACGCGCAGGCGCCCCTGATGAGTGTTGCGGCAGTATCCGATGGGATGACCGTCTTTATTGAGAATATGTTTTCGAGCCGCTATAAGCATGTCACCGAGCTCAACCGCCTCGGCGCCGACATCAAGGTGGAGGGCAAGGTCGCGGTGGTTGAAGGCGTCAGAAAGCTCTTGTGCGCCTATGTCTCCGCTTCGGATCTCAGAGGCGCCGCCGCGCTGACGGTTGCTGCTCTTTGCGCGCAGGGCAAGAGCGAAATAGCGGGACTTGAATATTTGGAGCGCGGCTATGAGGACTTCGAGCTGGTGCTCAGTGCCTTAGGCGCGGATATCAAAAAGATATAGGATGTAAAAATTTCGGAAAGAAGGTGAGTTTGTGAGCAGACAGCAGCGAAAGCAAAGCTACAGGGATCGGCTCAAGGAGCGCCGGCAGAGGCGCGAGATCAACTCGAACGCGGCGCTTTCCGAGTTCTCCGACAGCGACTCTCCTTTCTATGTCGATGAGATCGAGGAGCGCAGGGTGCGAGAGCGTCAGCAAAAGCGCACCAAAAAGGTCGAGAAAAAGCGCGAGCGTGAGCGCCGTCCGATGACCCCCACTGCCCGCAAGATTATCCGTATCACGAGCTTCGTCGGGATCCTCCTGGTGATCCTGGTGGTCGGCATCGTGCTTTCGCTCACCGTTCTTTTCAAGACAGAATCCTACTTGGTCGAGGGCAACACCCACTACGACGAGCAGGAGATCATTGACACCTGCGGCATCCGTCAGGGCGAGAACATCTTCCTCGCGCCCAAGGCGTCCGCCGCGAAAAAGATCAAAGAAAAATACGCCTATGTCGAAGAAGTGGATGTAGGCTTTCAGATCCCCGATACCATCAGTATCAAGATCGAAGAGGCTCAGGGGGGCTATCTCGTCGAGTATTCCGACAAGTACCTCCTTGTCTCCACCAAGGGCAGGATCTTGGAAGAGGTCACCGATACCGGCTCAAACGACCTGCCGATCTTCATCGGGCCGAATCCCAAATCGGGCAAGATCGGCGATTATATCGAATACGAGAGCAGCGCTGTTACCACTATTACCGACAGCATCACCGGAGTTTTCTCTGATAACGGCTATCAGGGGATCACCGAGATCAACGCGAAGGATACCGGCAATATCTCCTTTACCTATGACAACAGGATCAAGGTCAAGCTCGGACTGCCCGAGGACTTAAGCTACAAGATCCGCACCGCGATGACGATCATCAACGAGAAGATCGATATCAACGACGCCGCTCAGATCGAGGGTCAGCTGGATGTCTCCCGCTGTAATGTGACCAAGAGGTCCTATTTTGATGAGAAGCCGCTGCTCTCGCTGGAATCGCCTACCACTGCTACCCAGAGCCCGACCGATGAAAACGGCAACCCGGTCGAGACAAACGAGGGCTTATCCTCCGATACAGAGGGAGAATCGGCGACTGAACCTGCCGAACAGAATAACTCCGAAGAGGAAACCAAACCCCTCACACAGGATCAGTGGTACTTAGACTGAGCAGATTAGATACAGAAAAGCGTAAAATTATTATTATTTTTGAATAATTCGGGAATTTTTCAAAAAATGATTGAATTTGCTTTGGATATATGATACATTTATATAGTATAGATAATATGTGAAATTGCGCTTTGATGTATTTTCGCTTCACATATGCTACAAGGAGGAAGTATAAATGGCTTTTGAATTAGAAAACAACAACCCCGCTTCCGGTCTGCCTGTTATCAAAGTTATCGGTGTAGGCGGCGGCGGCGGAAACGCTGTGAACCGTATGATTAAAATGGATGTGAAGAATGTCGAGTTCATCGCTGTCAATACCGACGAGCATGTTCTGAGATTCTCACAGGCGAATGAGAAGATCCAGATCGGCGAGAAGGTCACCCGCGGCAAGGGCGCAGGCTCTATGCCCGAGGTCGGACAGGCTGCCGCTGAAGAGAACAGAGAAGAGATCGCGGCGCTCTTAAAGGATACCGATATGGTATTCATCACCGCCGGCATGGGCGGCGGCACCGGTACCGGCGCGGCTCCGATCGTCGCGAAGATCGCGAAGGATATGGGCATCCTCACCGTTGCGGTCGTCACCAAACCCTTCGCCTTTGAGGGCAAGAAGAGAATGGCGCAGGCTGAGCAGGGTATCGCGGAGCTCTCCGCTTGTGTAGACTCTCTGATCATCGTTCCCAACGAGCGCCTCAAGTTCGTCTCCGATCAGAGCATCACCTTACAGAACGCGTTCCTGATCGCTGACGATGTGCTTCGTCAGGGTGTTCAGAGCATCTCCGATTTGATCGTTGTTCCCGGTCTTGTCAACCTCGACTTCGCGGATGTCTCCGCTGTTATGCGTGACGCGGGCTTCGCTCACATGGGCATCGGCAAGGCTACCGGTAAGGATAAGGCGGTCGTCGCGGCGGATATGGCGATTTCGTCCGCGCTCTTAGAGACCTCGATCGACGGTTCTACCGGCGTGATCATCAACATCACCGCTTCTCCCGATATCACCCTCGACGATATCGACGCGGCTTCTACTATGGTCGCTCAGAAGGCTGCCGAGAACGCGAACATCATCTGGGGCGCTGTCATCAACGAGGATATGAAGGATGAGATCAGCGTGACCGTTATCGCGACCGGCTGCGGCTCGGGCAACGATAACTCCGGCGCGTTCCCGAACTCCTCTCCCGAGAAGAGCACACCCGAGATCAGCGCTCCCGCGAATACCCCTAAGGTGGATGTCGACTCGTCCTCCGATGATGACGACAGCTTCTACGATATTATGTCTATCTTTAATTCCTGATCATCATACATAATGAAAAGCCTCCTTCGGGAGGCTTTTCTTTTTTGAATGATGAGCTAAGAGATAAGAGCTAAGAACTAAGAACTGCGGGAGGGCGCCGCCCTCACCGGATTTTGTTATGAAACCATGAAAAATGAAATCATGTAACTGTTATGGGAGGACTCCGTCCTCACCTGATTTGTAGGGTGCCTTGCCCTACAACTGAAAACTGAAAACAAACAGTCAACCGGATCTTGATACGAAAAAAACTGCCGCTTTTCATCAGCGGCAGCTTTTGATTTCTTGATATTAGTTTGCGGCTTCTGTCTGTTCTGTGGGAGCGGTGTCCTCTGTGACTGCCGCGGTCTCCTCGGGAGCGACAGTCTCACCTGAGACGGTGGGAGCCTGTGTCTCATCTGAGGCGGCTGTGAGCAGGCCGTTCTTGAACTTGATGTTCAGGATTCTTGAGACCTTCGCATCGATCTGTTCTTCGGTGATGGTCTCGTTCTCGATCGCCGACTTGATCGCTTCCCTATACGCGTCGAGGTCGGTCGGGGTCAGGAAGATGTCGATATCGGCTTTGAAGAGGCCGTCTACGATCTCCTCGACCGAGTAGTTCTGTGTGATGACGCCCGCCGAGAGGCTGGAGCTGACGACAGCGCCGTCATAGGCGAGATCTACTCTTAAGAGCTCGGGCACGATCTTCTCGGAGAAGGTGGTGGGGACATCCTTGTCGAGAGACTCGACCATCATATGACCGACCATCACCATATCGGCGCCGGCATCGATGCCCGCCTTGAAGGTCTTGAGCTCAGCGGAACTGATCTCGTCGCGTTCTTTGTTGAGAACGGGGATCGGGTACTCATCGCTTTCTTCCGCGTCGCCCATACCGGGGAACTGCTTGACCGCGTTGATGATGCTGCCCTCGTCGTAGCCTTTGACCGCCGCGGCAACCAGAGCCGCCGCCTTCTCAAAGTCATCGGAATAAGCGCGGCTGCCGACGACGGTGTTTGCTTGGTTAGACCAGACATTCGCGTTGGGAGCGAGGTTCATATTGAAGCCGTACTTCGTCAGATAGTCGGCGATGTACTTCGCGTTCTTCTGAGCGGTCTCTTCGCCTTCATCTTTATACTCGTACATATCCTTGGTGACGGTCTCCTTGAGCTTGGTAGCGATACCGGAGATGGAGCCGCCCTCTTCGATTACGCCGAGGAAGAGAGGGGTCTTGGAATACCCTTGGGTCTTCTCGAGCAGCTCTTTGATCTGCTTCTCGTTCTCGACATTCTTGGAGGAGTAGATGATGCCGCCGACGGGATACTTCTCGAGTCTTTCCTTGGTGGTGTCGCCCGCGATGGTCGCGACATCTACGCCGGTGAGCTCTTCGGGAGTGACAATGAACAGCTGCATGATCTTCTCATCGAGAGACATATCGGAGAGATAAGACTTCACCGCTTCGGTGTAGTCGGGCTCAGTGGGAGCTTCGGTGGGCGCCTCTGTCGGCGGATGTGTGGGCGGAGGAGCCAGGGTAGCCTCGGTCTGAATCGTGGGGATCGTGGGGGTGGTTCTTGCCGCAGGGTCTAACAGAAAATGATACACTCCCCAGCCGCCGCCTGCGAACAGAGCGACGATAAGGACGATGATCAGTACTCTCACCAGAATAGCGCCGGTGTTTTTCCGGACATGCTTGGGACGATAAGAAGCCATTTTGGATTCACCTTTCTGTTTTTGATTTCGCATATATGATAATTCATTACATATTAATTCACAACATATAAATGTTATCACACATCGTATCGGATTGTCAATTGTTTTCACGACAATAATCCCCAAATTTTGCTAAAAAATTACATTCATTTGATTTTGTCGAAAAGGGGGAGAAGAGGGAAAACACAAAGAAAAAAGCGGAGCATGATCGCTCCGCTTTGATACGCTTTACTTATTAATAATACAGTGGTAGTTGATTAGTCAGCTACGAAGAATACATCCATGCCGGTGGTCTCGCCGTCAGCAACGATGTAAGCCTTGGACTCTTCGGGCTTGACATATACGGTGTAAGCTTTCTTACCCTTGACTACCTTCTTGACATTCTTCTCGATGTCCTTGACAGAGACGGTAGCGCCGCCGAACTGGATGAACAGATCGAACTTGGGATCAGCCTTCTTAGCAGCGGGCTTCTTAGCGGCTGTCTTGGCAGCGGGAGCAGCCTTGGTCTCAGCCTTCTTCGCGACGGTCTTGGTCTCAGCCTTCTTCGCAGTTGTCTTTGTCTCTTTCTTAGCTGTAGTAGCTTTCTTTGCAGTTGCCATGATAATTTTCCTTCTTTCTTCTTTTTTGGGCAATTTCTCTGATTGCCGATGTAAAATTTAGTATATAGGCTTTGCCTTACAGATTTTATTATAGCCATTCATTCGTTTTTGTCAAACCTTAAAATAACTTTTTGTTTGATTGACTAAAAGCAATTGTAAAATTTTTCACCGATATGTAACAGATGACGATAAAATGAAGACCTTTTTTGCACTATGTGTCTTTTTTATCTCATCAATATCACCAAACAGCACGAGATTTTTTGGTGATTTTCACAGTCCGATATCCCACTCTTAGACATTCTGCATATATTGATCGGATATTTGTTGTTGATTTTACCATATTTGTGTATTGCAAAACGGTGAAAAGCATGGTATACTTGACAGCATCAACAAGTCCTAAAAAGCGGACTTTATTTTTGGTGAGAAAAGCGATGATTAACAGTTTTCTGAGCGTCGGACAGCAGGTGGTGGTGTTATTCATCCTGATTGCTGTCGGAGCGCTGCTGACAAAAGTGAATATCGTCAAAGAGCAGGGCGTCCGTGTGATGACCGACATCGTGCTCTACGCGGTGACGCCGTGCGTGATCATCAACGCGTTCCAGAGAGCGTATGAGCCCTCGATGCTCAAGGGACTGTTGATTACATTACTATGCGCGTTCTGCGTGATGCTCTTTTCGGTGGGGCTTGCACAGCTTTTGTATCGTAAGAAGAGCGTCGACAGAAGAGCGGTGCTGAAGTTTACGGTCGTATTCTCAAACTGCGGCTTTATGGCGCTGCCGCTGCAGGAGTCGATCCTCGGCGCGGACGGCGTGTTCTACGGCGCGGCGTACATCTCCGTGTTCAACATCTTCATGTGGACATACGGGCTGATCACGATGAGCGGCAAAAGAGAGAAGAAGGAGATTTTCAAGGCGATCCTGAATCCCGGCGTTATCGGCACCCTCATCGGCGTGTTGCTGTTTGTGCTTCGGGTGACGCTCCCCGAGGTGATCCACTCGCCCATCCGCTTTTTGGCAGCTCTCAACACACCGGTGCCGATGCTGATCATCGGTTTCTATCTCGCGTCTTCCCATTTAGGAAAAGTCCTCAGGGAGAAAGAAGCGTATTTGGCGATGGCGCTCAGGCTGGTGCTGATACCGGCCGCGGCGCTCCTTGTGATGAAGCTCATCGGACTTGACAAGACCGTGATCACCGCCGTAGTGATCGCCGCGGCGTCTCCGGTGGCGGCGTTTACGACGATGATGGCATCGAAGTATCACCGCGACACCGAGCTCTCAGCGGGCGTCGTCTCTCTGTCGGCGCTGTTCTCGCTGGTGACCTTACCGTCGGTTGTCGGACTGACGCAGTATCTTGTGACTTGAACGGAGGAAATATTATGCCGAAAAATCCCAGACAAAAGCAGAAACTTCTATATATTATAAAGTACCTCGAGGAGAAGACCGATCCGAACTTCGGCGTGACGGTCGCCGATATTATCGACTACCTTGACGCGTATGATATCAAAGCGGAGAGAAAGAGCATCTATGATGATCTGAGGACCTTAGAGGACTTCGGCTTGGACATATGCCACAACAAGGTCGGCAAAGAGACCGTATACTACTTAGGCTCCAGAGAATTTGAACTACCCGAGCTTAAGCTCCTTGTGGACGCGGTCCAGAGCTCCAAGTTCATCACCGGCTCCAAGAGCTCAAAGCTGATCAAGAAACTCGAGACCCTCGCCTCTGAGAACGACGCGAAGGCGCTCCATCGCGGAGTGATCGTCTCGAATCGCGTCAAGACCACCAACGAAAAGATATACTATAACATCGACGCCGTCAACGAGGCGATCAATCTTCGCCGTCAGATCACCTTCTACTACACCATGTGGGTCGTATCCAAAGAGGGCCAAAAGAAGATCGTCAAGAAGAGAAGAAGAGACGGCAAGCTCTATCGGGTTTCTCCCAAGGCGCTGACATGGGACGATGAGAACTACTACCTCATCGCCTATGACGCAGAAGAGGACAAGATCAAGCATTTCAGAGTGGACAAGATGGAGAGCATCACCGTGACAGAGGAGAAGAGCCTTGGCAGCCGTACGGTCGACCGGCTCGACCTCGCGGTCTACTCAAAGCAGATCTTCGGTATGTACGGCGGCCGTCTCACCTCGGTGAAGATCCGGTTCTCAAACGACCTCATCGGCGTGGTCGCGGACAAGTTCTCCGACAAGGTGTTCATCACCTTAGGCAGAGACGACACCTTCACTTTGAGCGTGGATGTGATGCTCTCTCCCCAGTTCTTCGGCTGGCTGTTCTCCTTAGGCGACAAGGCGCAGATCATCTCACCGAAGTCGGCGAAGGATGACTTCGTCTCGTATCTGAGGGCGGTCGAAGAGAAGTATGTCTGACAAAGTTGACATCAAAATCGAACACTTTGTCATGAAACTGTAAGCTTGAATGAAAAAGAGAGAGTAGGGTAAAGACACACTGGAGAGAAAAAAGAGCTGCAGAGAGAAAAATAGGGGTAGAAAACGAGAGAAAAGTGTGGTA
>CAJOII010000068.1 GCA_905234535.1 uncultured Ruminococcus sp.
ATTTCGCTCTCGGAGAGATCTCCCATAACGGTCTTCCCCTGGATATAGTCTTCTTTGAGCAAAACGCCGTCGACATAGACCTCGTTCTTTTCAAAGTCGATCTTCAAAGTCTGACCGGCGGTCGCGATGACACGCTTGATCAGCGGCGCGTCATAGGACTCTCCGTGACTGATAACGACCACATCACCGTCTGAGGGCGTATAGAAGAGATCGGTCACGACTACCTTATCGGTATCGATCAGGGTAGACTCCATCGAAACACCGTCTACCTTAACGATCCGAAACAGAAAAGTCATCACGACCAGCACAGCCACCAGCGTCAGCAGCAAACTGCGCGACCAGTCAAAAACGGCAGCTACGGCGCCGCTTTTGTTGAGATTTATCTCTTGAACGGTATCCTCTTCCTCACGGAAGATTTCGTCATACATCTTATCGTCGATCTTCACATTATCCCTGCTTTTTTGTAAATACTATCCGGATAAATCTGATCTCATAAAGCAAAAAGGGACTTGAAAGAAGTCCCTTTAGTAAAACTTTATTTTCTGATCTCTTCTTTAACCTTAGCCGCTTTACCGACTCTGTCACGAAGGTAATAAAGCTTGCTTCTGCGGACCTTACCGTGTCTGACAACCTTGACATCAACAACATTGGGAGAATGAAGAGGGAAAACTCTCTCAACACCGACACCATAGCTGAGGCGTCTGACGGTGAATGTTTCGGCTACACCCGAACCGCGTCTTGCGATCACGGTGCCCTCGAACATCTGAATTCTTTCTCTCTCACCCTCACGGATGTTTACCGATACTCTGACGGTATCACCGATCGAAAAATCGGGTGTGGTCTCTTTGACAGAACCTTCTGCAATTTTCTTTAATGCGTCCATAATTTCCTCCTGTTTATTTTCAGACATTCATGCCCTATCGGCAGAGGACTATCCGCTTCAAATTTGGAATTCTTCCAGATCTGAACCCCGTCTTCAGGTCGGAACCGTGTAATCGGATCACTCGACGGATTTCAAATGCCTATATATGTTACCACAAATGAATCATAAATGCAAGCATTATTTTCAGAAAAGGCAATAAAACCAATGAATTTTATGTAAATTTTCAAATTATCGACTGATTTCTGAGCTTAGAAAGGAACTTTTCAAACACTTCGGGAACCCCTCTCTCAAATTCCATATACTCGTCTGTCCGCGGATGGACAAATCCGAGCTTATACGCGTGCAGACACTGACCCCCTAAAGCGGTGATCACCTTCTTCGGGCCGTAGATATCGTCCCCTGCCAAAGGATGACCGATATGAGCCATATGAACGCGGATCTGATGCGTGCGCCCTGTCTTTAAGATGCACTTGATATAACTAAAGCCCTTAAACCGCTCGAGCACTTCGAAGCGAGTGAACGCTTCTTTGGAATTCTCCTTGGTGACGCACATCCGCTTGCGGTCGCGCTTATCTCTGCCGATCGGCGCGTCGATCTCGCCGAAGTCATCTTTAAGATTACCGTAGACGACAGCTAAGTACTCCCGCTTGAAGGTATGCGACGCAATCTGCTCGCTGAGCTTATTATGCGCGAAGTCGTTCTTTGCGACCATCAAAAGACCCGAGGTGTTCTTATCAATCCGATGGACGATCCCCGGACGCATCACGCCGTTGATGCCCGAAAGCGAATCCCCGCAGTGATATAACAGAGCGTTGACCAGCGTACCTGTATAGTTTCCCGCGGCGGGATGGACGACCATCCCCTTCGGCTTGTTGACGACCAGAAGATCATCATCCTCATAGACGATGTCAAGGGGAATATCCTCTGCGGACACATCAAGCGCGACGGGATCGTCGATCTCCACACGGATGATATCTCCCTTTAAGAGGCGGTAGCTCTTCGGGACGATCTTCTCGTTGACCGATACCTTTTTGTCATCGATCATTTTGGATATGGCGGAACGGGTGAAGTCATCAATATTCTCTGAAAGAAATTTATCGATCCTCAGAGCAGCGTCATTCTCCCCTGCTTTCAGCTCAAGTATTCTCATCTTGGATCGAAACATCCTTCTTGGACTTATAGAAGAACAAGAGGTAGATGATCAACAGAACGGTGCCGAAGGTGATGCAGTAGTCCGCGAAGTTGCACACCGGCCGGAAGAACGAAAGCTGTAAGAAATCTACGACATATCCAAGCCTGATACGGTCGATCAGATTTCCGATGCCGCCGCCGATGATTAAGGCGCACGATACCGAGAACAGCACACTCCTCTTATATGTTCTGATCAGCAGAACGAGGAAGATTACGATCACAACAGAAGTAATCACCGCAAACAGCCATGTCGCGTCCTGAAAAAGACCGAATGCCACTCCCCTGTTCTCAGAGTAGGTCAGATCAAGGATATACGGGATGAAACCAACGCTGCCCTGCGGCTTGACATTGACGACGACCAAGTATTTAAAAAGCTGATCAAGCCCTACCGCCAGCGCGATAATACCGATATAAAGAGCTATCATAAGAACTCTCCTATAATTACAGTTCTCGGTTGTCAGTAAAAACATACCGGCATCTCAGAACTGAAGTGATTCTAATACAATGCGGCGTATCCTCGGATACACCGCAAAGATCATAAATGTTTATTCAGAAAGGATCGTGGCGCAGCGGTCGCACAGTGTGGGGTGCTCCGCGCACTGACCGACGGTCTCGGAAACAGCCCAGCAGCGCTGGCACTTCTCGCCCTTCGCCTTCTCCACCGCAACACAGAGCTCGCCGTCGTCCTTCTCTAAAGTAACGGAAGATACGATGAACGCGGTCTTGAGCTCAGGGAGAACAGTCTCGATGAAGCTGTATTCCTCACCGGAGGCTCTGAGGATGATCGACGCCTCTAAAGAGGACTTGATCGTCTTATCCTTGATAACGACCTCGAGACTCTTCTTGACGGTATCTCTGAGCTCGTGGATACGATCCCAGCGGGCGATGAAATCATCGTCTACCGTAAGCTCGATCGGGGTGAACATATCGTTGAACATGACATTCTCTTTGTCGACATTCTCCGCGTGAGGCATGAAGCGCCAGATCTCGTCGGCGGTATATGCCAAGATCGGAGCGATCATCCTTGTGAGTGCGTCAAGAATGATATACATCGCAGTCTGAGCGGCTCTGCGCGCCTTGGAATCCGCGCGCTCGGTATAGAGCCTGTCCTTGAGCACATCAAGGTAGAAGTTCGACATATCGACAACGCAGAAGTTGTGGATCGCGTGATAGACGCCGTGAAACTCATATGCTTCATATCCCGCTCTGACCTTATCGGACAGCGCCTTGAGCTTGACGATCGCCCACTTATCGAGCGGGAGAAGCTCATCTGTCGCGACCGTATCATGATCGGGGTCAAAGTCGTAGAGGTTTCCTAAGATATAACGCGCGGTGTTTCGAATCTTTCTGTAGGCTTCGGAAAGCTGTTTTAAGATATCCTTTGAGATACGGATATCGGCATGATAGTCAGACGACGCGACCCAGAGCCTTAAGATATCGGCGCCGTACTGATCGACGACCTCCTGCGGATCAATACCGTTGCCTAAGGACTTGCTCATCTTTCTGCCCTCGCCGTCGACGACCCATCCGTGGGTCAGGACGGTCTTATAGGGAGCGATACCGTTGACGGCTACCGAGGTGAGCAGAGATGACTGAAACCATCCTCTGTACTGATCAGCGCCCTCTAAATACATATCGGCGGGATATTTGAGATATTTTCTCGCCCTGCACACGGCTGCGTGGGTAGAACCGGAGTCAAACCACACATCCATGATATCTTTTTCTTTTTCAAATTCTTTACATCCGCACTTGGGACATACGGTGCCCTCGGGAAGGATCTCAGAAGCTTCGTGTGTAAACCAAGCGTCAGAACCCTCTTCTCTGAAGAGATCAGCGACCTTCTGCATCGCTTCTTCGTTGATATAGGGCTCAGAGCAGTCCTTGCAGAAGAAGATCGGGATCGGAACGCCCCATTTTCGTTGTCTCGAAATACACCAGTCCTTGCGCTCACGCACCATGGAGGTGATTCGGTCTTTGCCCCATCCGGGAACCCATGTGACCTTCTCGATCTCTCTGCACGCTTCGTCCTTGAAGTCGTCGACAGAGCAGAACCACTGGTCGGTTGCGCGAAAGATGACCGGCTTCTTGCAGCGCCAACAGTGAGGATACTGGTGGACGATCTTCTTGGTTGCGAGCATCCTGCCGTGTTCGATCAGATACATCGCAATCGGCTTGTTCGCCTCTTCGGTATGAAGGCCCTTAAACTGACCCGCTTCTTCAGTCAGACGGCCGTTGGAATCAACGGGGACGACGATCGGGATCTCGGGGTAGTTCTTGCAGACCTCAAAGTCCTCGACACCGTGACCGGGAGCAGTATGGACACAGCCGGTGCCGCTTTCCAAGGTGACATGATCGCCGACGATCACAAGCGACTCGCGATCTAAGAACGGATGAGCGGTCTTGATATATTCGAGCTCCTTGCCCTTGAAGGTGGCGACAACCTCGAACTCCTCGATCTTCGCGACCTTCATCGCGTCTAAATAGAGTTCCTCCGCCATCACATAGTACTCGCCGTTTGCTTTGATCAGCGCATAGTCAAAGTCGGGACCCAAGCAAATCGCGAGGTTAGCGGGAAGGGTCCATGTGGTGGTGGTCCAAATGACGAAGTTGACCTTGGAGGGATCGATACCCTTCGCCTTGAAGATGCCCTTGTCGTCGGTAACGGCAAACTTGACATAAACGGAATAGCACGGATCCTCGGAGTACTCGATCTCGGCTTCCGCCAGCGCCGTCTTACACTCGGAGCACCAGTAAACGGGCTTTAAACCCTTATAGATATATCCTTTTGACGCCATCTTTGAGAAGATCTCGATCTGTGTGGCTTCAAAATCTTTGGTAAGAGTGATGTAGGGATTATTCCACTCGCCCAAAACACCGAGCCGCTTGAACTCGCTCCGCTGATCATCGAGATAAGAGAGCGCAAACTCTCTGCAGATTTTTCTCAGCTCGACATCGGAGATGGTGGTAGAGTTGCCGACGCCCGCCTTGGCTCTCGCCTTGAGCTCGGTGGGAAGTCCGTGGGTATCCCATCCGGGAACATACGGAGACTGAAAGCCGGTCATGTTCTTATACCGGACGATCATATCCTTCAAGACCTTGTTGAGCGCGGTGCCGAGATGGATGTCTCCGTTCGCGTAGGGAGGGCCGTCGTGAAGAACATAGAGCGGCTTGCCCTCGTTCTTCTCAATGATCTTATCGTAGAGCTTCTCCTCTTCCCAACGGGCTAATGTCTTCGGCTCCGATGAGGGCAGACCGGCTCTCATCGGAAAATCGGTCTTCGGCAAATTTAGGGTGGAATTATAATCCTGGGACATTTTTCATACACTCCAATCGGGACGGTATCAAATACCGTCCCTGACATTTCAGATAGATTATTCTACATCGTAGTTATCGCCGAATTTGAGCTTCTCAAACTTGGCGGTCTTCGCGTCGACCTCAGGCTTGTGGATGGTGATCTCTTCTTCCTGAACAAAAGCGGAGGGATCTTCCTGAGATTCTGCGGGAGCAGCCTCTTCTGCGGGCTTCTCGGGAACGGACTTGGGATACTTCTCGTCGAGCTTCTGCTTGGTCTTCTGCACATCCTCATCGGTGGGAAGCTTCTCAACAACAGCGAGGTGCTCTTTGTATAAAGCAATGATGCTCTTTCTGAGCTTTGCGGTCTCAGCGTGAAGGGCCTCGAACTTCTCTTTCTCACGCTGGGTCGCCTTCTCTGCTTCGGAGAGGATCTCGCGGCTCTTCGACTCGGCAGCCTGAATGATCAGAGCAGCCTGTTCCTTCGCCTCGGCAGTATCGTTAGAGGAGGGATCGATCGAATCGACCTTCTTCCTGACATTCTCCTCCTGAGAGCGGTACTGCTCGATCTTGGAGGCGAGGATGTCCATCTTTCTGATAAGCTCCGCTTTCTCGTTATTGAGGGATTCGACGGTATCAACTACCTCATCGATAAAATCATCAACATCGATCGCGTTGTAGCCGGAACGACCCGCTCTGCGAAAGCTGATTTCTCTGATTTCTTCAATAGTCAACATAATTTTGCACTCCTATCTAAAGTGTTTTACCTTAATCTTCAGCTTACCTTTTTTCGAAAAGCCGAGATCCTCGGTGAAAACATATTTTCCGTATTTTCTGATCGTGACGGAATCGCCCTCTGTGAGCAGCTTAGAAACGCTGTTCTCCGTCACATGGTCAAGCATCACCATGTCACTCTTGATCAGCCGAGCCGCCTTGTCTCTGGAGAGATGCGTCACAGCGGATACGAATGTATCGAGTCTCAAAGATGACAGGGTGAATGTCAGATATTCTGCATCATCCGTCAAAGGCAGATCTGAAGTATCACACACGCTGATCTTCACCCCTACTCTGCCGATCTTCGAGATCTCAGAGAGAATAAAAGGCGCGATCTCCTGCCTGACAAAGACCACCGTCCTGCCCTTGGAAGTCAGGATGTCGCCGACAGCGTCGCGGGAAAGCCCCGCCGCCATCAGTGAGCCTAAGAAGTCCTTGTGGCGCAGATCAAACTCTTCTCTGTATGTAAACGAAAGAGCGGTGATGGGAAAGTCCTCTGTCGAGGCGCCCGCGCCGAGCATCACTCTGACGGCGTTCTCATATCCGCCGTAGAAGAGAATATCCTCTTTGTACGAAAGATGATTCTTTAAGTATAAGCTCTCGTGCTCATTTAAAAAAGATGAGAAGCTGGGGCGGCGATATCTGTCCGCCTGCTCGATCACATCATATGCCTTTGAGAGCAGCAGCCGATCCTCAGACTCAGCGGTATTCTTGTTCAAGATCAGAAGTAGACGCCGCTGTGCTCGAGCTCATCGAGCAGATCATCACCGGTGAGGTCGACATTGTTGGGGATGATGATAAAGGTGGAGGTGGCGACCTTCTTGATCTTGCCGCGGTTCGCGTAAGCAACACCGGAGAGGAAGTCGATGATCCTTCTCGCCATATCCTTGTTGGTGTTCTCGAGGTTTAAGACAACGGTGTGGGTCTTGATCAGCTCATCGGCGATGTTGCGGGTCTCTTCGCCGAAGCGCTCGGGCTTGAACAGAGCGACCTGTAGTTTCGCCGTCGCGCTGATGTTGACGACATTGTTCCTTCTCGAAGAAGAGCGCACAGGAGGCGCGTCGTCAAAGTCATCGTATCTGGATGAAGAGGACGATCTTCTGGAGGACTCTCTTTCTCTGATAGGAGCCTCTTCCTCTTCTTCCTCATAACCGTACTCGTTATATTCGTATTCATCGTCGGGAGCGTCCCACATGCGTTTGAACTTGTCTACGAAGCCTGCCATTGTTATTTCTCCTTTACATATGATTTCTGTTAAATGTATTTTCTCGCGCCAAACAGAGCAGAGCCAACCCTGACCATGCTCGCGCCGCATCGTATTGCTTCTTCGTAATCGTCAGACATCCCCATTGAAAGGATATCCATATTTATATTATCTATATTTTGACCCTTAATGTCAATGAATATTTCGTGCATATTATTAAAAAATTTACAATTTTCTTGTGCAGAATTACAAATCGGCGGAATCGCCATCAGTCCCTTGACACAAATATGCGGGATCTGACGCACTTCTTCGATGAGTTCGGGCAGTTTCTCGGGCAGAACGCCGGACTTGTTCTCCTCTCTGCCGATGTTGACCTCCA
>CAJOII010000069.1 GCA_905234535.1 uncultured Ruminococcus sp.
CCGGCTTGGCTGTTATTTCCGGTAGTATTTTGAGGATTCGATGACCTGCCGCTTGAGCCGTTCTGACTTTGGTTCGGCTTTTGAGAGGCTTGATGATTCCCTCCGCTTTGAGGAGCGCTTGAGGAGTTTGAGCCGTTTTGCGCGTTTTTCCCGTCGCCCGATGTCCCGCGGTCGGTATTCTTCGGCGCCTCGGTCGGGATCCTGAGCGCCGAGGGGTTTCTGCTGTCGATCAGGTAGAGGCTGCCTCTGCCGTTTTGCATCCGCAGAAGCGCGACGAGCGCGTAGTACGCCTGCACGGTCGCGCTCTCGTCATCGGCGCCGCCTTTCGTGTGCGAGAAGGCGCCGTTTGAGAGGCGGTAGCTCATCAGCCCGTCGAGGACAGTGCTGCCGTTTTTGATGAAGCGGGAGTCCGAGAGCGGGTGGATGCCGAGACACGACAGCGCGCACAGCACCTGCGCCGTAGACTCACAGTTTTCGCCGCCGAAGCCGGAGTATCCGCCGTCAGCGTTCTGCTTCGAAGAAAGCAGCGAGAGCGCTCTGTCCACCGCCCCTGTGACATCTGTGTACCGTCCGTAAAAGGGCGCAAGCGCGCACAGCGCCATCGCGGTGACATCGGTGTCGGCGACCGATCCCATCACCGCCCATCCGCCGTCGGAAGTTCTCATGGACAGAAGCGTATCTTTGACCGCGTCTGCCGTATAGGAGCGGCTCGGATAGCCGTTGTTCAGCAGATGCAGCCCGAAGATATAGCTCATCACACCCTGTCTGCCGATCGAGTCGTTGAGGGTATAATAGATGTATTCGTTCGTGCTGCCCGCGCAGATCAGCGCGAGGGCGTACTTCTGGCGCGAGGTGGCGGAGTAGACCTCGTGGGTGTTCAGATAAGAGAGCAGCGACTTTTCGTATTTTTGGAAGTCGTAGCTCCCGCTCTGACTTAAAGTGAGGACATACCATTCGGCGCTCACCCCCGCCTCCTGACACAGGTAGGTGTCGATGAAGTCCTGCGCATACCCGACACCCGCGCCGGATTCTTTATACGCCAAGATACCGCCGGCGACATTTTCGGCGTCACCGACGGTATAGGTTGCAGCATGGGTTGATATGGCTCCCGTGAGCAGAACAGCCGCGCACAGGAGAACTGAGCAGATCCTTCTTAAATGCGCGATCATGCTTTCTTCTTCATATAGAAGAACAGGAAGGCTGAGAGCAGCGCGAAGATCGTGAGCGTGATGATCGCATACGCGTCAGAGCCGGTCGCGACAGCGTTGGGGTTCCCTTTTGTGCCTTCATCCTGAGTGGAAGAATCGGGGGTAGCGGGCTCGTCGGGAGTAGAGCCGTCAGGAGCGGCGGTCTCTTCCTCGGTCTTTGAGACGGTGACGACCGCGGCGGGAGGCACGAGGGTCTGTGTCTCGGACTTAGCGGAGACGGTGTGAGTACCCGCGTCAGAGAGTGTGAAGGAGACCTTGCCGTCCTTGTCGGTGACGAAGTCGGTTTTCTCGCCGTCTACGGTGAGGTAAGCGCCCTCGACCGGTACGGTGATCGGGCTCCAGTTTGCGTCAAAGGTCGCGGCAGAGAGGGTGAGCTCGATCGTATCCTGATCGCTTATTTCGGCTGTGAACTTATCGAAGTAGCAGTAGACATCCGCGTAGGTCACGGGATCCTGGAAGACATAGGCGTTGATGTAGTCGCCGCCCTTGACGGTATCGCCCAAGGACATCGCGGAGATGTTGTTGACATAGTAGCCGTAGCTGCCGCCGTTTGCGACGCCCCAGAGCTTTGTCAGCGACAGCCCGTACTGGGTCATCTCGGATGCAAAGCCCGCGCTCGCGCCGCCGTCGTACTTCTTCTCATGCGCGAGATATAAGGCGTCTGCGATGGTCAGAGCGCCGTCTGCGTCGGTATCCGAGAGCGCGATCGGCTCCTGCACGGTTTGGAGCGCGCCCTTGTCATCGGAGATCGTGACATAGACGATCTGATCGTCCGCCGCGAACGCAGGGATGGATAAGACCGCGCACAAGAGCGCCGTGATTATCACTAAACTTACGATTCTTTTCATCTTCAAAACCTCATTTCAAAAAGTCTTATACTAATCCTTGATAAAAAGATTTAATAAGATATTAGGGATAGATTTCGCAGAGCGCGGCGGACGACGCAGGCAGGCTGGCGCCTGTCAAGGAGTCCAATAAAGGTTTTTATTAAGGATTAGTATTATATCACAGACGAGAAAGTAATAAAAAAAGCCCTTTCCGTTTGGAAAGAGCACAAAGACCAAATCCTTACACCGGAGGAGAAGGACATCGTCTGCGCACCCTTCTCGCCAAAGTGTTCACATTCAGAAGATACGGCAGGTCTCCATGGCTTGGATGTAGTTTTCACGCGGGCGGGGCCTTCTCGGATATGCTCCAATGGCGATCCCGTCCTCTTCTCCATACAGTAGTGGCGGCTGCTCCGGACTTGAACCGGATTCCCTTTTGATCTACTCTGTTGTTCAGTGTACAGCATTTCAAACCGTATCTCGCTATTCAATTATCGGTATTATACCGTATTCTTTCGCCTATTTCAAGAGAAAAAGCGGAGAAAATGTTGTAATCTGCGGTGACAATTCTTTTATCAGTTATCGGTTTTCGGTTTATGGCTGCGCGCTTTCTTCCTTCGGAGAGCGCTCTTCGATGATCTTCACCGCGTTTCTGACACAGTCGTCGCAGGAGCATCGGACATATCCGGTATAGACGCCCTTGATCTCTTCGCAGACGGTCGCGCCGCACATCTCTTCAAAGGCGTTGATCACTTCTCTCGCGCTTTTGAACGCGGGCTTTCCATCTTCTGGGAGAAGACCCGTGAGCATCTGTGCCGCGACCAGCGCGCCGCAGGAGCCCTTCATGTTCCCCATCCCCGCGCCGAAGGGAGCCGAGAGGGAGATCAAGGTCTCTCGGTCTAAGGAGACCTTGTCTTCAAAAGCGAGCAGCACCGCCTGACAGCAGTTGAAGCGCGCGTGCTTATACGATAGCGCCAGTTCTTCTCTGTTCATTCGATCACCTTTTCTCAGTACTGTGTAACTACTATATCTCTTTTCAATGGATTCGTCAACCGTGATGTATGAAGAAAGAATCCTCCGCGGATCAAACACCGCGGAGGATGACGCTATGCTTTCTTTTTCTTTTTGTCCGAGAGGGAGAACTTAGACTCATTACCTTCTCTGAGGCGCTTGATGTTCTCTTTATGCCGATAGATCAGGAGAAGCGTCGACATCGTCACGATGACGATGACCGACCAGTGATCCGCGCCGAAGAGTGAGAGCGTGATCGGGCAGGAGAGCGCCGCGATCATCACGGAGAGCGACATATATTTTACCGTAAACAGCAGGATTAGCATGATAGCAGTCGCGATCAGCGCGACCCGCCAGTCGATGAAGAAGATCGCCGCCGCGGCTACCAAGAACGCCTTGCCGCCCTGAAAGCGGTACCAGACGGGGTATGCGTGACCGATCATCGCGAAGAACCCTGTGTACGCGACGCCGAACTGATAGGACAGCCCGACCGCCTGAAACAGAAAGCCGAACACGATACACAGCACGACCGATTTTAAGATATCGAGCACAAAGACGAACCACGCGTACTTTGAGCCGAACACCCGCTTGAAGTTTGTGAATCCCGGATTCTTGCTGCCGAGCCCGCGGATATCCTGATGGTAGATCAGTTTTGAGAGGACGATCGCGGGATTGACGCCCGATAGCAGATAGGCGCATACCGCCGCGATGATCAGTGTAGCAATATTCATAGCTTCTCCCCAAGTTTTCGTTGTAGCCTGCCCTACGAGTCTATAATATACCCTGCAAATCAGGTGTGGGCGGAGCCCACCCTCAACTCTTAGCTCTCAGCTTATCCTTCGAAGGTGACCTCTTTGCCGAATGCCCAGATACCGAGCGCCTCGGGTCCGATGGACGCGCCGATGATGGGTCCGATGTACCCGATGTAGACTTCCTTCGGATGAATCCGCTCTTCGACGAGCTTCTTCATCTCCTCCGCCTCTTCCAGAGCGTCGGCGTGGGCGATGTAGACGCGCTGGTTCTCGGCGTCGGTGATGACATCGGCGAGCAGGTTGACAAGCTCTGCGATCGAGTTCTTTCTGCCCTTGACCTTTTTGATCGGGGTCTGTACGCCGTTCTTGTCGGCGATGATGATGGGCTTGACGCCTAAGAGGTTGCCGAAGAACGCCGAGGAGCCGGATACTCTGCCCGAAGCCTTCAGAGCGTCTAAGGAGTGGACGGTGACGAACTCGTTGATTTTCTTCCTGTCAGCCATGGTTTTAGAGTAGACCTCTTCGGCGGAGAGACCCTGATCTCTGTACTCCGCGGCTCTGATCGCGAGAGCTCCCTCGCCCATGCAGGCGTTTAAAGAGTCAATGCAGAAGATCGACGCGTCACACTTCTCCATCAGATCCTTCGCGACGATCTCGGCGGTGTGGATAGAGCCGGACTGCTTTGAGGAGCAGGCGATGTAGACGATGTCGTAGCCCTTGTCGGTATACTCGGTGAAGATGCGCTCAAACTCCGCGGGCGGAACCTGGGTGGTCTTGACTCTCTCGCCGGATCTCATCAGATCGTAGAGCTCTTTCGGAGAGTAATACTCAAAGTCTAAGGACGCGGGGGTCTCCTTGTCGTTGTAGACGGTGTTCATTCTCGCGTAGTCGATGTCATACTGCTCTCTGAGCTCTTTGCCCAGATCGGAGCAGGAGTCGGTGATGATTTTGATAGGTCTCATAACAGCTGTCCTTTCATATACCTCTATTTCCCTTTTATAAGGGATATTTTTTACATTCTAATCATACCCCTTTTTTCTGTGTCAAGTCAATGAAACATTAGTAGAAAATTATACACCTGTGTAATTTCTATTTTGTATATTTTGAATAGATTTTGCCGAAGTTCCAAAGAGCGAAAATTCCCCCTTGCTTTTTGAAAGAAGATGTGGTATGATAACAATTACGGAAAAACCGTAACCGATACGCGCTGATAGCTCAGCTGGATAGAGTGACTGGCTACGAACCAGTAGGTCGGGGGTTCGAGTCCCTTTCAGCGCGTTTTAAAGGCTTGGCGCCAAATGGAGCCAAGCCTTTAAACATTTAATGGGGACTCGAACCCTGAGAGGGTAGAGCCGTCGTCGTCACGGGCTGCGCTTGCTGAGAGCGGCAAAGGGTTGCCGTTTTCGTGCTCGCGTCGCCGTTCCTCCTCTCCCCGAAAAGCAGGGGGCTTTTCGGGGACTCCGACTTTCACGAAGTTGCTTCGAACGCGGGATAAACAGTCCTGAGGACTGTTTTCAGGCTCGATGCCCGAGCCGCAACAAGGCGAGGGGTGGATGGCGTTTTCTGCTGAAAAGTCGATACTTTCGGTTGACATTACCGCCCTGATATGGTACATTTGACATAGGTATATATCGTGTATCGGAAAATTTTTACAGATGCGCGATGATCAAGAGACGGCGCCGCCGCACGCTAAGGAGGATCCTTATGAAATACGCATTCAAGAAGATACTGTCGCTGACGCTTGCCGTCCTGCTGGTGTTCTCGGTCTTAGCTGTTCCGATGACAGCAGGCGCGCTTGAGACAGACGCCCCTTCTGAAGAAGGGAGCGCTCCTGTTTTCTGTGATGCCGCGACGAACGACGAAGAGGCGCCGTCGTCTGACCCCGTCCTCGGCGGCGAGAGCGAGAGAGAGGCTCCTCGTTATGAGTGTGTAGAGGGCGAAGCGATCGTCGTTTTCAAGAACGGCATGGATGTGAGCGCCGTCGAGAGCGTCGCGGATATCAGTGAGACCCTCACCGTCGGCGAAGGGGAGAAGCAGATCAACGCCGCCGTTGTATCCGCGGAGAAGCTCTCCTCCGATCAGCTGATGAATAAGCTGGGGAGGGTCAAG
This sequence comes from uncultured Ruminococcus sp., assembly GCA_905234535.1. Taxonomy (GTDB): domain Bacteria; phylum Bacillota; class Clostridia; order Oscillospirales; family Acutalibacteraceae; genus Ruminococcoides. Next base: position 5,908 of record CAJOII010000069.1, read on the forward strand.
GGCGTCAAGTATGTCCTGCCGAATACCATCAAAAGAGTCACAAGCGTCACGAACGATCCCTACTCCGGCTATCAGTGGGCGCTTTCGAACACCGGTCAGGACAACGGGATCGTGGATGTGGATACGAACCCCGAGAATCTCTGGGAAGTGTCGGCATCCACCGGCAAAGAGAGCGTGGTCGCGGTGCTCGATACCGGTATCGACAAGACCCATCCGGATCTCAAAAATATTTTATGGAAGAACACCTATCCGTCTCTGCCCGGCTACGGCGACTGCGGATATGATTTTACCGGAACCGTCAAGAGCGGATCTCCTATCGACGGCAACGGCCACGGCACCCACTGCGCGGGTATCATCGCCGCCGCGGGCGACAACAAGATCGGCATCAGCGGCATCAACAAGTCGGGCGTCAAGCTGATGGCGTTAAAGATCGGCGACGACGACGGCAACATCAGCTCTGCCGCTGAGATCAAAGCGTACAACTATGTGATTCGGGCGAAGGAGCTCGGCGTCAACATTAAATCGATCAACTGCTCCTTCGGCGGCTACGGTACAGCAGACAGTAAGGCGTTCTACGATGATTTGTTCGATACGCTCGGCTCCTACGGGATCGTCACCTGTGTCGCCGCGGGCAACGAGAACGAGAATATCGACAAGATGAACTATGTCGAGGGCGAGTACTACTATACACTCCCTGCCGCGAGCGAGAGCAAATACTGCGTCACCGTCGGCGCGGCGACAGAGAGCGGCGAGAGGGCGTACTTCAGCTGCTACGGCACGAAGAATGTCGATATCTTCGCCCCGGGCACGGCGATCCTTTCGACCGTGTGCTATAACGCGCTGCAGCCTTCTCTGTATGATGACGCGAAGCGGTCAAAGCTGCTCTCCTGTTATCAGAGCTACAACGGTTCCGTCAAAAGCTCCGACTTCGGCAGTATCGGCAGCATCGATACAACGCCGCTGAGCAATTCGGGATACAATTTCAAGAATATCAAGAGCCTCAGCTACAGCAGTGAGTTCTTCGGTCAAAGCGGCAAGTCGCTCAAGATCGAGCTCTCAGACAAGCTCCCTTACGAGGGCCGCAACACCTATATGCTGTCGATCCCCTATAAGCTCAGCTCCTCTACCGGCAAGTACTCCTTCAGCCTTGCCGCCAGAGCGGACGGCGACTGTGTGATGGCGCTGATGGATGTCCCGAAGAGCTATCGCTTTGAGAAGGATGTCCCCTATGTGATGGCAAGCGCCGCGGAGGAGTGGAATGTCAACACCGTATCCTACGATCCGTCGAGCACCTCCGGCTATCTCAAAGGCACCGACCGAAAGATGATCGTCATCATCCAGACGCTTCAGAAGGATGTCACCCTCTACTTTGACGATATCGCGGTCTCCCGCCAGAATCTCGACGAATCCCAGTTTGAAAAATACGACTATTATCCCGGCACCTCGATGGCGACGCCGTATGTCGCGGGCGCGGTCGCGCTGATCTCGAACTGCTATCCGAATCTGAGCGCGATGAGTGTGATCGGTACGCTCAAGAAGTCCGCAAGGAACATCCCCGCTCTCAACCAGTACGCTGCGGGCGGCAGGTTCCTCGATCTTAAGAATGCCGAGAGCTCTGTAAGCACCGCCGATATCCCCGTCGAGAGCATCTCTCTCGACCGCGCCTCGGCTTCTGTCAGCGTGGGTGAGACGCTCCGCCTGAGGGCGACCGTCACCCCCGACGACGCGACGAACCCGACCGTGACATGGTCTTCGAGCAACATATCTGTCGCGACGGTATCCTCCGTAGGCACCGTAACGGGCGTCAAGGCGGGATCCGCCACCATCACCGCCAAAACCTCAAACGGCAAGACCGCTTCCTGTAAGATCACGGTCAAGGCGCTCACACAGGAGCAGCAGAATATCCGGAAGATCAAGAACTATATCAACAATCACTACAACGAGATCGATGAGGACGGCAAGAATGTCGTCGTCAATTTCACCAACTCCTCGACAGGATATACCGGCAAGGTTTATCTGTATCTCAACGACTACGACGAGCTCGGATTCTACTATATCGAGACGATCTCGGATGATATCACCGTTCACGGATACTTTGACTATGATTTCAGCGTATCCTATGATATCACGCCGTATATGTTCTGTTTCATAGACGGTGATGAGGCGTTGGACACCTATGCCGACATCAACGCAGGGACCTACGATCCTCAGAGCGGCCCCGACATCGTCTATGGCTCATATGACAGCTACTGGATGACAGAGGATGAGGCGATCTCCCTCTCCGAGTCGATCCTGAACCGGATGTTGGATGTATATGACTTTTTCCTCAATCAGCTGGTCGGTATCCGCCTCGGCGACATCGGCTTTGCGAACTATCAGAAGACACTCCCCGCTCCGAAGGTCACATCCCTTGAGAACACTACCACAGGCGTCAAGATCACCTGGGGCAAGGTATCGGGCGCCGCTCAGTACAGAGTATTCCTAAAGAACGCGACAGGCTGGACGGGTTTAGGCAATACCAAGTCGACCTCTTACACCTATACCGATGTCAAGTCCGGCAGCTCATACACCTTTACGGTTCGGTGTTTGAGCTCTGACGGCAAGAGCTATACAAGCTCCTATAACGCGTCAGGCTGGACGCAGAAGTTCGTCGCTTCTCCGAAGATCACCAAGATGGAGAATACCGCGTCGGGTATCAAGCTCAGCCTCGGCAAGGTCACGGGCGGCGAGAAGTATCGTATCTATCTCAAGACCACCTCCGGCTGGCATAAGCTCGCGGATACCATCTCCACCTCGTATACCTACACCGGCGCAAAGTCGGGCTCGAGCTATACCTTTACCGTCAGGTGCATCACCTCTGACGCAAAGAGCTTCTTGAGCTCGTTCTACTCGTCCGGCTGGACGCAGAAGTTTGTCGCGTCACCGAAGATCACCAAGACGGAGAATACGATGTCCGGCATCAAGCTCAGCTGGGGCAAGGTCGCGGGAGCTGAGAAGTACAGAGTCTTCGTCAAGAGCGCTTCCGGCTGGAAGAAGGCTGGCGACACCGCCTCGACCTCGTATATCTACACCGGCGTCAAATCCGGCACGACCTACACCTTCACCGTCAGATGTCTTTCCGCTGATTCCAAGAGCTTTACAAGCTCCTACTCGAGCGCAGGCTGGAGCCGTAAGTTTATCTCCGCTCCGAAGATCTCTGCGCTGTCGAATACTTCTAAGGGCGTCAAGATCACTTGGGGCAAGGTCGCGGGAGCCGCGAAGTACAGGGTCTATGTCAAGACCTCAAATGGCTGGCAGAAGATCGGAGACACCACCTCCAACACGCTCACCCATACCGCGGCGAAATCCGGCACGACCTACACCTACACCGTCAGATGTATAAGCGCCGACGCGAAGAGTTTTACGAGCGCCTTTGACTCAAAGGGCAAGTCGATCAAAGCAAAAAGATAATCATTAAAAAAATAAGGGCTGCTGCACCGAGTGGTATGCTCCCTTTATGGAAGACAGTGCAATAAAAAACACTGTTAACCATGAAGGGAGCATGGTTATGTCCAAAAACAGGAAAATCAAACCGGAAGAAAAGATACGGATAGTTCAAGAATGTATAGATGGAAAGATTAGCCAAGCGCAAGCAGCAGAGGAA
>CAJOII010000070.1 GCA_905234535.1 uncultured Ruminococcus sp.
ATATCCCATACTGGCGCATCCGCAATTGATGATATATCGTTGCCCTGATTTAATTTTCAACGCGTTGGACGGCAAGTTACAAGCTGATCCGTTTCCCGAAACAATGGGAGTGTTCTCGGGGATGAATCGGCTGATCGTATCAATAAAATAGTAGGGGTTCACTGGTGAATCCTTCTGACAATGCCTTTCGGGAACAAAAACGGGATAATCATTTTTCCATTTTCCGCATTGCTTGATCCATTCGCTTTTAGGCTCTAATTCTTCCTGAACTGTCTCCAGCATTTTGTCAAGAAAATCCTTCAGCCCTGCTCGTACCGGGAGTTCGACATGAACAACAGGCTTCATCAGCTCTAAAGGATCTTCGTGGATCATCACAACAAAGGCCTCTCTCGCCCATGTTTCCACGGCATAGCTCACTTGTCTAATACCGAGCCGGTTGCCGATAACGATCAGAAGATCACTGTTCTGGACAGCCCAGTTTCCGAATCTGTTGCCGACATCCCCGGCCCGTCCGGCATACAGCGGATCATCCTCCGTAATCAGATCGATGCTGTCGAACGTCGTTACGACCGGGATCCCCAATCTCTCCTTCAACTGACAGAATTCTTGATATACTCCGGCTGTCCGGATCTCTACGCCTGCGTACAGAACCGGGCGTTCTGCTTTTTTGATTCTTTCAACAATCGATTCTATGGCAGCAGAGGAGACCGGAGCCGGGAGCATATTCTGCATTTCTATCGGATCAAACATCAGAAGCTTCTCATCGTCGATCTCCGCGTTCTGGATATTCTGAGGGATATCCAGCCACACCGGTCCCGGGCGTCCGTTTTTTGCCAACCACAAGGCTTTATCCAAATGATATCTGATCATCTCGGGCTGTGTGACCATTTCAGCGTATTTGGTCATAGGGGCAACGACCTTTGTGATATCAAATTCCTGATCTCCGTATATCCTCATCGGGAGTCCGGTACTGCGGACTGTTGCCGAATACTTGACCTGTCCGGAAATCACAAGCATAGGAATACTGTCCAGCCATGCGCCCAGAACACCCGTCAAGGTGTTAGTACCTCCGGGACCTGTTGTACAGCATACGAGCGGCAATTCATTATGCATCCGATAATAGGCCTCTGCCGCAATAGCAGCTGCCTGCTCGTGATGAACATAAATATTCGTCATACCATCCGCGTGACCAAAGGAGGCGTTCAAATACATCGCGCCGCCTCCGGTTACGGTAAAATTCGTTTTAATTCCCAATGAGACAAGATATTTTGCTAAGTAATCGGATACTTTCACCCTCACGGTTTACTCTCCTTCATCAAAACAGCTTTCTGTCAGAAACTGTATTTTCATCGTATTCTTGATACTCTTTTTGAAATCTCTGTAGATGTCTTTGATCTCCCCGTTCAGCTCGTCCCATTTATTGTCGGGATTCAATGTCGGGAGATTGGGATCGGCATAGCTTTCGTTATACTTTGTTTTAAAGCCGTCGAAACCGGCGACAGCAACACTTTTCGCGCCGATCTTATTCAGCAGGCGCAGCGTAATGATCACGGCGTTATCGAAGTGTTCCCATCCCCGCTTGATCACGAGGTTATAGTTAATGATGAGCTCATCGTCATTTCCGTCCGTCTTTATGTTGGAAAGTAAGATTTTTTTGGTACTGCTCATCTGCTCGGGTCGGTAATTCTTCGCGTAGTCGTACCTCGCCGGATTGATAAAAATCGCATAGTCGCAGTCATACCTTGGATTCAACGCGTTGACCGCGATCACGACCGGATCGTTCTCTTTGATGAAGTCCTTGATTTTCTTTTCTTCGGTGTTTGTAGAAAGTCCGGGAGCGATCAGGAGAACGGTTCTCTTGCCGATCTCTTTTTTTATATGTTCCAACGCTATCTCATCATCCACGATACGCGACTGGTTTTCCATATACTTCTCTTCCAGCAGATCATAGTCATACTTGCGCCTGTCTTCGACCGACAGCGACTCGATGATCGACCGCATATCCTTAGCGTTGGTGCGATGGTTCTTTTGAAGGTACGCGATATTATTCACATGGCACTGGTACATTCCGGCGATAAAATACGGCGTGGAATATCCCCATGTGTATTTTTCATGATAACCGCTCATGTAGATATCGATCGCATCCATCACGGCGTTGAGATCGAAGTTTCCGTGCTGTTTCCTGTTCAGATAACTTGTCACGAGTTCTGTCGTGGCGTTGCCTGCGCCGCGGCCCATACCGTTCAGGCTGCAGTCCACCATGATCTGTCTTTTCGAATCCTGCATCATTTCAACAAAACGAATACACAGAGCAAACGCGAGCTGCTGATTGTTGTGCGCGTGAAAGCCCAGATCGATCTCAGTGGATAAAGCGGCGTCCAGCACGGAAACAATATGTTCAAGGTCGTCAAAATACATCGCGCCGAATGTATCCACCACCGAAAGCGAGATCGGCTTGAACTCGTTCATGCAGACAGCTAATTCGAGAAGCTCGTCATCACTGTAGGACAGTGTGTTCGCCGCCTGAAACATTACTTTATAACCTTTTTCTCTGATTCTTCTCCCGATTTCGATTCCTTCTTTGTGTCTGCCGCGCGGAAAAACAACCCTGACCGCATCGATCGAACTGCCGTCATAATCTTCAAGCAGATCCGTATCATACCTGTCCCAGTCGATCATTGCGGTATAGATAATCCCGCCGTCTTTCTGTGTGAAATAAGGCGCGATATCGGACGGAGTGCAAAAGTATGACGAATCCTTTTGATGCGGATTATTCTTCAGCCAGCCCACCTCAATAACATTCACTCTGGCGTCCTGAAGCTTTTTGATCATGCCGCGAATCGCCGCATCCCCGAAAAACGACTCGGTGATGTACGCTCCGTCTCTCAGTGTGCAATCTAAAACACTTATTCTTTGTTCCATTGTATTTTCTCCAAATAATAAACTACAAATCGTTTATTTCTTCCTGAATGCCCATAGCTTATTCATCAAAAAATTAATCGGTACTGTTATAATCAATACACAGATACTCGCAAGCCAATACGCCATGCCCGTATTACAGAGCAGGAGCTTTACAATCGGCGTCAGGATCAGTCCCGTAAGCGCGTAGCTTAAGGTCATCTTTAGAAACGCCCGAAAATGCTGTCCGAAGGACTTTTTCTCCTCGCTGGTAAAAACATAGCGGTTGTTCCAGAAATATGAGTTCAATACGCTGATAAAAAACGCGATCGCCGTCACGATAACAACCTTGACCGATTCGGAGGTCGCTTTGATCCCGATTGTTCCCAAAACACTGATGATACCGGAAAATGTGCTGTTTTTGAACACCACATAGTATCCGAGCATATCGATGCCGTACGAGATCAGCGTATTCGAAACACCGACCAGACCGAATTTGATAAACTGTGTGATCAGCTTTTTGAATTTTTCGTTCATAAATCAAGCGCCTCGATCACGATCTGAGCCATATAGTCGATCATCTCATCGGTCATACCGGGATAAACGCCGATCCAGAACGAGTTGTTCATAATGAAATCGGTGTTTTCCAGGGATCCGACCACCCTGTATGCATCGGTATCGCGGTATTCGTCAAAGCACGGGTGCTTGATCAGGTTTCCGCTGAATAAAAGGCGCGTCTGAATATTATGATCCTCAAGATATTTCGTCACATCGTTTCGCTTGATCCCGGTCTCAGGTCTGACGGAGATCAGAAAGCCGAACCATGACGGGCGGCTGTTTTGGGCGGGCTTTGGCAGGATCAGCTTGTCCTGTACCGATTTCAGCGCCTGACGCAGCCTGTCCCAATTGTGTCTGCGGCGTTCAATGAAGGCGGGGAATTTTTTGAGCTGTTCCACGCCGACAGCAGCCTGCAGATCGGTCACCTTCAGATTATATCCCAGATGGCTGTATACATATTTATGGTCATATCCCTGCGGCAGCAGACCGAACTGACCGTCATATCGGTGACCGCAGAAATTATCTCTTCCCGAAGGACAGATACAATCTCTGCCCCAATCGCGGTAAGAAAGGATCAGACGGTTGAGCAGCGGATCATCGGTATAAACACAGCCGCCCTCGCCCATCGTCATATGATGCGGCGGGTAAAAGCTGGAGGTGCCGATATCGCCCCATGTGCCGGTATACTTCGTCTCGCCGTCGATGGTATACTGCGAGCCCAGCGCGTCGCAGTTATCCTCGATCAGCCAAAGATCATGCTCATCGCAGAACGCTCTGACCGCTTTGAGATCGAACGGATTGCCGAGCGTATGCGCGATCATGACCGCCTTCGTCTTTTCTGACAATGCCGCTTTGAGCTGTGTCACATCAATGTTATACTGCGGAACCGTGACATCCGCAAACACCGGGACCGCCCCGTACTGGATGATGGGACTGACCGTCGTCGGGAATCCGCACGCGACCGTGATGACCTCATCGCCTCGCCTGATCCGTCTGTCGCCAAGCTCGGGCGCGGTCAGCGCCATAAACGCGAGCAGATTTGCGGAGGATCCGCTGTTCACCAGATGCGCGTATCGAACCCCGATCCACGCGGCAAATTCTTTCTCGAACTGTTCGGAAAACCGCCCCGTCGTCAGCCAGAAATCCAGCATCGCGTCGGTCAGACTGCACATCTCCTTTTCATCGAAGACGCGGGACGCGTAGCTGATCCTGTCGCCGGGCGCAAAGCTGTTTTTCTTTTCTTTATAATCGTGGTAATAATCCGCTACCAGAGATTTGATCTGTTCTCTCGCCTCGGATTCGTTCTGCCATTTACCCATATTATTTACTCCGGAATTCGTCGATCTGACGATTCATACATTCATTGATATCTCCGCCGGAGAGCAGGCATTTGCTCCACTCGACGGTTTTCTCGATCGCCTGATTCAGATTCCATCTCGGCGACCAGCCGAAGGTCGACTTCAGCTTAGAGCAATCCAATTTCAGGAAATTCGCTTCATGAGGGCCGCCGTCATGCTGTTCGATCCACTTCAGCCCTTCGCCCCAGCGCTTTACAAACAGATCGGCGATCGCGCCGGTCTCAAAGCAGTCGGCATCATCGGGGCCGACATTATAGTACCCCTGATATTTGCTGTCCTCAGCCTGCTTCATCGCGATCATCAGATACGCGAACAGCGGCTCTAATACATGCTGATACGGACGGGTCGAATGAGGGTTCCTGACGATGATGTCCTCGCCTTTCATCGCGGCGCGAACGCAGTCGGGGATGATCCTGTCCCGCGAAAAATCGCCGCCCCCGATCACATTTCCGGCTCTGGCTGTTGAGATCGCCACATGATCATCAGCAAAAAAGCTCCTCTTATAACTGTGCGTCACCAGTTCGGAACAGGACTTTGAGTTAGAATACGGGTCATAGCCGTCGAGCTGTTCGTTCTCGCGGTAGCCCCACTCCCACTCACGGTTCAGATAGACCTTGTCGGTAGTGACATTGAGGAAGGATTTTACACAGGAACTGTTCCTGACACATTCGAGAATATTGACCGTACCCATCACATTCGTTTCATAGGTATACGCCGGATTCTCATAGCTTTCTCTTACGATCGGCTGCGCCGCAAGATGGAAGATGATCTCAGGCTGTGCCTCGTCAAACGCCTTTTTCAGCGACTCATAATCACGCACATCGCCGATCACACTGCGGATGCGGCTCTCCATTCCGCTCAGTTCAAAAAGCGATGGGGTTGTCGGAGGTTTCAGACTGTAGCCGGTGACCTCTGCTCCGAGCTTCTTCAGGATCGCGCACAGCCAACTGCCCTTAAAGCCGGTATGCCCTGTAATGAATACTTTTTTACCTTGATAAAAGTCTTTCATCAGTCATCCCACACTTTCCACGGCGCCTGTCCGGATGTCCAGAGCTTCTCGAGCATTTCTTTCTCTCTTGAGGTATCCATACACTGCCAGAAGCCTCTGTAGACAAAGCTCATCAGCTGGTTCTCTTCCGCCAATCTTTCCATCGGCTCCTTCTCAAAGACCGTTTGGTCGCCTTCGATATAATCAAAGATCTCGGGACCCAGCACCATGTAGCCCGCGTTGATCGGCGCGCTGTCGGCGATATTCTTCTCACGGAAGGATTTCACCGCGTTATCGCCGCCGATATTCAGGATCCCCTTTGACTGCTCCAGCATGGTCGCCGTCAAGGTTGCGATCTTCCCGTGCGCTTGATGGAACTCGACCAGCTTCGCGATGTCGACATCGCATACCGCGTCGCCGTAGGTCATCAGAAAAGGCTCATCGCCGACATACGGCCGGATCCTCTTGATACGGCCGCCGGTCATGGTATTCAGACCGGTATCGACAACCGTGACCTTCCACGGCTCACAGCGCTGATGATGAACAGTCATATCATTCTTTCCGTTCGTGAAATCAAAGGTGATGTCACTGTTGTTCAGAAAGTAATTCGCAAACCATTCCTTGATCACCTGCTGCTTATATCCCGCGCAGATGATGAACTCATTGAACCCGTAGTGAGAATACTCCTTCATGATATGCCATAAAACAGGCTTCTCACCGATCTCGATCATCGGCTTGGGTTTGAATATTGATTCTTCCGAGATTCTCGTGCCGTATCCGCCGGCTAAAATTACTACTTTCATTGTTTCAATCTCCTTTTGAATCCATCGATTGGCTTCTGTTCAAGTTTTTCATAAATCCTCTCAACACCTAACGCAGCATAAACAAGGAATAATGGATAAACACATACACGATAAGTGGAAAAAGCTTCAATGAAGATATGTGCAAGAAAATAACCGATCGAAAAGATAGACAGGATAT
>CAJOII010000071.1 GCA_905234535.1 uncultured Ruminococcus sp.
CGCTTGAGTGATACTATCCGCAGTATCTCTGCACACACCATTACGAGCATTACTGCCAGAGATTGGATTATTAAAGCGTTTAATTGAATATTAGTATAAACTGCTAAAATAATTTATTCATAAATGTATTGCAATAATACAATTGGATAGATGAGAGTACAAATCAAAGTCGGGCACCACCTACTACTACACCGTGCGCTGTATCTCGAGCGACGCAAAATCCTTCACCAGCAGTTACAATTCCACCGGCTGGAAGATCAAGTGTCAGAAATAACAGAAGACTAACGATAGAAAACACCCGATCTCAGATCACTCTGAGATCGGGTGTCGCTTATTTATTCAGTCGTTATACTCGGGCTGCGCGACTCGGCGCTTCATATCACGCCTCGTTCGCCTGCGCTGTTCCTCGTATAACTCCCACTCGCCCAACCACCCAACGGATACGGTGTATCCTTATGGGCAGTCCCGGCTCGTCGGTCGTTATACTCGGGCTGCGGCGCTCGGCGCTTAAGCCTTTCCTACAGAACCGAAGATCTCCATCTTCTCTTTGACCTTGGCTTTGATCGCTTCGGTGCCGGGAGCGAGGAGCTTTCTGGGGTCGAAGCCCTTGCCCTGCTTATCCTTGCCGGCTTCGATATAGGCTCTGGTCGCCTCAGCGAAGACGAGCTGGCACTCGGTGTTGACATTGATCTTCGAAACGCCTAAGGAGATCGCCTTCTTGATCATATCGTCCGGGATACCTGTGCCGCCGTGGAGAACTAAGGGCATCGCGCCGGTCTTCTCTTGGATCGCGTCGAGCGTCTCGAAAGAGAGACCCGGCCAGTTCTCGGGATAGACGCCGTGGATGTTGCCGATGCCTGCCGCGAGCATGGTGACGCCTAAGTCAGCGATCATCTTGCACTCGTTGGGATCCGCGCACTCGCCCATACCGATAACGCCGTCTTCTTCGCCGCCGATGGAGCCGACCTCGGCTTCGATCGAGAGACCCTTCTCCTCGCAGATCGCGACGAGCTCCTTGGTCTTCTCAAAGTTCTCTTCGATCGGATAGTGAGAGCCGTCGAACATGATGGACGAGAAGCCCGCCTCAATGCACTTCTTGGCGCCTTCATAGGAGCCGTGGTCAAGATGCAGCGCGACCGGAACAGTGATGCCGAGCTCTTCAAGCATACCGTTGACCATACCGACGATAGTCTTGTAGCCGCACATATACTTGCCGGCGCCCTCAGATACGCCTAAGATGACGGGAGACTTGAGCTCCTCTGCGGTGAGCAGGATCGCCTTGGTCCACTCTAAGTTGTTGATGTTGAACTGACCGACAGCGTAGTGGCCCGCCTTGGCCTTGGTGAGCATTTCTTTCGCGTTTACTAATGGCATAAAGATACCTCCTTGAATTAATTGAGATCGTTTCAAATGAAAAATCATTTCATTCATTTAAATTATAGCATGGCGCCATCTTTGAATCAATATGTTAAAAGAAAATAAATGAAATTATCATTGATTTGGCGGCATCGTACTTGCGTTCTTTTCCGTTTGGTATTATAATAGCAGTTGAAATCTGATAAAGGAGTTTTACATATGCCGTATATCAACGCGCGACTGACGAACACCGTCTCGAAGGAAGAAGAGCTCAAGCTCAAGGCATCTCTGGGAGAAGCCGTCGGTATCTTGGGCAAGAGCGAAGCATACTTAATGGTAGAGGTATCCGATAACTGCCGCCTCTATTTCGGCGGGAAGAACGATACCGACATCGCGTATTTTGAGGTCAAGCTCTTAGGACGCGCGACAAGGGAGAAGTACGAGGCGCTCACCAAAAAGATCTGCGAGATCGTATCTGAGCAGTTCTCGATCCCGGGCGACAAGGTCTATGTCAAGTTCGAAGAGGTCGAGAACTGGGGATATAACTCATTCTTGTTCTGAGGTGCAGTATGAAAAGTTTCAGAAAAGAGCTGTGGTTTGAGATTCCCGCGCGCAGGAGGATCGTCAACATCACCCGCGATGTACAGCGAGCGATCGATGAGAGCGGCGTCAAGGAGGGCTTGGTGCTCGTCAACGCGATGAACATTACCGCCTCGGTATTTATCAACGACGACGAGCCGGGGCTTCATCAGGACTACGAGGTCTGGCTCGAGAAGCTGGCTCCCGAGAAACCCTACAGCCGGTATCGTCACAACGGCTTTGAGGACAACGCCGACGCGCACTTGAAGCGCACCGTGATGGGGCGCGAGGTCGTCTGCGCGATCACGAACGGCGCGCTCGACTTCGGTACATGGGAACAGATCTTCTACTATGAGCTCGACGGCAAAAGAAGAAAGCACGCGCTGATCAAGATCATCGGAGAATAACCATATAGTGAAGAGCTAAGAGCTAAGAACTAAGAACTGTGGGAGGGTTTCACCCTCACCCGAATTTGTAGGGCAAGGCGCCCACGACTTGCCGAAATCAGCCTCCCCTTGTTAAGGGGAGGTGGGGCAAAAGGGACCCCCGCAATTCCCCGAATTGTGGGGAAAGGAGGAGCCGTCACACGAGCAGAGAAACGGTCAAGTCTGACCGTTTTCAGTGAGTACGACGAGCGGCGGCGCGGCGGAGGGTTTTCTTCTCCGACAGAAGCCGGTTGCAAAAAACTGTAGAAAACGGGATATGGAGGAAAAACCCTTTGTATCACATAGGAGGAAAGTATATGAATATCGTTGTATTAGCCGGAGGGATCTCCTCTGAGCGCGATGTATCGATCCTGTCGGGATCGAAGATTGCCGCGGCTTTACGCAGTAAGGGCCACAGGGTGGTCACCATCGACCCCTTTATGGGTTATGAGAAGCCGCTCGAGAGCATCGAGAGCCTCTTTGAGAATAACTACGACTTCACCGAGAACGCCGTCATCCGGCGCACCGCTCCCGATATCGAGGCGGTGAAGAAGAGCCGCAAGAATCAGAGCGATGTCTACTTCGGCGACCATGTCCTCGACATCTGCCGCTACGCGGATATCACCTTCTTGGGACTTCACGGCGGCGAGGGAGAAGACGGCACCATCCAGGCGGCGCTCAAGCTGCACGGCGTCAAGTACACCGGCTCCGATATGCTCGGCGCGGCGATTGCGATGCACAAGGGCGTGACCAAGGGCATCTTCATCAACTCTAATGTCCCCACCCCGAAGAGCAGGCTCTACAAGCGCGACTTCATGGGAGAGGGGTATCTTGACAGCTGGACCTCGTTTCCCTGCGTCGTCAAGCCCTGCTCCGCGGGCTCTTCTGTCGGCGTTAGGATCGTCTCATCCCGCGAGGAGCTGGTCTCGGCGGTCGGCGGGTCGTTTCGCTTTGACGACGATGTGCTGGTGGAGGAATATGTCAAAGGCCGCGAGTTCTCTGTCGGTATCTTAGGCGGCAGGGCGCTGCCGATCATCGAGATCATCCCGAAGAGCGGCTGGTATGACTATGAGAATAAGTATCAGGCGGGTGCGACCGAGGAGATCTGTCCCGCTCATCTTGACCCCGCTGTCGCCGAGAAGATGCAGAGAGAAGCGGAACACGCTTTTGAGGTGCTTCGGCTGAAGGTTTACGGCAGAGTCGACTTTCTGCTTGATCAGAAGAACGACTTCTACTGCTTAGAGGCGAACACGCTCCCCGGGATGACCCCGATGTCGCTTCTCCCGCAGGAGGCAGCGGCGGACGGGATCGGCTATCCCGAGCTGTGTGAAAAGATCATCGAGCTCTCGCTCAAAAAATAAGAAACAGAGAAATATTTATGAAACCGTTAACTTTACGAGAGATCGCCGACAGCTGCAAGGGCACGCTCTACGGCGATCCCGCTATCAAGATCACATCCATCGTTACCGACTCAAGACAGGCGGGGGAGGGCTCGCTCTTTGCCGCTATCAAGGGCGAGCGTGCCGACGGCCATGACTTCATCGCTCAGGTTAAGAAGCAGGGCGCTTCCTGCGTTTTGTGCGAGAGCGCTCCCGACGAGGATATCCCGTATATCCTGACCCCGTCCACCTTAGTCGCGCTCAAGGGCATCGCGAAGTACTACCGCTCGCTTTTTACGATCCCGTTCGTCGGGATCACCGGGTCTGTCGGCAAGACCTCGACCAAAGAGCTGATCTACTCGGTGCTGAAAGAAAAGTACATCACCCATAAGACGCAGGGGAACTTCAACAACGAGCTCGGCGTTCCGCTGACCCTCTTCGCTCTCGAAGAAGACGCACAAGCGGCGGTGATCGAGATGGGTATCTCCGACTTCTCGGAGATGACGAGGCTCTCTGAGATGGTCTGTCCCGATATCTCGGTCATCACCAACATCGGCTGCTGTCACCTCGAGAACCTGATCGACCGTGACGGCGTGCTGAAAGCCAAGACCGAAATGTTCAAATACCTAAGAGAAGACGGCGCGATCATCCTCTGCGGAGACGACGACAAGCTCGCGACCATAGAAGAATACCGCGGGATAAAGCCGATCTTCTACGGCATTGACACCGGCAGAGAGTACTATGCGGAGAATATCGCCGAAGACAACCTCAAAGGCACCTTCTGCACTCTCTGCCATAAAGACACAAGGATCGATGTGAAGATCCCCGCTCCCGGCAGACATATGGTACTAAACGCTCTTGCCGCGATGGCGGTGGGCGAGACCTTAGGGCTCTCTCCCGACGAGATCAAGCGCGGCGTCGAGAGTTTTCAGAATGTCGGCTCGCGCAACCGGATCATCGATAACGGCGAGTACATTGTGATCGATGACTGCTACAACGCGAACCCCACCTCCGTCAAGGCGGGGCTCGATACCCTCTCGCGTCTTTCGGGCAGGACTGTCGCTGTCTTGGGCGATATGAAGGAGCTCGGCACAGACGAGATCATCCTTCACAGAGAGGTAGGCGCTTACGCGAAGGAGAAAGGGATCGATGTCCTCGTCGCGTGCGGGCCTTTGGCGAAGAGCTTAGCCGAAGGATACGGCGACAAAGCTGTGTACTTTGAGACGGTCGAAAAGTGCTCAGAGAAGATCAGAAGCATTGTCAGGCAGGGCGATACCGTCCTCGTCAAAGCGAGCCACAGCATGCATTTTGAGAAGATCACAGACGCGCTGAAGTGATCGGAAAACAGGGGAGAGTGGTCAGATGAAATTCATCTCATGGAATGTCAACGGCCTGAGAGCCGTGGTGAATAAAGGCTTTAAGGAGATCTTCTCGTCCTTTGACGCGGACTTCTTCTGCCTGCAGGAGACGAAGCTGCAGCAGGGTCAGATCGACCTTTCCTTCGATGGCTACCAAAGCTACTGGAACTATGCGGAGAAGAAGGGCTATTCCGGCACCGCGATCTTTACGAAGCACACTCCGCTCTCGGTATCCTACGGTATCGGGATTGAAGAGCATGATCACGAGGGCAGGGTCATCACTTTAGAATATGAGGACTTCTACCTCGTCACCGTTTATACCCCGAACTCGCAGAACGAGCTTCGGCGTCTCGACTACCGGATGCGCTGGGAGGACGACTTTCTCTCCTATATCCAGACGCTTGACGAGAAGAAGCCCGTGATCTTCTGCGGCGATCTCAATGTCGCGCACCGGGAGATCGATCTCAAGAACCCTTCGTCGAATCGCAGGAACGCCGGATTTACCGATGAAGAACGGGAGAAGATGACGGCGATCCTGTCATCGGGCTATACCGACACCTACCGCTTTCTCTATCCGGACGCCGCGGGCGTCTATTCGTGGTGGTCGTACCGTTTCAACGCGAGGGCGAACAACGCGGGATGGCGTATCGACTATTTCATCGTCTCCGACAGACTCAAGGAGAGGGTGGAGGACGCCGTCATCCATACCGATGTCTTCGGCTCCGATCACTGTCCGGTAGAATTGGATATTGACTTGTAATTTACGGCTCCCTTCACGGGAGCTTTTTCGTTCATAAAACCTTTGTCCTTCGCGTATATTATACAAACGAATTACGCGGAGGAATGTATATGATAACAGCGCTGAATATCGAAGAGAAGAAGAGCAGGGGAGTGCTCTCTTTTCTGCGTTTGAAAACCAACAAGATCCGGGTGGAGCACCTCTACTGCGATAAGGCGGCGATCAAGTGCATCACCTATGAGAAGTACAGAAAGACAGTCGACTGGAACGCGATCGACCGCTTCGTCAAGTCGCAGAGGAATCATCTCTTGTGTCCCGCCGATCTCGAGCTGTCCGAGAAGGGCTACCGGCGGTTTGAGAGCTTCGAGCTTAGTAAGCGAATGTGCGAGAACGCCGCTTTGTATCTTTTGAGCGAAGCAAAGGACAAGGATCTTACGGTGTCTCTGATCGATCCGAGCGGAGAATATGTCCCGATCCCGAGGGATCTCTTTGATTTTTGCGGCCGTGTGACGGTGGTGACCGACTGTGAGGATTTGTACTTGGACGAAGCCGCAAGACTGCTCGAGGAGAAGGGCGCCGTCCTGTGTGTCAGCAAGAGCAGAGACGCGCTCCTTGACGCCGACATTATCATCGCGCCCGACAGGATCGAAGAACCCCTTCCGGTCAGGCCGCAGGCGATCTTGTTCACCTCACAGAGTCCGCTTGTCGAGATAGGCTGCTGCGTGATCTACAAGTACTTCTTCGATCTTCCGCAGAAGTACGAGAGCATCCGACCAGTTTTTTTGGAGCCCATGTATTTTGCCGAGGCGATGTACACACTCGCAAAC
>CAJOII010000072.1 GCA_905234535.1 uncultured Ruminococcus sp.
CGATGTCGATAACGACGGCAGCATCACCGTGATCGATGCGACATGGATCCAGAAGGCTCTCGCGAGCATCAAGCCGCTTGAGGATGATCAGAGCGAAGGAGCGTATCTGTTCGGTGACGAACACAACCACAGCTATCATACTCTCCGGTACTCCGACTTTGACCTTGACGGCGAGACCACCATCATCGACGCAACCAAGATCCAAAGACATCTTGCGAGCTTAGAATAAACAGAAACCTGAGAGATGGTTATGCTATAAAATTCTCATTCGACATTACCCTTTCTCAACGAGCACAGGGACTGCTGACGCAGTCCCTGTCAGTCTGTAAAAAGCTTTTGAAGAAGCTATCCATGAGTAAGGACGAGTGATGCGAAGTGTCGGAGGACTGCTGTACTTAGAGATGCCGGTCGGGTTTTATCTGCCTCCCTCGCTTCTGTCAGAGCGACCCCTCAGTCACCTACGGTGACAGCTCCCCTTATGCAGGAGCGCCAAAAATCCTTTAGAATTCAGGAAATGTGCTCATAAAAACAGCCACCGCTCAAGCGGTGGCTGAAAAGGAGATGAAAAAGGTTATATGATGAAATCCTGAGGTTGTAATGTTTGCTTATAAAATATTATTGATTATTATTGTATGCTCTTAAAGAACATAAATCGTTTTCTCTGAAATAACACTGCAAGAGGATTGCAGTGTTATTCGTATGTATTTATAGGTTATCCAACATTGATCCAATAGGGATCATACCATTTTCCGAGAGTATTGTTCCATCTGCGTTTCTGATAGACTCCATTATGCAGTCTGTATTTCCAAACCAGTTCATATGCTCTGGTGGGATTATCGTCTGAGATACCGGTGCCGGTGCCGCCGTCAGAGGCGGACTCCGCCGTCGCGACGATCGCGAGGGTCGAGAACATCATCAAAAACACTAATACGATGGCGACAAACGACTTGCCTATTTTTTTCATTTATGATTCTCCTAACTATTCATCATAGACAGGGTAATCATCATACAAACCATTTTCAATATCCTCCGGTGAGACTGTCTCCACCGGTACATTACCAAAATAAAAGACATAGCTGCCGTCTTTCTGATGTATAAGGTAAGAATTTCCCTCATCAGAAATCATTCCGTCATCCGATCCCTCAAAATCTTCTTCAGACAGATATTTGTCTCCGATAAACGGTTGCCAAATGAAAAGGTAAGACACGACAAAAAGACCGACAAACAGGATACTGACGATCACGGTCAGGAAGATCTGTTTCGCTTTCTTGATCTCTATGCCTAAGATCGCCATGATTCTGCGTTTCGCCTCGGCGTTAGAGCGCTTCTGCGCGAAGCGGGACTGTGTGAAGGGGATCTCGTGGTTCTTCTCCTTTGCCATGAACTTGACCACTGTCTGCGCGTAACGCAGCCGGTCAAGATCGCCAAAGTCCTTCACGACGCTGAGGTCGCAGCGGTTCTCGAGCGTATCGTTGATATCGACCTTGAGCAGATACGAGACCGGATTCCAGCAGAAGATGATACAGTAGATCTCGATCAGGAGCTTCACCCAGATGTCGCGGTTCTTGATATGACAGCACTCGTGGCGCAGGATCATCCGAAGCTCTTCTTCGTCGAACTCGATATCGGGCAGCAGGATCTTCTTCTGAAAGTACCCCGCGGTGAAGGACTCGTTCACCGCTTTGGTCTTGATCAGGGTGATGTTCTTCCTCTTGCCGAAGACCTCCGGGATCACTTCTTCGAGGATCTTCTTCTCCGATTCGGTCGCAATATTTTCAAACTGAGCGACCCTCTGTTTGAAGCGCGCTTCTTTGACGATCAGCCTGACCGTCAAAATCAAAACAGCAACTCCCCACAGCAGAAGGAGGATAAAGACAAAGTTAAACGGCAGAAAGCTTGTCAACGGGGATCTTCCCTCAAAGAAGTCCACCACCGACGCGTAAAAGACTTCGTCTCTTAAAATGATTTGAATATCCGGGAACTCCAACGGCATAATCATCCTGAGAATGCAGAGCACATATAAGAGCAGCATGAAGCCCACGCCGAATATATTGGCAAAAGAACGGCTCTTCCTGAGCAGGAACATGACGAAGATCATCAGCGAATTGGTGATGATCGCCATCATAAACGCAAACGGGAAAGATCCGAAATCGACCGTCATTTGATTCCCTTGCCCTTTTTCCAGTCCCGGATCATATCTTCTATCTCATTCATGGTCTTCTCGTCGGCTTTGGTCTTCGCAAAAGCCGCGAACAGAGCGGGCATGCTGTTCTCCTCGTTCTCTTCAAGATACTCTCTGAGATAGAATTCTTCCTTCGTAACCTTGGGCGCGAACTTTCTCGCATAGCTTCTCGAAATCAGCTCGAACCCCTCGATCTTCACGACATCCTTCTTCAGCAGAGACTTGATGAGAGAGTGAACATAGCTGTCCTTCCATGTCTTGTCTCCGGATAACTCAACGATCTCGGTACAAGACAGGGGTCTGTCAACACTCCACAGCAGATCCATAATCTGTTTTTCGCTTTTAGTAAGCATATTCATCCCTCCTAAGATATCATATTTATTATAAGATATCTGCGGGAATGTGTCAACTATAAACTATTTTTAGTTTATCATTTTTCGTTGATAATTTCAATTGACATTTTTTATAAATTGTGGTAAAATATTTCTACAGTTTATACAAAAATCAAACAATTTATTTCGTTTTTTATTTTGGTATTCTTTATGAAACAGACTTTCGGAGAATTTGTCAGAGAAAAAAGAAAAGAAAGATCCATGACGATCAAAAAGCTCTCATCTCTTGCGGGGGTTTCCACTGTCTATATGTCTTATATTGAGAACGGGCTCCGCCCCGCTCCCTCCGAAAAGGTCCTGGATAAAATTGCCGCCGCGCTCTCTCTTGATAAAAAAGAAACAAAACTCATGAGATTACTCGCGAGTCTCAGTCATCCGAAAATGATGTTGAATAAGGATATCCTCGCATATATCAGCAAGAATCAGTCTGTCGCCGATACGCTGGAATTTGCAAAGGAATATGATATCGACGAGATCGAATGGAGAGCCTTCATGGCTCAGATGAAGGATAAATATCAATGATAGTCATGTTGTAATGAAGCCCGACCAAAATTATCCCCTGCCCTTCGCTTTTCAAAAATTCCTGTGATATCACAGGATCCCGCCGCAAAAGCGGCGGGATCTTTCATTTGTGTCAAATTTGTTTTACAGATTCTTCCTACGCGGTTTTTGAATGATTGCCGATATGCTGTAAACACTACTAATGCAAGATTTTGTAAAGTAAAGCAAGGAGTATCAGAATGAAAGCTACAGGAATTGTCAGAAGAATCGACGACCTCGGCAGGGTCGTCATCCCCAAAGAGATCCGCAGGACCCTTCGCATCCGCGAGGGCGACCCGCTGGAGATATATACCGCGACAGACGGCGAGGTGATTTTCAAGAAATACTCTCCTGTCGGAGAGCTCAGCGCCTTCGCGGTACAGTATGCCGATGTGCTCTCGCGCATCAGCTCAATGCCGACCTTGGTGTGCGACCGCGATCATGTGATCGCCGCGGCGGGAGTCTCCAAGCGCGAATACCTCGAGCGCCGGGTGACCGCGGCGCTGGAGAACTACATGGAGAGCCGCCGCTCCTACAACGCACATCAAAGTTCTGTAGACGAGGTACAGCCGGTAGAGGGTCTCAACCACGCCGCAGCGGTCATCTATCCCATCATCGCCGCGGGCGATGTCACCGGCGCGGTCGTCATGCTCAAAGGTGAACACATCCAGTTCCCGACCGAGACCGAGCTCAAACTTGCCCAGTCAGCCGCCGCGTTTTTAGGCAAGCAGATGGAAGAATGATCGAAGTTTTGCCTGTGATCTTGTCGGTCACAGGCGATTTTTTGCGCAAAAATTCGACAAATTTAAACATTTTGAAAATCTTTCCCGATTATTCTTGCAGGTTTTGACATTTCAGGTTATAATGTAAGATACATTATCTTTTTTCCGAAAAAGAATATTTGTGGTGATAAAATGAAAAAAATGCTTACTGTCCTCTTATTAATCAGCCTGATCCTTTCGCTTCTCACGATGGCAGCCTGTCAGCCCGCCGAAACAGAGCCGGAAGAAGCAACGCTTTCCACCACCGCAAACGGCAAGGATATCGTCCAAAAGGTCGGTCCTGTAGAAGCGTCGTGGTTTGACGACGCGGTAATGGTCGGCGACAGCATCACCCTGAAGCTATGCTATTACTGTGAGGAGAACCCCGACGCGCTCGGAAAAATTCAGTTCTTCTGTTCGGGCAGCCTTTCGTATAACAACGCCCTGTGGGATATCGACGACCCCGACGCCGTTCATCCGGTATATGAAGGTGAGACGACGCTTACGGAATACTGCGCCGAGAAGACCGGCGCGTCTAAGGTCTTCATCATGCTCGGAATGAATGATATCGGGCTCTACGGAGTGGACGGCGCGCTGTCAGCCGCCCAAACGCTGACCGACAACATCCTCGCACACAGTGAGCACGCGTCAATCTATATCCAGTCCGTCACCCCGATCGTCAAGGGCTGTGAGTATGACGATCTCAACAACAAGCTGATCCGCACCTTCAACGAAAAGCTCAAAAGCTTCGCTGAAGAGAACGGCTATATGTACCTTGACCTGTACTCGCTGTTCGCGGATGAAAACGGATATCTGAAGGATGAATACTGCTCCGACAAGGAGGATATGGGCATCCACTTCACCGATACCGCCTGCGGGATGTGGGCAGATTATTTAAAGGAGAATGTGTAATCCTGACCATCGCGTCGAAAAAGATATCTGTTTAGCGATACAATCATCCTTATTAAGGAGGTTTCGATTTGTTCAAGAAATGGTTATCCGCGGTCATCGCCGCGGTCATCCTCATCACATCTCTGCTGATCTCTCCGATCAGCGCGTCCGCCCGTCAGGCAGAGGCCGCGGACTCAGGCAGATCGGCGGATATCAGCTCATCGGGCGCTCTGTCGATCCCCAGCGAAAAGGGCTTTCAGACAAAGCTCGCCGCTTTGAGAATAAAATATCCCCACAACGGCAGATACTCCGGTACATACTACGAAGACGGCTATGCCAAGGCGTGGACCTGTCACGGATACGCCTGTCAGCTTTTATATGAGATATTCGGCATCAAATATTACACAGACGGATATTTCAACAAGCTCACCTATACGATGGGCACCATCTACGCGGGCGACCTCGTCAGGATCGACGGCGACTCTCATTCGATCATCATCATCAAGGTGACCGGGAGCAAGGTATACTATACCGACGCGAATGTCGACAACAATAATAAGATCGCGTGGGACTCCTCCATGACCCTCGAGAAGCTGCGCTCACGCTTCGTCTATAAGATGCACATCCCGGGCAACACCCTCACCGGCAACACAACGACCTATGAGCTCAAAACGCCTCAGCTGTTAAAAGCCGAGAACTCCGCTTCGGGGATCACGGTCGAATGGGGCAAGGTAACGAGCGCCGTCAAGTACCGCCTGTACTATTACGGCGGGTCGGTCACCAAGTGGACCAAGGTCATCGATACCGACGCGCTCTCCTACCGGTTCACCAAAGCTGTCTACAAGACAAAGTACACCTTCACCGTGCGCGCCATCAACAGCAAGGGTCAGATCGCGAGCGACTATGAGGATCCGGGGATCTCGTCGGTTTACGGATTCTCTCCGACGCTGAGTATCTCTTCCGCCGTAGGCAAGATCACCGTATCATGGGACAAGGTCTCTCCGTCGGGGCTGTACCGCGTCTTCATCAAAAACGGGACCGGCTACAAGAGACTCGCCGACACCAAGGCGTTGAGCTACGACTACACCGCCGGCACAGGCGGCGTCAGCTACACCTTCACCGTGCGCTGTATCGACAAAAACGGCGCGTTCATCAGCGACTATATTGTCGGCGGCATATCCGCAAGATTCCTCACTTACAGCACTCAGTTCGATACCCCGAAGAACATCAAGGCCGCGGCTGTCACCGATCTCGGCTGCATCAAGATCACCTGGGACAAATCAGATGGCGCACAGCTTTATCAGGTATTCTACAACCGCCCGGATGTCGACTCCGGCTGGCATAAGCTCGCTCAGACCGCCGAGAACTCTTACATCCATTCGGGATGCGTCAACGACAAGACCTACCGCTACACGATCAGATGTATCGATCAAAACGGAAAGTTCACCTCCGGATACGACAACACCGGCGCCACTGTTCATTACTATCATTTCCCGACCGAGATCAAAGCGACCGCGTCACACACACAAAGCGCTGTCAGTGTCACATGGAACGCGATCGCGGGAGTCAAATACTATCAGGTATTCTACAACCGTCCGGATGTCGACTCCGGATGGCACAAGCTGTACAAAACCACCTCCACTTCCTATCTTCATAAAAACTGCGACAGCAACAAAGTCTATCGATATACGGTCAGGTGTGTCGACAGTAAGGGAGCCTTTATCTCCGGCTACAGCACCGAGGGCACCTCACTGCACTATTTTCGCTATCCGGACAACATTCGGGCAACACAGTGGGGAGACCGTATTATTGTCACCTATGATAAAGTAGACGGCGCAGCATCCTATGCGGTCTTCTATAAAGACGGAGATTCCACAATATGAGGCGACGAAAAATATGACTTCCGGACGCTTACAAATTGTAAGAGCGGCACGAAATACACCTTTACGATACGCGCCTGTGACAGTAACGGAAAGTCTATCAGCTCCTATAATGTGACAGGCTCCTCCGTGGTGTTCCGGACAACGGCCCCCGGCGCGTGGTCTGATCTTTACAAGGACTTCGTCATCAGCAAGAAGTATCTCAAGGTGACCACCCCTTACGGCTATGCTGAAGAGACCACCACCAATATGAGCCTGTATGACATCACGGAAGACGGTATCCCCGAACTGATTCTTGACAGCGGAAAAACTCCGGCGTCCGCCAGTCCGAGATATGTATTCACGATAAAGAATAATCAGATTGCTTATATCGGATTCTTTGTATCAAATTCCTATTTCGCATTTTGTAACCCGTTCCCGGAGAACAGAGGTCTTTTTGCGGAAACAGGATTTGCCGCGAACGGCTATCATATCAATCATATCCGTCTCAAAGAGGGCACAGTCGTCGCCAGAAGGACAGTAGACTATGTCCCGCAGGGCAGCAGCTTCGAGGAAGAGATCAAATACCCCCTATACTATCCCTTATACGCCGAATGCACCTGTCCGATGGGCAGAGCGATCCCGTCGGGGATCTTCCCGCTGAGCCATAGCTACTCCTATAAAACGATCAAGGCATCCGAGTGGCTCAGCTTCGTCCACAGCTGCAGCTACTGATCCGAACTTCAATATAACACAAACGGACGACAGCCATGTCAGAACGGCTGCCGTCCGTTTTCTCATCATTATGCACAAAAGAAACGCCGCGTTCTCACGCGGCGTTCTTTCTGGGGATAAATCCAAATAAAATGAGGGTTACAATGTCGAGCCCGTGTGGCTCGTATTGAGGAGGGTAGAACAAATACTTAACAAGTGCGGTTCTTGCTGAGTACGATATTATTATAACGCAAACTCCGAGGAATTTGTGAACTGACTATTAACGGAGATTAAACAATTTGAAAAGAAAAACTTTTCATCTTCATTTTACCGTCCGATAACGGGTCAGTCGTAGTTGCGGATCAGGGTGACCACCTTGCCGAGAAGGATCACCTCATCGGCGATGATCGGCTCAAAGGCGTCGTTCTCCGGCTGGAGACGGATATGCCCCTTCTCCTTATAAAAGCGCTTGACGGTCGCGCTCATCTCTCCCGAGATCTCATCCGGCACCATCGCGACCACGATCTCGCCGTTTGAAGCGGAGGGCGTGCGGTGGACGACAATGATATCGCCGTCAAAGATACCGGCGTTGATCATACTCTCGCCGACGACCCTGAGCGCGAACAGCTCTCTGCCCTTTTTGACATCCTCCGGCACGGGGATGTAGCTCTCGATCTCTTCGACCGCCAAGATCGGCTGACCGGCGGTGACCCTGCCCAAGAGCGGCACCTTGAAGGCGGGAGTATCATTCTTCAGCTTGATGCAGCGGTTGAGCCCTTCTTCTCTCTCGATCAGCCCCTTCTCCTCAAGCGCCTTGAGGTGATAGGCGACGGTCGAGGTGGAGCTCAGCCCCGTAGCGGCGCACAGCTCCCTGATGGACGGAACCTTGCCGTGGTTCGTACAGTCCACAATATAGTCGTATATTTTCTGTTGGCTTTTAGACAGTGGTTTCATAGGTCATCCTCCGTGATAGAAATGTGACTTTCCTTTGATAATCCTATTCTACCACATTCTTTTGGAAAACGCAAATGTTTGTTCGATATTTTTTAAAAAATTTTTCAAATGGTTTCACCCTTCCTTTTTGTTTCGAATCAGGCGGTTTGTTTGCGCACTTTACCTAAAATATTTCGAGTTTTTTGGTACTATTCCCAGTAGAAAAAAACGCCGTTTTCAAGTACAATGGATGATAAAGAATTATATTTTGTAAAATATAAATTTCGAGGTGAATACGATGAAAAAATTCCTGTCTCTCCTGCTCGCTCTCATCATGACGGTCTCCCTATTAACGACAGCCGGTATTTCCGCTTCTGCCGCGGAGGGCTTCTCAGAGGGCGATGTGCTCTATCTCTCTGTAGAATCTCCCGCAGAGTGGGGATACTACATGAGCTCCCCCTGCACCGTTTACGCAAACTTCACCGAATACTCCCGCGCGGACAACGACGGCAAGTCCGTCGTGATCGCTCAGGCGGACAAGACCCGCTACAACCCGAGAACGGGCGTGCGGACAATCACACAGGGTACTCTCTACAAGTACACCGTCACCAAAGAAGACGCGGGCAAGACCGCGATGCGCTTCTGGCGCGGCAACGAGGAGAAGCTGTGGAACAGCTCCGTTCTCCTCACAGCCGCGGACTTCAAGGCGGGCAAGAACCGCGCCGTCGTCACCGACTGGGATAACACAGGCTATCTTGACGCAAAGTATGACTATGACCTCAAGGCGACCTTGAAGCTCTCTTCGAACAAGGTCAAAGCGGGAGAAAGCGTCAGCATCTCCCTTATGCTCGATACCCCTGTTGAGGGCGCGACGATACTCTACTCGATCCGCGTCAACGATCGGGAGATCGGCAGCGCCTCGAGCGCGACCTTCACTCCCGACTCCGACGGCGTCTATCAGATCAGCGGCACCGTTATTGCGAAGAATCAGAGCGGCGCCACCCTCGGCATGGTCTCCAAAACCGACACCGTGACCGTAGGAGACGCGGCGCTGACCATCGCTTCTCCCTCGAACCTCTACGCCCACGCGGCTCAGTCGGGCGCGATGGACAGCGAGGCGTGGGTCAAATGGAACCAAAAAGGAGACAGCTACATCCTCTTCCTGCCCTCGTCGGTCAAAGAGTCTCAGGAGGTCGAGCTCTACAGCACCTTCTCCTCAGAGGCGACCCTCGGGGATAAAACGCTCTCTCCGCTTTCGGTCACCAAGTTTAAAGCAGAAAACAACAAGACATATCCCCTCTCCTCAGGCGGCAGAACCTACTCGGTCAAATTCATGTTTTCCTCAGCCGAGGCGGCTCTGTGGATCAACAACACCGACTCGTTCTCGGGTCAGGATCTGATGACCTATCTCACACAGAGCAAAGAGAACTCCGCTGCGGCAACAGGCGCCTTCTCCTCTCATGACGGCAAGGTAGAGGTCTCCGATATCAAGAAGATCAAGGGCAGAGGCAACACCTCGTGGAACGCCGACAAGAAGGGCTTCAATGTCACCTTCCAGTCCGCAGTCGAGATCGACGGTATGCCCAAGACCAAGAAGTTCTCTCTGATCTCAAACTTCCAGGATCCCGCTCTGGCGAGAAACCGCATCCTCTATGATATGGCGGATCAGGTGGGCGTGCCCTACGCCTCCGACTCGCGCTTCATCGACTTCTATGTCAACGGCGTCTATCAGGGCGCGTATCAGATGTGTCAGAAGATCGAAGCCGGCAAGAACAACCTGATCTCGGATGTCGCCGAAGACGACTATCTCGATCCCGCGACCGGCGGCAGAAAGGCGGACTACTCCTTCGTTATCGAGATCGATCCCGCCCCTTCGGCGGACGACTTCACCGCCTCCGCCAGCTCGGGCGTCAACCTCACCATCAAGTCTCCCGAGCTCGAGTCGACCGACCCCAACTACACCTCTGTCCGCAGCTACATCCGCTCCAAGTACAACGCGATGTGGGAGAAGCTGATCGCGAACGCTTCAAACCTTAACGACTACATTGATCTCAACTCCCTCGCGAAGGTCTACCTGATCAACGAGCTGGGCAAAAACTGGGACTCCGGCTCCGGATCGTTCTTCTTCGTCTATAAGCCCGACGAGAACGGCAAGTACAAGTTCTTCGCCTCTCCCGTCTGGGATTATGATAACTCTTTAGGCAACGCGAACGGCGTCTCGTCTGACCTCAACCGCATGGGGGTGGGCGACTACACCCTGCCCTCCGGCTGGTTCTCCACCAAGAAGGGCGGCAACACGAACTTCCTCAACCGATCCTCGAAACAGTCACAGGTGATGGACGAGGTCTACAAGGTATGGTTTGAGGACTTTGTCCCCGCGATCCAAAAGCTCAAGGGCTCGTCGGACGAGACCCCCTATCTCTACTCCGCGGACATCTATCAGAGCTACCTCAGAGGCTCAGCCGCGATGAACTATCAGGTCTGGCCGATGGTCGTTGACACCGCTTGGGTCGCGAACCACTCGTCCTTGAGAAAGCTCACCGCGGAATATACCTACAACAGCTACAAGCAGATCATCGGCGTGAGTTACAGTCAGGATCCGAGAAACACCACCTACGATCAGTTTGACTTTGACGACGAATATCAGTATATGATCGACTGGCTCTACAGCCGCGAGGCGTGGATCTCCTCTCAGTATATCTCAAAGTACACCCCGCCCGAGGTCATCCCCACCGAGCCTCCTACAGAGCCTCCTACAGAGCCTCCTACAGAGCCCCCTACCGAAGCGCCGACCGAAGCTACCACCGAAACGCCCACCGAGGCTCCCACTGAGCCCAAGCCCGACATTGACTTAAACCGCGCGATCGCGGCATGGATATTTGACAACGACGGCAAGGTCTCCGGCGAGAAGCTCACCGAATACGGCTCAGGGGATAACGGCTACAACGCCACTACCGGTCAGGGCAGCCTCAAGCTCTCCGTAGACGGCGAGAACCTGAGAGCGCTCGAATGGAGCGATCCCGAGTACGGCGCCGCGGGGACTCAGATCGTACCGATCATGGCGGCAGGCTCAAAGAACCTCTGGGGCTCCCCGTATCTGCTGTTCGAGGTACCCGCCGAAGGGTATGAGAACTTCACCTTCACCGCTTATCTCGCGGCGTCGAACAAGTGCCCCGCTTCGTGGCAGCTCTCCTACAGCACAGACGGCAAGAACTTCACAGACCTTTCGGGCGCGGTCGCGACCGTAACCCCTGAGAACCGCAAGCTCCTCACCGCGCACTTTGAGAAGACCGCTCTGCCCGCTTCTCTGAAGGCGGACACCCTGTACATAAAGCTCACCCCCGTCTCGATGACGACCGTCTCCGGCGGCAATACCTCCGAGAAGCCCTCGGGCGGCGAGCTCGCGCTCAACTACATCGTCATCGAAGCCGACAAGTCCTCCGCGGGCTTTGAGCGCAAGAAGGGCGATGTCGATCTTGACGGTAATGTCACCATCGTAGACGCCACCTTCATCCAGCAGAAGCTCGCGTCTCTCAGAACCTTCACAGACGAGCAGGAGAAGCTCGCCGATACCGACGGCGACGGGAAGGTCACCATCATCGACGCGACGCGCATCCAGAGGTGGCTCGCAAGCCTCATCCCCGTACTGTAACGCATAACAACACAGCAGGCGCTCTGAAAAGCGCCTGCTTTTTTCGTAAAAAGCAAAAAGATGTTGCAAAAAACGACGACCGACGGTATAATAGAAATATACGAATTTGAAGGAGACCGGTAATATGAAAAAACTCTTAGCCGTCGTACTGATCCTCCTCATCGCGTTCTCGTCGCTCTCGTTTGGAGTCTTCGCGGATGATCAGGATCCCTCAGAGAGCGAGAGCAAGGTGACAGGCATCACCTCCTCTGAAGACCCCGCGCCGCAGACCGGCGCCTCGGTCAAAAGAGAGAAGCAGGAGATCGCGTCCTCTTCGGCTGTCGCCACCCCGCAGATCAAGAAGTTCGAAGCGGTCAAAAGCGGTGTGAGGATCACCTGGGACAAGGTCGCGGGCGCCGTCCGGTATCGCCTGTTCATCAAGAACGGCTCTTCGTGGAAGAGCATCGGCGACACTGCCTCCACCACCTTTGACGATACCGCGGCGAAGATCGGCACAGAATACACCTACACCATCCGCTGCCTCGACAAGAACAACAAGTTCTCGAGCGCCTACAACGCCGCGGGCTGGAAGTTCAGGCGTCTGAGCGCGCCGACGCTCACAAAGCTCGACATGGTGTACGCCACCACCGCAGACAGCGCCCACTCGACCGGTGAGCATCTGAGGATCACATGGAACAAGGTGTCGGGCGCGAAGGCGTACAGAGTCTACGCAAAAGCGAAGGGGCAGACCGCGTGGACCAAGATCGGCGAGACCGCCGCTGCCTCCTTCTACTATCATCCCGCAACAGCAAGCAAGGAGTTCACCTTGACTGTCAGATGTCAGGATGAGATCGGCAGCAATATCCTCACCTCGTGGATCGACGAGAAGGGCAAGTC
>CAJOII010000073.1 GCA_905234535.1 uncultured Ruminococcus sp.
GTCTGCGCCTCCTGCTCGTTCTGAGCAGCGCAGAAGGCTCTGACGCGGCTTTGGCGGCAGAGCGCAGAGATGATATTTGCTTTGTGGATTCCCGATACGCCGGTGCAGGCGCAGCGGGATTTTTCTTTTAAAGCATTATACAGAGCTTTGAAGTCTTTATTCTCTCTGATAACACTGTCCAAAAATTGCATAGAGAAACACCGAAAGCCCCCCTTTTCAAGAAGGGAGGTATCCTTTGATAGAATATTTAAAAAGCTCAGATCTGCGAGCGGTACTAATTATATCGGTTCATGGCCTCGTCGATGTTACCGCCGACGATCAGCTCCACGGCATCGCATACATCGGGGAGGATCTTCTCGATCTCTTTCTTCTCCCTGTCCGAAAAGCGCGACAGCACCCAGTCCTTGAGATCGTAGTCGGGGTGGGGCTTCTTGCCGATGCCGATCTTGACGCGCGGGAACATCTCGCTGCCTGAGAGGTAGATGATGCTCTTCATCCCGTTCTGACCGCCGTCGGAGCCCTTTCTGCGGACGCGCATTCTGCCGACATCGAGAGAGATGTCATCAAACAGTATAACCGTTCTCTCGGGCGGGATTTTGTAGAAATTCATCGCCTGTGTGACCGCCTGACCCGAAAGATTCATAAAGGTAGAGGGTTTTAAGAGCAGACAGCTTTTGCCGGCAACTTTAACGACAGCGGTCGAGGACTTGAATTTGAGCTTATTGATCCTGACGCCCAGCTTGTCCGCGAGATAGTCGATACAGATGAAGCCCGCGTTGTGTCGGGTGTTCTCGTACTGTCTGCCGGGGTTGCCGAGTCCCGCAATAATATATTCGATTGGACCAGTCGGGGAGGGTTTTGATTTGAAGAACATTTTTCGCCTCGGGTGCTTAAGAATAGGGAAGAGTGAAGAGTATGCGAAACTCTTCACTCTTTTCGTACGGTGTACTATCAGAGGAACATCGGGGATACCGGCTTGTCCTCATAGATGCGCTCGATCGCTTCCGCGAACAGCGGCGCAGTGGAGAGGATCGTGAATTTGTCGAGCATCTTCTCCTCGGGAATCGGAACGGTGTCGAGCAGAATACATTCTTTGATGGAGCTCTCTCTGATGCGGTCGATCGCAGGTCCGGAGAGCACCGCGTGAGACGCGCAGGCGTAAACCTCGGTGGCGCCGCCCTTCTCTACGATCGCGTTCGCGGCGTTGCACAGGGTGCCGGCGGTATCGATCATATCATCTACCAAGATACACTTCTTGCCCTTGACCTCGCCGATGATGTTCATGACTTCGCTGACATTGGCTCTCTGTCTTCTCTTGTCGATGATGGCGATGGGGCAGCCGATCTTCGCGGCGAAGTTTCTCGCTCGAGTAACGGAGCCGAGGTCGGGAGAAACAACAACGAACTCATCCTCGTGGCCTTCTACCTTCTTCTTCATGTGTCTCGCGAGCATCGGCGCGCCGACGAGATGGTCAACCGGAATGTTGAAGAAGCCTTGGATCTGAGCGGCGTGCAGATCCATCGTCAGGATCCTGTCCGCGCCGGCGGTGGTGATGAGATCGGCGCACAGTTTCGAGGAGATCGGATCTCTGGGCTTTGCTTTTCTGTCCTGTCTTGCGTAGCCGAAATACGGAATCACCGCGGTGATGGAGGAGGCGGAGCCTCTCTTCATAGCGTCGATCATGATGAGCAGTTCCATCAGGTTATCGTTGACCGGCGAACAGGTGGACTGTACGATGAAGCAGTCAGAACCTCTGACCGACTCATGCAGAGATACCGCGATCTCTCCGTCAGAGAAGGTAGAGCAGTCGCTTTTTCCCAGCGGAAGACCCAGACACTCAGCGATCTTCTGAGCGACAGGCTTGTTCGAGTTCAGCGTGAAAATTTTGATGTCCTTACCGTGTGAATTCATTTTGTTCCCCCTATGTACATTGTGCAAAGATAAAATGGATATTATATTTCTAAAGAAGAATAATATTATTCTTCGTAATAGACAGAATTACGGTTGATAGCCTTTTTCGATCGCGATATTCTCGAGCTCTTTGAGCTGAGCGGGATCGTTCGCCCCGAGCACGGTATCGGGAGAGTCCGCCGTGAAGGCGCTGACCTTTTTGCCCCTTTGCAGTAACAGCGTCAAGGCGTCGGGCAGGTAGTATTCTTTTGCCTTATTCTCCGCTTTGATGTCATCGAGCACCGAGAGCAGATCGGAGGAGTCAAACCAGTATCCTCCGGAATTGACCTCTTGGATCTTCAGCGTCTCTTCGTCCGCGTCCTTCTGCTCAACGATTTCTTTCAAAGTACCGTTCTCATTCCGAACGATCCTGCCGTAGCCGGTAGGATCCGAAAGCACCGCAGAGATTACGGTAGCGGAGTATCCGTCTTCGTGCTGTGTCAGGGAGTTGCGGATGGTATCCTTATCCATAAACGGCGCGTCTCCGCAGAGGATGACGACATCACCTTCGTTCTCTTTTAAGAAGTCCTTGCACATCATCACCGCGTGACCGGTGCCGAGCCGCTCTGACTGGAATACGGTAACAACCGGAAAAGGCAGCTCTCTGACATAGTCTTCGATGCATTCCTTCTTGTATCCCGTGACGACGCAGATGTTCTCTACCCCTGCGGCTCTGACGGCGTTCATCACCCAGCGGAGCATCGGAACCGAGAGCACCTTGTTCATCGGTTTCGGAATATCCGATTTCATGCGCTTTCCTTCGCCGCCGGCGAGAATGATCGCGGACTTCTTCATAACCATACAACTCCATACTAAATTACAGTTTCTTATATTATCTCATATTTTTACAGATTTGCAATAACAAATTACAAAAAAATGACAATTTTAACATTTTATACAATATCCCTATCAAAACTACCCGAAAAATTTCCAACTTTTATAACTATTTTTCTTTTAAGATATGGTAATTTTGAAACCTTTTTGTTATAATATACCCGTATATGTATGCTGTCCGTTGAACTTACCGATTCATCCGTGTAACGGAGGCAGACAGTACCAAAAATTTTTAGGAGGAGATTCCAATGAGCAAGAAATATGTATACCTTTTTACCGAAGGTAACGCTGACATGAGAGAGCTTCTCGGCGGCAAGGGCGCAAACCTTGCGGAGATGACCAATATCGGTCTTCCCGTTCCCCAGGGTTTCACCATCACCACCGAGGCCTGCACCCAGTATTATGAAGACGGCAGACAGATCAATCCCGAGATTCAGGCCCAGATCAACGAGTACATCGGCAAGATGGAAGAGATCACCGGCAAGAAGTTCGGCGATAAGGAGAATCCGCTCTTAGTTTCCGTTCGTTCCGGCGCGCGCGCTTCCATGCCCGGTATGATGGACACCATCTTAAACCTCGGACTAAACGAAGAGGTCGTAGAGACCATCGCAAAGCAGTCCGGCAACCCCAGATGGGCTTATGACTGCTACAGAAGATTCATCCAGATGTACTCCGATGTCGTTATGGAAGTCGGCAAGAAGTACTTCGAGGAACTCATCGACGAGATGAAGGCGAAGAGAGGCGTCAAGCAGGATGTCGAGCTGACAGCCGACGACCTCAAGGAGCTTGCGGAGCAGTTCAAGGCTGAGTATAAGTCAAAGATCGGCGACGACTTCCCCTCTGATCCCAAGGAACAGCTCATGGGCGCTGTCAAGGCAGTCTTCCGTTCTTGGGACAACCCCAGAGCGAATGTTTACAGAAGAGACAACGACATCCCCTACAGCTGGGGTACCGCTGTTAATGTCCAGTCCATGGCGTTCGGCAACATGGGCGACGACTGCGGCACAGGCGTTGCGTTTACCAGAGACCCCGCTACCGGCGACAAGGGCCTGTTCGGCGAGTTCTTGACCAACGCTCAGGGCGAAGATGTTGTCGCGGGCGTTCGTACCCCGATGCACATCTCCGAGATGGAGCAGAAGTTCCCCGAGGCTTTCGCTCAGTTTACCGAAGTCTGCAAGACCTTAGAGAATCACTACAGAGATATGCAGGATATGGAGTTCACCGTTGAGCACGGCAAGCTCTATATGCTCCAGACCAGAAACGGCAAGCGTACCGCTCAGGCGGCTCTGAAGATCGCTTGCGACCTCGTTGACGAGGGTATGAGAACAGAAGAAGAAGCTGTTCTGATGATCGATCCCAGAAACTTAGACACCCTTCTCCATCCCCAGTTCGACGCGAAAGAGCTCAAGGCTGCTACTCCCGTCGGCAAGGGCCTCGGCGCTTCTCCCGGCGCTGCCTGCGGCAAGGTCGTCTTCACTGCTGAAGACGCGAAAGAGCAGGGCTCCAAGGGCGAGAAGGTCGTTCTCGTTCGTTTAGAGACTTCTCCCGAGGATATCGAGGGTATGAAGGCTGCTCAGGGTATCCTGACTGTCAGAGGCGGTATGACCTCTCACGCTGCGGTTGTCGCGCGCGGTATGGGTACCTGCTGCGTATCCGGCTGCTCCGAGATCGTGATGGACGAAGCGAACAAGAAGTTCACACTTGCCGGCAAGACCTACACCGAGGGCGATTATATCTCCATCGACGGCTCCACCGGTAACATCTACGACGGCATCATCCCGACCGTTGACGCTACCATCGCAGGCGAGTTCGGCAGAGTTATGGCTTGGGCTGACAAATACAGAACCCTGAAGGTCAGAACCAACGCTGACACACCCGCTGACGCGAAGAAGGCGAGAGAGCTCGGCGCTGAGGGTATCGGTCTCTGCCGTACAGAGCATATGTTCTTTGAAGCTGACAGGATCGCTGCATTCCGCGAGATGATCTGCGCTGATACCGTAGAAGAGAGAGAAGTAGCTCTCGATAAGATCATGCCCTATCAGCAGGGCGACTTTGAGAAGCTGTACGAAGCGCTCGAAGGCAACCCCGTTACCATCCGTTTCTTGGATCCGCCTCTCCACGAGTTCGTTCCCACAGAGGAAGCTGACATCGAGGCGCTCGCTAAGGCTCAGGGCAAGACTGTCGCAGAGATCAAGGCGATCATCGATTCTCTCCACGAGTTCAACCCGATGATGGGTCACCGCGGCTGCCGTCTGGCTGTCACCTATCCCGAGATTGCGAAGATGCAGACCAAGGCTGTCATCCGCGCTGCAATCAATGTCAAGAAGAACCATCCCGACTGGAACATCGTTCCCGAGATCATGATCCCGCTCGTCGGCGATGTCAAAGAGTTAAAGTATGTCAAGAAGTTCGTCGTTGAGACCGCTGACGCTGAGATCGCCGCTGCAGGCGCTGATCTTAAGTACGAAGTCGGTACCATGATCGAGATCCCGAGAGCAGCTCTCACCGCTGACGAGATCGCGAAGGA
The DNA here is from genome assembly GCA_905234535.1 of uncultured Ruminococcus sp. GTDB lineage: Bacteria > Bacillota > Clostridia > Oscillospirales > Acutalibacteraceae > Ruminococcoides. The sequence goes on from CAJOII010000073.1 coordinate 5,312, forward strand.
AGCTGACTTCTTCTGCTTCGGCACCAACGACCTCACTCAGATGACGTTCGGCTTCTCCCGTGACGACGCAGGCAAGTTCCTCGGCGCTTACTATGACGCGAAGATCTACGAGAACGATCCGTTTGCGAAGCTCGACCAGACCGGCGTCGGCAAACTGATGGATATGGCGATCAAGCTCGGCAAACCCGTCAATCCCGCGCTTCACATCGGTATCTGCGGCGAGCACGGCGGCGATCCCACATCTGTCGAGTTCTGCCATAAGATCGGTCTCGACTATGTATCCTGCTCACCGTTCAGAGTTCCGATCGCTCGTCTCGCTGCCGCTCAGGCTGCGATTAAGGGATAAGGGAAATCGCGAACCGAAGCCTTTCAGGATAGCTCAGTTGACTATCGACGAGGCTTATGCGAGGGAGTTTATCAAAACAGCGCCCTTTGTGCATCACTTCAAGACCAGTCAATGGAAAGATATCCGGATTGATATTATGATTTAAACTTAAAGCCTGACTCTTTCGGTAATCCGATCGAGCCGGGCTTTTTGCTTGTTTGGGATATGAGTCTTTTACTATATAAAGTATAGCTTCATTTACTAAAACGCACATTTTTGTTTTTCGCCTTCTTGCGGTATAATATAATTATACAATGAAGCAATGGAGCTAAACAGCATCGGTAAAGCAAGAAAACGGGAGAAGGGCACAAAAACAAGACCAACCGAAGGTCAGCCTGAGTAAAGGTATTGGTTCGAAAAGCTAAGAAGCAAGAGCGACAATTTTGCGAACGCTTTTGTAGAGATTAACCTGATGAATCGCTTTAGCGAGGATAACGCCGATGAGTTGGGTGCAGCCGGCGAGCAAAAGATCAGCCTTGATGGTTTTTGGGTTTCTGGTTTTCAGGCTGTTTAGTCCGAAAGAGTCTTTGAAGATGTTGATGGTTCTTTCAACGAGGACGCGGTGCTTGTAGAGATTATCCCAGTGCTCGGTATTTCTCGGAATCCCCGGACAATCACGAAAGTTCTTATCAGGATAGGTATAAACGCATTTTCCGTAAGAGGAATCGGTACAGGGAGTTTCACAGGTACAGAGTCTGGAATTACCATTCTGAACAGATTTCGGGCAGACCCACTTGCAGCGCAGGGAGCGGTTCTTACCGCCGGAGTTACCGAGGAAGGTAAACTGCTCACCGGTCTTAGGACAAACAGGATTGCCGAACTCATTGAAATTCTCATAAGAAGTCTTAGAATTTCTCGAGTTAAGAGGAATACATGCTCTGGAGAAGTGGAAAACATTTTTCAAGAGCGAATAGTTGTCATAAGAATCAAAGGCGGCGTCACCTAAGAATGTGGAAAACTTCAGAGTCGGATGCGCCTTAAAGAAGTCCGAGAGAACGGGCTTGAGAGAAACGGAGTCAGCGATTTCTTTATCCAAATCGGGGTTGTCGGACTTTTTGGCGTTGACCTCGGGATGATCCTTTCTGAAATCCTCATCAAAGAAGGCAATGTGTCTGACGATCCCCAGACCGTCGGTGACGATACCTGCTTTGTAAGCGTAGCAAAAGTGACCGTTGATGTACTGCTGCTTTGCGGCGGGAGCCTTTTGAGCGGTATCGGGTAACAGACTGTAAACCGCTTTATGAGGATCATAACCGGGATTACCCTTTGAAAGAGCCTTTGCTTGTTTGAGCTTCGTGTTGAAAAACTTATCGTTATTCTCGGCAACATGGGGTTCAATGCCCGTTGTATCAAATATAAAATATTGAGATTTCTTCTCATTAATCTCTTTGCAGATAGGAGCAGTCATCTCAACAAGATTGTCAAACATCAATTCAATGTAATATACAAAATCCTGCTTGAAACGTGAAAACTGCGGCGCGTCGGGCAGAGCGGTAAAGCCGCAGAATTGTCTTAACTCTTTGCATACCGAAAGAATGGTGCGCAGCTGAGAAATATGCTCTAAACCGAGTAGTCTTTGGAGAATCAGGGCGCGCACGAAGCTTTCCAATGCATAAGTCCGCTTTCTGCCCATACCGGAGTAGAAAGCGGTATAGAAGCGATACGGTATGATCGTATCAAAATCAATGTGCTCTTCGAGCAGCCGGATAAATTCGCTTTTATCCTCCTCTGCCTTGTGGAGTACGTCGGTGTAGGTATCGAACAGTGATATTTGCACAGCCTTATTTCGCATGATTTTTTCTCCTCTGCGTCGGTTTGTTTGTTTTTGTCGATTCAATTATACCACAAAGCGGAGAAAAATCAGTTGTTAATTTTCTCAAAAAGTCACTGTTTATGCGCACTTTTTGAGTTTTACAATAACCTAGTATAATATAATCGTAAGGAGGCGAATGCTTTATGAAATATGTAAAACAACCGAAACGACACATTTATTTGGATGATTTTGAATGGAGAGCTTTGATCAACGAATACCGTAAACAAGTTATTGATGAAAACGGTTGTGTTGAAGTTGTAAATGAGCTTCTCGTCAAAATCGTAAAAGCACCCACGAAGAGAATCAAGGTACAGGAGGTTTCAGAATGAACAGCTACTTATTCAACAAAGTCGGAATATGGGGCTATCGGCACTACGAATACCTTAAACAGAATCAGCCGACTACGATCAATGTCATGCGGATGAACGGAACGCTTGAAAGCTATCTCAAGCAAGTTAATCAAGACGCAGAGGAAATGCTTTTTCAGACAGTAAAACAAATGGCGAAATCCGAAGGAGTGAATGAAGCGCTGAAAGCGTCTGACCAACTTGAATGGGTGCGTCGTATGAACAACATCCGAAACCGTGCAGAAGAGATCGTAATCCATGAACTAATATATGTTTGATACACATAGCCTTCGTTTGATTTCGTTTAGAACAAGCGGAGGCTGATTTTTTTATTGGACATGCTATGATAAAGTATGTTATAATGATGTCTGTAATCTAATTTGAGGAGATTGCATGATGACAGAATACATTATCTTAATGCCTCTTTTGATATTGGTGTTTGGTTTAACGCCTATCGTTGCGCGGGATTCTTATCTCACGAAAAAACAAAAGCGGATCATGTTATGGATCATCGGTCTGATCCTTGTGCTTTTGGCTCAGAACGTCGCCGACTATGTATTGCAGACAGCGGTCAGTATGCCATATCTCAGAACGCTCGAAAGCATCGTGGGATACTCCGTGCGACCGATCATCATCGTATTGTTCTGCAAGCTGGTGAAGCCGAACGGCAGAAATACCATCGCATGGATTTTGGTGGCTGTCAACGCCGCTGTCTATCTCACGGCTACATTCTCGCATTTTCCGTTTTACGTCGATGAAAACAATCATTTTCATGGTGGCTTCTGGTATTTTAGCAAAACAGTATTTGCTGTCAGCTTTATCCTGCTGTTCCATTTGATTTACTGCACGGTCAGCGAATACCGCAGGAAGAAAACATGGATATGGATATCGATCGCCAATATCGTTCTGGTTATGATCGCGCCGCTTTTAGATATTTCACCCCTCTACCGTAATTATCCCGTCAGCTATCTGACGATCGCTATCGTATGCTGCAGCCTGTTCTACTACATCTGGCTTCACCTTGAATTCGTCAAGGCGCACGAAAGCGCATTGATGGCGGAGCAGCGGATCAAGCTGATGATGTCGCAGATCCAGCCGCATTTTTTGTACAACAGCCTTTCGTCGATATCCGAGCTGTGCGAGACCGACCCCCAAAAGGCGCAGCAGATGACGGATGACTTCTCCGAATATCTGCGTTATAACCTCACGGCGCTGAACAGTGAGAAGCTGGTTTCCTTTGAAAAACAGTTGGAACAGACGGAGATATACCTGAAAATCGAAAAGACGAGATTCGGGGATCGCGTCAACGCGGTCTATGAGATCGAAGCGCGGGATTTTGAAGTTCCTACCCTCACCGTACAGCCTCTCGTAGAAAACGCGGTCAGGCACGGTATTTGCAAGCGTCCGGGAGGCGGAACGGTAACTATCCGTTCTTATGAAACGGAAACGGAGTATATCATCGAGATTGCCGACAACGGAGTCGGTTTTGATACGGAAAGCATTACTGCAGACGGCGAAACGCACGTCGGGATCGAGAATGTCCGCTCAAGACTTGCCTACTTCGGCGATACCTTAGAGATCAAAAGCGAGTTGAAAGTTGGCACAACAGCCACGATCAGAGTCCCCAAGAAGAAGGGAGAGAAAAGCAGATGAAGATCATCGCAGCCGATGACGAGAGCTTACAGCTCAATAAACTAGAGCGAGCGATCGGCAGAGCAGTACCAACAGCCGAGATAACCGCCTTTTCCGATTCGACCGAACTATTGGAATGGATTGCGAGAGGCAGTTCAACGGATCAAGACGTCGCCTTTCTCGATATCGAAATGGGCGCTGTCAGCGGTATCCGTATCGCAAAGAAGCTGCAAGCGGTCAATCCGAAGATCAATATCGTTTTCGTGACAGGATTCCTTGAATACGCCACCGACGCCTTCGAGCTCAGGGCGAGCGGTTATGTAAGTAAGCCTGTTACTGAAGATAAGATAAAAGCGGAAATTGAAAACCTGCGGTATCCGATGCCCAAGCCGCAAAGCGGCAAAAGAATATGCGCGCAGTGCTTCGGATGGTTTGATGTGACCGCAGACGGCGAGCCGCTCAACTTCAAGCGAGAAAAGACAAAAGAGTTATTTGCCTATCTGATCGACAAGCGTGGTGCGATCTGCACACCGAGAGAGATTTGCTCTGCGCTGTGGGAAGAAGAAAAGCCCGACTACCTGCGT
>CAJOII010000074.1 GCA_905234535.1 uncultured Ruminococcus sp.
TATGAAGCTAAGATGACGAAGTTTTCGCCCTTGAGCGCGTTCAGCTTCGACTTTATTGATCATGAGCACCATAAAACTACGCCTCACCTGATCGGACACACGGAAGAAAGCCAGTGGAACTCGCTGTTGATCGACAACAACTATACTTTCACGCTTGACGGCGCTGATGTATGGAAACATCTCAGAAAGATCGGCGTTACCATCAACTCGCGATTAGACGGCATTATGCCGACCTTTACGATCTGTAAAGACGGCGAGGAACTCGCCTATGCCGAGAATACAAGCCAGTATGTTCATGAAGAAGACGCCGAAGAACACAAGGTTGCGAGCAAGATGCCTATACAGGGCTTCTATCGCGTACATACAAAGGAAAAGAACCTCGACCTGCTGTTTATGATCCTGGTAGCGATAGCACGCAGCGGCGCCACCGACGAGAGAGGCGGCAGCCGCAGGATGCTGTTCAATACGCTCAAAGGCGAATAACCTTTTAAGCCTGTATATTCAATCAAAGAAAGGAAGTATCCAACATGAAAAGATTATTAGCATTAATATTGACAATCTTATTCTGCGCAGCGGTTCTCTCCGCCTGCGGTAACATACAGAACACAGGCAGCGACACACAGAACCCTCAGAGCGATTCAGATGAAGTCACGGTAGAAGAACAGACCATCTTTGACGATCAGGGCATCAAGGCTGTCGTCAAGGGCTACGGCAAATTTGAGAGTGAGTGGTTAACCTTTGATCATGAACTGCTGATCGACGTCACCAACGACACCGATAAGGATATCTCCTTCGGTCTGCGCCATTGCTCTATCAACGGTTATATGATCGAATCAAATTATAGCTATACCATCGAAGCCGGCAAGACGGATACCTATCCCGCTGTTTTTGATGATTCCAAGCTCGAAGTCTTAGGCGTCACCACCATTGCCGACTATGAGTTTTGCATCGTCGCGGAGGACGATGAAACCTATGAAACGCTGGTCGAGAGCGATCCCATCAGCATCAAGACCTCCGCTTATGAGGGCTTTGAATATACATATGACGAGAGCGGTACGGTTCTTTACGTATCAAGATCATCGCAAAGGATCTGGAAGATGATGAGTATTTTGGTCCCTGCGTCAACTTATATGTGGCGAACGACACAGATAAGAACATCAGCGTGAGTGTCGCCTCCGGTTCAGTCAACGGAAAAGAAGTCAACGATTTCTATTACGGTTCCGACGCCTTTGCCGGTAAGCGCAGTATTGATCTGTTATCGATTGGTGAGGAAGAACGGCCGGAGAAGATCGAATCCCTCACTCTGTCCTTCTCGATCTATGATTGGGACAGTGGAGATCCGATCGTTGAAAAGACCGAACCCGCCACCGTGACTTTCTGATAAATAGCATAGGCAACACCGCTTGATTATTTCTTGCGGTATTGCCTTAATATTTTACAATTAAGCGAGGGATACTATGATCTCATTATTGATCTCATTTGCCGTTTTGATCGTGGGCTATATCGTATACGGCAGAGTAACGGAAAAGATATTCGCGCCCGATGACAGACAAACGCCCGCTATCGCCATCAACGACGGCGTGGATTGTGTACCGATGAAAACATGGAAGGCGTTTTTGGTACAGCTTTTGAACATCGCCGGAACGGGACCGATATTCGGCGCGCTGATGGGCGCGGTGTTCGGACCGGTGGTGTTCCTGTGGATCGTGTTCGGTTCGATCCTCGGCGGCGCTGTCCACGACTATATGAGCGGCATGATCAGCTCCCGCCATGAGGGAGCCTCGATTGCCGAGCTGTCGGGTACCTATCTCGGCAAGGCCGCCAAATGGGTGATGCGTATCTTCTCGGTCGTTCTGCTCGTGCTTTGCGGCACGGTATTCGTCACCAGCCCCGCGGGACTTCTTGATAAATTGACCCCCGGCTGGATGAACGGCACCTTCTGGGCAATCGTGATCCTCGCGTATTATCTGCTCGCGACATTACTGCCGATCGACAAGCTGATCGGCAAGCTGTATCCGGTTTTCGGCGTTCTTCTCATCGTGATGGCGGGCGCTGTGACCGGCGGCATCCTTTTCTCGGGCGGAAAGTACACTATCCCGGAGATCTCGCTCCAGAATCTCCATCCCGACGGCACGCCGATATGGCCGTATATGTTCATCACGGTCGCCTGCGGCGCTGTCTCCGGTTTCCATGCTACTCAGTCGCCGATGATCGCCAAGTGCATCAAGACCGAAAAGGAAGGCAGAAAGGTCTTCTACGGCGCGATGATAAGCGAATCAGTTATTGCTCTTGTATGGGCGGCGGCAGGCGTATCGTTCTACGGCACGACACAGCTCTTGAATGAGGCACTGGCGTCCGGCGCTTCCAATGTGGTATATGAGATATCTACCGGCGTTCTCGGCGTTGTCGGCGGCGTGCTTGCCATAGCAGGCGTGGTCGTTTGCCCGATCACCTCGGGGGATACCGCATTCCGCAGCGCGCGCTTGATCCTCGCCGAGACCTTTAAGTTAGAACAGAAGAAGATAAGAAATCGTTTGCTGATCACGATCCCTCTGCTTGTTGTCGGCGGTCTGCTGACATGGTTCGCCATCGTCAATGATAATGGCTTCCAGACGATCTGGCGTTACTTCTCGTGGAGTAACCAGACGCTCGCGATGATCGCTCTGTGGGTCGCTACCGCATACTTGCTCAAGAAGGGCAAATACCGTTTCGGCTCTTTGCTCACCGCTTTTCCCGCGTCGTTCATGACAGCAGTCAGCGTTACCTATATCCTCATGGCGAAGGAAGGCTTCCAGCTGAATCAGACGATCTCATACATTGTCGGAGCTTCTGCGGCAGTCATACTGTTCATGATATATCTGGTCGCGCTCATTCGAAACAAGCATACACTTGGAGATAAAGATGAATCTAACACACTCAATCCATCTTAACAGCATCCGCAACGCCCGCGAACTGGGCGGCTATATGACTGTCGACGGCAAAAGAGTCAAAAACAGCGTTCTGCTGAGAACAGCAAGTCTGAACGGTATCTCCGACGAGGATATCCGTCTGCTGACGAATGTTTATCGCATACAGCATATCATCGACTTCCGCATGGACATGGAGATGACGGGAGCAGACGATCCGCCGATCAACGGCGCAGCGTATCATCACTTGGATGTGATCGATATGTCTTCCTTGCCTAAGCAAGATGTACCTGAGATAGACGTCACCAAAGTAGATATCATACAGATGGTGGAGCTGTCGGAGCAGGCAGGAATGCTGGAAGAGAATATGTATATCGGCTTGCTTGCTTCTGAAACAGGCAAAAAGGCATATGCGGATTTCTTTCGTATTCTGCTATCTGCCGATCCCGACCGCGCTGTTTTGTGGCACTGCACAAGCGGCAAGGACAGAACGGGTCTCGCCGCGATGCTGCTGCTCTCGGCGCTCGGCGTAGATGAAGAAACCGTTGTCAGCGACTATCTGCTGACCAATGAATATAATGCAAAGCGCATTGCAGGCACACGGCAATATCTGAAGGCAAGAGGATGTGACGACGCCCTGATCGAAAAGGCGGTCATCGTCTTTGACGCGGTTGACGAGCGCTTCATGCGCAACGCAATCGCGTATCTGAAACAGAGATTTGGTTCTGTCATCGGGTATATCCATGACGGACTGAATATATCAAAAGCAGAAATAGATACATTGAAAGAAAAATATCTATTATAATTTGGAGGTATATCATGTATCAAATTAAAGGTAAAATCGACTCAACCAACGCGCTTGAATTTGAGAAGGATATAATGACGGCTCTGCCGACCGAGATCGACGCGTCACAGCTCGAGTATATTTCATCAGCCGGTCTGCGCGTGCTGATGAAGCTGCGCAAAACTGTCGGTGATGTGACTGTCATTAACGTCAGCTCCGAGGTATATGAGATCTTTGACGTAACAGGCTTCACCAGCATCCTGACTGTCAAGAAGGCTCTGCGTGAAATCAGCATCGAGGGCAAGGAGATTCTCGGGCAGGGAGGCAACGGTACCGTCTATCGCCTCGACGATGAAACCATCGTAAAGGTCTATCGTCCCGATCATCCGATCGATCTTATTGACCGTGAGCGCGCATACGCCAAGACCGCGTTCATCGCAGGTGTTCCTTCGATCATCGCCTTCGATATGGTGAAGGTCGGTGACAGCTACGGCGTCGTCTATGAAGCGATGAACTCCGATACGCTCGGACACGCGATCATGAACGAGCCCGAGCGCCGTGATGAATATATCATGAAATACGCGCAGCTCGCGAAGACGCTCCACACTACTTCTATCGAAGACGACACTATCACTTCGCTGAAGGAACTGCTAACCGAGAGAGTCAACGATCCTGTATGGCTCGAATACTGTGAGCAGAGTGAGGTCGATGTGCTCAAGGATATCGTTGCCTCAATACCGGAGGGAAATACGCTTGTCCATGGTGATCTGCACCCCGGCAATATCATGATCAACAACGGCGAGCTTATGCTGATCGATATGGGCGAGGTAACGCGCGGTGTTCCGATCTATGACGCGGCGGCGATCTACCGCGATCTGTTTGCGATGGCGAACGGCGATCCCGAGATGTGCAGAAAATCTATGGGTCTTGAACCGGAGGTCTCGCTGGAGATCGGGCCGAAGTTTTTCGCTATGTACAGCGGAATCACCGACCCTGAGCAGCTAAAGCAGTATTTGCAGATGATGCAGCTTGTGTTTGCGTTCAACTCCATGATGGTTCTTCCTGTCCTGCCGGATAAACGCTGGGCACCGAATCTTGTTAATAACCTTTTGCGTCCGGTTGTGATCCCGAACGCAGATACGTTGAAATATATTCTTTCAAAATAGGGAATAATTGACAAACAACCGGCACATTTCCGACAATATGAAGGAGGCATTATCAATGAAAAAAACATTGTGCATGATCTTGGCTCTGATCATGATCGCGAGCGTCTGTACATGCGCTCTCACCGTGAGCGCTGCCGAGACCTCTGTTGAAGGTCTGACAATCACCAAGATCTCGAATCCCGACCGCGGCGAGCGCGAGGTCGACGGACTTGTAGCGGGCGGCGACCGCGAGAACAGCTACACATGGCGGCTCGCTATGCGCGGTGATGAAATCTACATCGCTACGACCCGCAATATCGCGAGCGCGCTCGTGAATATGTACGGTAAGGATTTTGAAGCCGCCGGAGTATCTCTCGATTCGCTCTGGTCTACGATCAATCTTGTCACGAACGGCGATATTCCGCGCAACGACGCGAACGAGGGAGCTAACATTATCAGCTACAACCGCAAGACCGGTGAATTTAAGGTCATCTATACCGCCGGTACCGGGGACTATTTCCGTATGGCGGTCACCTTTGGAGATAATGTCTATTTTGGCTCCTACTCTGCCGTTGTGACAAATCCGCAGTATATCCTCAAGCTTGATACCGACGGCAACTTCACCAAGGTGTTCGAGACAATGGGCTCGGTATCGCTTCGCGCAAACTGTGTTTATGACGCCGGCGACGGCGATCACCTTTACTTTGCGGGCGCGGACGATCGAACCCCCGTAACAGAGGATGAAACTGCTCCTGTTGCGAAGATGGCGGTTCTCTGCAAGAGCAACGAGGACGATACCGTATGGGAGCGCGTAGCCGATTTCAGGGATTTCGGTACGACAGCGTATGATCCGATCCACGAGAGCTGGGCAGGCGCTCCGATCTGGGAGCTTGCGAACCACAACGGTTATATCTATGCTACCGCTCCTACCCACAACGGTTTTGTAATCTACAAGGGTCGTCCCGCCGCAGACGGAGAGGACGCTAACGAATATGGCTGGCATTGGACAGAGGTCGCGGGTCTTACAAACGGTATCAACAACCCGGGCTTATCCGACAAGGAAGGCGGCGAGCCCGGTACCATGCGCTCGCTGATAGGCTCTGTCTATGAGTTCAACGGAGAGCTGTATGCTTATAACTTCGATCACAGCTTCGGCGGTGAAGCGATGGCTTTTGCCGGTATGATGCAGCAGCTCGCGGGCAAGGATGTCAAAGCGAGCGATTATCTGAGGTATCTCTACGATTCTTTGCAGAATCCTCAGAAAATATGGAAGCTTAACGATGAAACCGGCAAGTTCGAAGAGCTGACCGCTTTCACCGAATTGATGGATGGTACAACCAACGAATATGTCTGGCGTCTCGGGGAATACAACGGAGATATGTATGTCGCTACAATGGATGCAGGTATATTCTATAACTATCTGACACAGCTCACCAACGGGAGCTTTTTCAAGACAACGCCTGCCGAGGCTGTTCAGCGCGCATCCTATCTGTATGATATCGTAAAAGCGGTCAAAGCGACAGAGAAAACGACCGGCGTTGATTTTGAAAACATACGTACATCGCTCAAAAGCGGCGTAGATTTTGTCAAGTCGCTTGCCACAATGAAAATCAACAAGCAGAATATCAAGCAGCTATATGATAATTACAA
>CAJOII010000075.1 GCA_905234535.1 uncultured Ruminococcus sp.
GTATAAAAGAACGGTTCGAAGAGGTCAGTTTAAGGTTAATCTGGAGATTTTCTTAGTTTCTATCGGCTTCAACCTCCACAAATTCTATAACAAACAAAATAGGCTCCAAATAGCTGCTTGACTTTTCAACATCCTGCTCTTTGGGGTAAGGGGAGTTATGCCCTTTTGGCGTTAGTCCACCGTACTTTTCAACATAAAAAGGAAAGCGCTGTGAAGGTTGAAGCAAACTACTTCATTTCTTCACAGCGCCCTTTTCGATTACCGGGTTACAGTTTTAGGGAACGGTCTTGGATATTAGGTATAAAACACGGATAGAACAGAAAACATTCGGAGAGGTCATGACCCTTCCCTGCGGTTTTTTGATTCGGGTGTTACAGAGCCCGCTCGCAGTTATTCATCACTCTGAGATGAGCTCGATTCTCCTTCTTCGCCGTTGGTGTCGTGCTCAGAAACAAAGTCATAGGTATTGGTGATCTCGGCGCCGTCATCGAGGTTCGCGAAGATCTCGATGACGGTATAGTAGGGGGCGCCGTCGAGTTCTGTTACCGAGGACTCTGCCTTGCACAGGATCATATAGTTCATCCCCGCGACCACCTGCATCGAGAGCAGCGCTCTGGGGGTGTACTGAGCGCCAGTCAGCGTTTCTGTCGCTTTATCAAACGCCTTTTGGGCGTCGCCGGTCATCTCTGCCGTGCTGTTCTCGCCCCAACCGCCGGAGAGCGGCATATCCGGATCGGAGATCGGCGCAGAAACGGTGCTGCTCGAGATCTCAACGATCTCGGCGTTGCCTTTTTCGTCCTCGTAAACGGTGACAAGCGCGTAGAACGCCGCCGCGTCAGGTGCCGAGGATGTCTCTTTGCACAGTACAAGATGGTAGGTGCCCGCGGTTACTCCCTTCGCAAGATACGCGACAGGGGTGAGCTCTGCGCCCGTCAGGGTTTGATTTAATTTCTGAAAGAGCGCTTTGAGCTCGTCGGTGACGACAACGGACGCGGTATCCGTAAAGCTGTCGATAGGAGGTTTGTTGATCAGCACGGTGGTCTCTCCTTTTTCTCCTTTGTCTGTTTGGGACGGCGCGCAGGCCGCGAGCGTGAATAGCAGGACGATGATGAGTAATAACGCCAGTATCTTCTTCATAAAGATCCTTCTTTCGATCGGATATTTCCGTCAGTATTCTGACGGTTCTATCAACAATACCCTATGAAAGCTCAAAATGTTTCGTTCGAAAAAAATCTACGCAGAATCAGATCACATAGTAGTCAACCGGGTCGCTCTCTGCGAGATCGGCTACCGTGATCGAGTCGAAGTAGCGGTTGGTCAGATCATAAAAATCCTTCCACATCTTGAGCGTCTTGCACTGGGACGCTTTCATACACGGCTCGGCGTCCTCAGAGAGACATGATACCGGCGCGAGGTCGCCCTCGGTCAGCCTCAGGATATCGCCCACCCTATAGTCGGAGGGATCATGAGTCAGCCGATAGCCGCCGCCCTTGCCGTGAACACCCTCGATGAGCTTGTTCTTGGTCAGCACCGGCAGGATCCGCTCGAGGTACTTGAGCGAGATCTCCTGACGCGCGGCGACATCCTTCATCGGAATGTACTTGCCCGTGTTGTGCTCCGCTAAATCAATCATCACCCTCAGAGCATACCTGCCCTTGGTCGATACCATCATATCTGTTCCTCCTCTGTCGGTTCTTAGTTCGCAGTTGTCAGTTGTCAGTTCGGAAAGCCCGCCCCGGTCATGAGAGACCTAACACTTGATAAATTCGGGTGAAAGTGGAGCCCTCCCGCCGTTCTTTACCCTTCACTCTTACCTCTTCTCTATAAAGTATTGTACACTAATCCGGTAGGTAAATCAAGTTTTTTCTTTTCTTCCCGTTTAGTCTGTACATTATGCACAAATAACCCGACTGTTTTTTGGATTGCGGTAAAAACTTCTATATGATAAAATGTTGATGAATAGGAGAAGGGATCCTGTTCGTGTCGCAATCCTTCTCAGATCAAGCTCAAGGCGACCCTTCTGTCCGCATACGAGGTTGTCTTAGGCGATGTTGACGGTGACAAAATGACGGTCATCGACGCGATCTGTTTTGAAGTGGCTTGTGTCTGCACCTTTGAACAACAACATTGGCAAGCCGATCATAAAGAGATCTTTCACATGAAACATACAGCCCTCCCTATATGGGAGGGTTGATTTGTAATTTTTTCAAAGGAGAAATGTAAAATGAAAAAAGACTTAGGCGTTATCCCCGCTCTGTTTCCGATGCCCGTGCTGATGGTAGGAGCGTATGATGAGAACGGCGTCCCCTGTGTGATGAACGCGGCGTGGGGCACCATCTGCGATATGGACAAGATCGCTCTGATCATCAGCGAGGGTCACAAGACGACCAAGAACATCCGCGAGAGCAAGGCGTTCACGGTCGCTTTAGCGGATAAGGAGCATATGGCTGAGGCGGACTTCTTCGGCATCGCCACCGGCAACAAGATGGCGGACAAATTCATCAGGTCCGGCTGTCACGAGGAGAAGGGACGCTTTGTCAACGCGCCGGTGGTCGCCGAGTTTCCCGTTACGATGGAGTGTGAGCTCTTGGAGATCGTCGATACCGACGCCCTTCACGCGGTGGTCGGCAAGATCGTCAATGTGCAGGCGGACGAATCTGTCCTCGACGAAAACGGCAAGGTGGCCCCCGAGAAGCTGAACGCGATCATCTTCGATCAGTTCCGGTCGGGCTACTATGTCGCGGGCGAAAAGGTCGGCAAGGCGTGGAACGCCGGCAAGGACCTGATGACAGCGGCCAAGAAATGATGAATATTTGAGTGAAGAGGTAAGAGCTAAGAGTGAAGAGTTGAGGGCGGGACACCCGCACCTGATTTTATAGGGCGTACAGCCTTCCCAAAGGCTCGAAGGCTTCTCGAACTGCGAACTGACAACCGCAAACTGACAACTGATATATCCGAACGGAGCAAAAGCATATGTCTCTACTCAAAAAAGAAGAGAAAAAGGTCGAGTTCTTAGAGCTGATCTATGATCTGATCTTTGTCTATATCGTCGGCAGAAACAATTCGCTTCTGCACCATATCGAGAACGGCTTCATCTCGTGGGGCGTCTTTCTCGCCTATGTGCTGTGTACATTGGCGGTCATCCAGATATGGAACTTCAGCACCTTTTACATCAATCTCTACGGTAGAAACAGCGTCAGAGATCACATCTTTCTGTTCATCAATATGTATCTTCTGTATCATATGGCGGACGGGATCAACACGCAGTGGGAGCAGTCGTTCTACCGCTTCAACATCGCGTGGGCGCTGATCATCTTAAACCTCGCGGTGCAGCATCTGATCGAAATTCGGCATCACAGCGACAGCTCCGACGAGCTCAGGCAGCTCAGGCGCAAGGCGGCGATCCTGATCATAGAAGCCGCGCTGATCGGTGTACATATCCTGATCTATTCGCTGACAGGCGTGTCCGCGGCGTATGTCCCGATCCTCTTCGGTATCCTCGCGACCATGTTCTCCGGCAGGATCAACGCGCGTGTTCCTGTCGACTTTGCTCACCTGAGTGAGCGCGCGATGCTGTATGTGGTGTTCACCTTCGGCGAGATGATCATCGTGATCGCGTCCTACTTCGGCGGAGAGCTTTCGATGAACAGCGTCTACTTCTCTCTGATGGCGTTTCTGATTGTAGTCGGGCTGTTCTTGAGCTACGGAACGCTCTACAACCGCATCCTCGACCGCGAGCGGGTCACGAACGGCACCGGATATATGCTGATCCATGTCTTTCTGATCTTCGCTTTGAACAACATCTCGGTTGCGTTGGAGTTCATGCGCGACGAAGAGGTCTCTCTGACCGAGAAGACGCTCTTTCTCACCGGATCGTTCGTGCTGTACTTTGTCTTTCTGTTCCTATTGGGACTGTATTCGAAGAAGCGATGTGCGTTCCATAAGGGCTTTGTATGGACCTTGGTCGCGTTGATGGCGAGCTTCGTCGTCCTGATGATCCTGCTTAGAGGGATGATGTATATCAATATCGCCGTCACGGTCGTCTATGTGTTCCTCATCTTTGTGCTGATGTATGTAAAGGGCAGAAGAATCAATGATGAATGAAAGACGATAAATGTTAAATCATGAGAAGAAGCGGTTCTCACCTATTTATAAGCGAAGTGATCGTTAAAGAATGGCTCACGCGGAAAGGAAGATAACGACGGCGATCTCATCCTGTTCTTACTCGCAGACGGGTGGCGGGTTCTGTGCTGTCTGCGTCGCGCAGATGGAGAAGGAAACCCTCTCTGTCCGAAGAGCGGCGAAAAAACAACGAGAGCATCCCCTGCGCCGCGTGCGGAAGGATGCAGGATCCGCGCAACACCTACTGCACCTTCTGCGGGTGTATTCTTCTCAAAGGAAATCCCGTTGTCAGATAAACGAAAAGGAGCCGAAACACACGGCTCCTTTACTTTTTGATTCTCTTTTACCGACCCAGCAGACCGCGATAGATCTTAAGGTCTTCATCCTTGAACACATTGAAGATGACCTTGATATCGCTGCCGGTTGTCTTTTTATACTCTCTGACGGTCGAGACGGCGATCTCTGCCGCTTCCTTTTGCGGAAAGCCGAACACACCGGTACTGATACAGCAGAAGGCGATGCTCTTTATACCGTTTTCTTCACCGAGCTTTAAACAGGAGAGATACGAGCATCTCAGGAGTTCCCGGTCGGTGTCGGTCAGCCTGCCGCCGACAATCGGCCCGACGGTGTGCAGGATGTATTTGGACGGCAGGTTGTAGGCGGGCGTGATCTTCGCCTGTCCGGTCGGCTCGGGATGGTTCTGCGCTCTCATGATCTCAAAGCACTTTTGTCTTAACTGCACGCCCGCGTAGGTGTGGATGCAGTTTACAATCCTTATCCGAATCACACATTTGGGCAGAAAGGGACGAAGCGCAGGTTTTATCTGCGTTTTCAGTCCCCTCAAACAGCTCGGAATAATCCTCGTCGGAACAGCCCTTGATGAAGATATGGCAGACGCGTTCGCCGTTCTCGGTGGTAACATAGATTCGTTCCACTACCGATCGAATAAGCGAGGTCAGCACCTCCGGCGTTGCTTCCTTTGCGTATTCGGCAAAGGACAGCAGAACCTTTCTGATCTGTTTTGGTTCCGTTTCGATGTTGCGGGATTCGCTTTTCAGCGCTTCGATCCTGCTCAGAACCGCTTGCTGTTTTTCGAGCTCATCCTTCAAGCTGTTGATGTCCTCTTGATAGAACGGCTTGATGTCGTCGTCGGCATCGCGCATATTTCTGATTTGCGCCGCGATGTCGGCTTTTATCTTTTCGACCGCTTTCTTTGTATCGCGATACTCTCGCTCAT
>CAJOII010000076.1 GCA_905234535.1 uncultured Ruminococcus sp.
CACCCCGAAGGCGACAAAAGAAGCGATGACCGGTTATGTCTTCGCCAAGCCGAGAAGAAGGAAAAAGTATAAGAGGGTCCTCAAGCGCGCGGCGCTGATCCTTGTCGTTTCACTTGTCAGCCTTGGACTTCTGATCGGCGGCTCGTTCTTTGTCCTCAGATATATCGGTGAGAGCCAGTTCTTTCAGTTCGGGGATATTAACATCGAGGTGCCCGACGACAGCGAATCGCTTCGCGAAAAGGTGGATATCCTCGACCAGGGCAAGGTC
The DNA here is from genome assembly GCA_905234535.1 of uncultured Ruminococcus sp. Taxonomy (GTDB): domain Bacteria; phylum Bacillota; class Clostridia; order Oscillospirales; family Acutalibacteraceae; genus Ruminococcoides. The sequence goes on from CAJOII010000076.1 coordinate 269, forward strand.
ATCCGATACAACGGAGAAACCTACAGACTTAACGAGAAGATCGCCACCACGGTTTTTATGGGAATCGACAATGATTTTGATGACGATATCGAGCTGATGGTAGATGCGATCTATATCATTGCGGTGGATTCTCAGAACAAAAAGGTCACAGTCATTCCCGTATCACGGGATACGATGACCGATATCGATGTATATTCTTCAGCGGGCAACTTCATTGATACCGAAAAGAAACAGCTGTCCTATGCGTTCTCGTTCGGCGATGATTACGCTGTAAAGGCAAGGAATACCGAGAACGCCCTCTCGAAGCTGTTCTTCGGTATGCCGTTCAACCACTACTTTGCGCTGAATATGAGCGCGTTCTCACAGCTCAACGATGCTATGGGCGGAGTGCAGCTTCAGTCTCAGATCGACTTTGAGTCTCCGATCGACCACCGTCAGATCCATAAGGGAGATCAGGTAACCCTGCTGGGTGCGGAGGCGGAATATTATGTGCGTATCCGTGATGACTCGATCGATTCCAACAACGGCAGGGTGGATCGTCATATTCAGTATATGCAGGCGTTCTTTTCCTCCGTGCTTCCGGCGGTGCAGAAGGATCTCTCCATGGTCTCGACACTGTATAATACCGTGAAGGTTAACTCTGATACCTCGCTGACTACGCCGCAGATGACCTTCCTCGCGTCTTCCGCGGTGTCGATGATATCGGGTTCTTCCGATATCGATTTTAAGAACATCGACGGTGAGATCAGAGTGGGCGAAAACGCCGAGCTTTATGTCGATGACAAGGCGTTGTTGGAGCTGATGCTCGATGTGTTCTATAATAAAGTATAAGCGATGATACAAAAAAGTCTCCTTTTTGCGGTTCAGTTTGCAAAAGGAGGCTTTCGTTATGGCTGTTTTCGTTTTGCTTTAGTCGGCAGCTGGGCGATGATGATGGCGGTGAACATGATCACACAGCCCAAGATCTCTCTGCCGGAGAGCCTCTCCGCTGCGAAGATTGCGCCGCCTAACGCCGCGAACACCGACTCCATACTCATCAGGACCGATGAGACGGTGGGAGAGTCGGAGTACTTCTGACCGAGGATCTGCAGGGTGTAGCCCGCGCCGCTCGAGAGCACCGCGAGATACAGGATCGGCATCCATGAGGAGAGGATGTTCTCCGTTGTCGGATGCTCGAAAACAAGCATCAGGATCATCGAGATCACTCCCGTGATGAAGAACTGAAGTGAGGAGAGCTTGACCGGATCCACACGGTCGATGAAGTGGTCTACGCATAGAATCTGTATCGAGAACGATACCGAACACAGCATCATGATGAGATCCCCGGGATAGACAGATGAGATCCCCTCCTTCAGACAGAGGAAGTACAGCCCTACCGTTGCGAGCAGGACCGCGAGGATGATCGTGATCCCCGGCTTCTTTCTGAGGAACAGCCCGAGGATCGGCACGAAGATGATGTACAGCGCCGTGATGAATCCCGCTCTGCCGGAGACCGCGACCCCTTCGGGATAGCTTGAGATCGCAAACTGCTGGAGGTTGACCGACAGACACAGCGCGGCGCCGCAGATGACGCCGGCGGTCAGAAGTGTCTTTCTGTCATTCTTGTTCTCTTCTCTGAACCGCTTGCCCCGTGACCTTCTGAGGATCATCGCTACAGGGATCAGCACTGCTGACGCGATGAACGACCGCAGCGCGTTGACCGTAAACGGCTCGAGGCGGTCTGAGAGAGCGTCCTGCGCGACGAATGCGATACCCCAGATCAGGGCGGCGAGCAAGAGCGCGGATGCCGAGATAATCCTGTTTTTCTTCATAATACCAACTCCGAAATCGCCTTTTATTCTACTGGAAAAGAGAATTTCTGTCAATATCGGAAAATTTGACAAATCCTGTTGAAAAACACATTATATTGTGTTATCATAAACTTGTATCGTTATATTTTGTATCCCCGATCATGGAGGACTGTTATGAAAAAATTTGCGATTATTTCGGTAGTACTGATTCTTTTGGCGGCGGGCGCGTTCGGCTATTCGCTGTATCACTATCTTGATGTGACCGGTGTCTTGAAGACCATCGGACAGACCGCCACCCCCGATCAGGTCGCGACAGAAGAGCCGACCTTGAATATGGACAGCGCGGGCGACTCGTCTGAGGACGGTATCTTCTCGGCATATGCCAAAACCGCCGAGGAATATGTCAAGGGGCTCTCCCGTGAGCAGATGGTCGGTCAGCTGATTTTAGGCGTATGTCCCGATCTTGATACCGCGAAGACGGATATCGAGAGCTATCATTTGGGCGGCTACTGGTTCTCGGAGGATAACTTCTACTATCTCTCGAAGGACGAGATCAAGAGTGAGCTTGCGGCTGTATCTTCCGGTTCGTCTGTTTCGCCGATCCTCGCGGCGCGCGAGGAGGGCGGCTACTATACAACGGTCTCGAACTTAGATGCCTTCTCTGATGAAACATATGATTCACCGCGTAATCTGTATGAATCAAGCTCGATGGACGCGGTCAGATCCGCCGAGGATAAGAAGGCGGCTCTGCTCTCTTCCTTAGGATTCAATCTGAACTTAGCGCCCGTGGTGGATATGCCGGAAGAATATGATCAGATCATGTATTCGCGATCCTTGTCCTCCGATGTTGAGATTGTCTCCGCTTATGCCGAGTATGTCACCAAGGCTATGCAGGACAAGGGCGTGTCGGTAGCCTTAAAGCACTTCCCCGGCTACGGCACCATCCACGATACTACCGAGAGCATCGTTGTCGATACCAGAGACGCCAAGGAGATCATGGATAAGGATATCAAACCCTTCAAGGCGGGCGCGGACGCAGGCGCTCACTTCGTGATGGTCTCGAATGTCGTGGTGCAGAATATGGACAAGAACCACACAGCGGCGCTCTCTTCCACGATCCACAGCGTGCTGCGCGAGGAGGTCGGCTTCTCGGGCGTTATCATCACCGACAGGATCGACGACGAAGATTACTCGGGGTATGCGGACGGTCACAAGGTGGCAGTTCAAGCGATGCTCGCCGGCAACGATATGATTATCGCGGGCGACTACAAGACCGCATATGAGGACATCCTCTCAGCGCTCACCGACGGCACCTTGAGCGAGCAGCTGATCTCAGAGAAATGTCAGCGCGTCATCGCGTATAAATACGCAAACGGCATATTACAGTAAAAAATCCGCCTCCTTCGGGAGGCGATTTTCTTATCATCTTCTGAAACTTTTCAGCGCTTATCGGGGTATTATTGACGAAAGCGTTTTCAAATGAGAACGGAGAGGGAGTGAGGATATGACAGACGCTCAGTTTGAAGAGTATGCAAGACGCTACAGCGATATGATCTTCAGGGTCGCCGTGAACATCCTGCATCAAAAGGAAGACAGCGAGGACGCTCTGCAGAACACGCTGATCCGCTTCTATCAGAATAAGCATAAGTTAAGTGAAGAAGAGCACATCAAGGCATGGCTGATCCGCGTCGCCTGTAACGAGTCAAAGCGTATCCTTCATAAGAACGCAAGACGCGACACTGTCTCTTTGGGCGACTGGGCGCTGACGCTCTTCTCCTCGGATATCGAGAACCGGGAGCTCTTTATCGAGCTGATGCGTCTTGATGAGAAGTATTCCACCGCTTTGTATCTTCACTACTTTGAAGGTTACAAGGCGGAGGAGATCGCGCGCCTCACCTCATCCACTCCCGCCACCGTTCGTACCCGCCTCTCCAGAGGCAGAGAACTACTCAAAAATGTACTTTCGGAGGATGATTATGAATAAGATCAAAAAAGTTTATTCTCATCTCACCCCGGATGAGAGTGTCGTCAACAGGGCGATCGAAAACGCGAAGAAAGAGAAGATCAAGAGATTCCCTGTCCGCAGGGTCACCGCTATCGCCGCGTGCTTTCTGATTGCGGTGCTCGCGGTAGGTATCCCGATCTACGCCGTAAATCACCGGACCGCCTTCTCTTCAATGGCGTCCTACGATGCCGCGATGAGCGAGGAGAAGAATCAGGCAAAAGAAGAAAACAGCGCCGAGGCTTACGGCGCGGATCCCGAGAACGGCGCGCTTGACGGCTCCGCGAACGGCTCAACAGGCGGCTCCGCAAGCGGCTCGTCGAAGAGCGGATCGGGCGGCTCTTCCGACAGCGCATCCTACTTTTCCGCGGTGGAGTATTATGCCTGCCCCGTAGAGGGTGAGCGGCTGTCTTCATCAAACGGCGGTCTGACCGTTACCGCGGAGGAAGGATACTATGACAGCATCTATATGGTGATTTCGTTTTCTGCTGAATATACGGGAGAGATCAAGGGTGTCGACCGCTTCGACTATACCTTTACAGATGAGGATCCTTCCGCTGAGCTGACTATGAATGACAAATCCTATCTCCCCGCCTACGGCGCGTTCTATCTTGTGGACACCGGCGATATGTACGCGGGTGTGCTGACGATCGTGATCGACGAGGCGAACCACATCGATGAGCTCGATGATCGCTATCCGTATGATGTCCGTTTGTCTGTCCCGTCGCTGACCGCGTCCGTAGCCGAAGGGGAGGAGATCGGCGTGCTCACAGGCCCCTTTGAGTTCTCCTTTGAGGTTCCGTATACAGACGCGGATATGATCTCAAACGAGGCCATCTCTTTTGACAGCGCGAAAGAGAACACCGGAGCAGTC
>CAJOII010000077.1 GCA_905234535.1 uncultured Ruminococcus sp.
AATTTCTTGAGTACTCACCAAGCCTCTCGGCTCGGCTGCTCTCAAAGTAATTACGGGTCTCTTTTCTTTGTTGTTTAATTTTCAAGGTCCTTTTTCACTCACCGAAAAGCCGCTCAAACCCTGATAAAATCTGGGTTTTTATGGTGGCGTTCTCGATTTGCGAACATTAAGAGTATACAACTTTGAGAACAAAAAGTCAAGTGTTTTTTCAAAATTTTTTCAAAAATTTTTGTCGTCCACAGATTGAGATGAAAATACATTTTGACCACAACATCTTGTGGTGATATGATCCCGGTCTGCCTTTTCTGACAGAATAACATATTTGAAAGAGCTGTCTATTGAAATCGTGACGCGGATGGATTATAATATACCTATATTAATGTAAAGGAGCCTCATTATGTACGACGCACCGTTCAACCCGTTCTACCAGAATGTCGGTATCATCAAGAATTATTTTAAGAAGCCGATCGTGCTGATTTTGGCAATACTTCAGTTTGTCAGCTTGATCGGATCCGCGATCGTGACCTTTGCGCTTCCTTCGTGGCTGACACCGCTGATGGAGATGGCGAACAGCGAACTGCCTTCGGAGTACCGGCAGATCCTGAGCTTCTCCTCCTCTTCTTCGATCGTCTCCTTTATTCCGAGCTTAGCGCTGGGGGTTCTGCTTGGGGTCGCATATCTGCTCGTGTTCATCAAAAGTAAAAATGATAACCCGAACGCTTCTCCCAAGGCGGGCTTCATGATACTGTTCATCCTCTCGATCATCGAGCTGGTCTCCTCGATCATCGCGTGCGCGGTGCTCGTGCTGATCTTTTTCATCCTGATCATCGCGCTGGGGGCGAGCGGAATGCTGAGCTCCTCCGAAGGGATAGCGGGGGTAGCCGCGATCATCATGGTCGCCGTTATCTACGCGTTTTTGATCTTCTTTTTGCTGTTCTACAGCATCAACAAGCTCAACTACTTCAAATCCGTCAAGAACAGCCTCTCATCCATCGAGCTGCAGAACAAGGGCGCAGGCGCCTACGGCGTGATCAATATGATCATGGCGGTTTTTGTTGCGCTGTACACGATTATTTTGATTTTTATCGCGTTCATGTTAGGCGGCGCGAATCCGATCTCAAGAGAGCTCGTCAGACTCTATCCGAATGTCTCACTCTCTTCGATGCTGCCGATCCTGATCGTGCTGATCGCGATGATGCTGATCTCTGTTGTCTTTATGGTGCTCTCCGCGATCCTCGCGCTGGGATATAAGAAATATATCAACAACATCAAATATAACTACCGCGCGCCGAGCATCCCCGAGCAGCCGTATCAGCCGAATCCCGTGACCGCTCAGATGCCTCAGCCCGTATATCCTTCGCCCGCACAGCCGTTTGTGCCTCAAGATCCGCAGCAGCCGGTTCCCTCACAGCAGGACTTCGCTTCTCCCCAAGAGCCGTATCCGCAGAACAGCACAGAACTTCCCCGTTATAACGCAAGCGATATCGACTTCATCGTCCCCGAAGAGATCGACTCGTACTCCTGCCCCACATGTGGGAATCCCGTGGATTTTGACGCGTTCTTCTGCCCGAAGTGCGGCACGAAGCTCAAATAAGCTCTCAGCGCTTCGGTTTTCTGAATCAACGAATAACATTATAAACAAAGGCTGCCGTACCACTGATGATACGACAGCCTCTTCTTTTGATTATTTTTCAGATCACGGCTCGGATTTCTCTGATTCATTCTCCCTGCTGCGGTCGGGGATCTTTGCGATCGCTTTTTCGAGCTGCGGACAGAGAAGCGTGACCGCGAGGATCTTCAGCGCGTCACCGATCAGGAAAGGCACCACGCAGGTCATGAGCGCCGCGATCACATCGGTCTCGGTCACGATGCAGAACCATGCGGTACCGAACGCGTAGAGAACCGCGGTACCCGCGATCATAGATGCGACCATCACGGCGTATTTCTTAAAGCCGGAAGCGTTTCTGCCGAATCCGTGGTACAGAGCGCCGACAATGAACGCAAGCGGGATATAGCCGATCAGATAGCCGCCTGTCGGGCCGAAGAGCTTCGCAATACCGCCGGAGTAACCGGAGAATACCGGCAGCCCCACCGCGCCGATGATCAGATAGATCAAAGCGCTCAAAGCGCCGAAGCGTCCGCCTAAGAGCACGCCCGCAAGCATCACGGCGAAGGTCGCCAGCGTCACCGGCACCAAGCCCGTGATCGGGATAGCAAGAGGCGCGAGCACGCAGATGATCGCCGCGCATACGCCGCAGAGGACTAAAGTCTTTGTTTTCATTTTCAACCTTCCTTTTTGGGTATTTGCATAGATAAGTCCTCATAGAGGAGCGAATCTTCAGAATTTCTTGAACTCTGTGATGATCTTGTCGTAGTCATAGCTGATCTTCTTGTTGTAGACCGCGATGAAATTGCCGCTGTCTGAGATCACACCGGTCAGCGGATCAAGACCCGCGATCTCGATCTCCTTGCCGCTTTCGATCTGCTCGAAGACCTGCTTTGCGATATCGTTCTTCTCTGTGGAATAAGAATAGAACTCGATGAACGCGGAGGAGTTCAGCGTATAGCGAACCGCCTTGTCCGCGCCCAGGATATCCGCGTAAAGCTCGGTCTGGGTAGATGTGTCGGACTTGATCAGCTCGAGCGCCTGCAGATACTTCTGCATCCCTTTGAAATCTTTGGTGTAGTTGTTGATGTCGACCGTGCTCTGTGTCTCGGTCGCCGCCTGATCGGCGGTCGAGGTGTTATTGTAGAGCGGATCCGCCGCGCAGGCGGTAAGCATCAGCATAGCGAACACGGTGATCAATAATATCGAAATTACTCTTTTCATATAATTCCTCCGGTAGATTCTCATTGATTTACCAGACTATTCTACCTTATTTTGCCGACAAAATCAATAGCCAAATCAAAACTGAAAGAACCAGCCGCTCCGACACCGAAATGCATCGCGGCAAACACCCGCGCGCTGAGTATTCTCGTGATTTTCATTTTTCTCCAGTTTTTTATCAACACATGACTCTTATCCTTATAAATCTATCGGCATTTACCGGAAAACAACCGATAAGCAATACAAAAACAAACCTCCCGATCTTCTCACGGAAGGTTTGAAAAATGTGTTTGCTTTCCTCAGAAGATGATTGAAATATCTCCGTGCAGGGCGATCCGGATGATGCCGATCACCACCAGATGCGCGGGATAGTAGATATAGAACAGCCACTTTGTTCCGGGGATTTTCTTGCCGCGCTCGCCGTTGTACATTGAGAGGATCGGGATAGTCATGAAGGTGAACAGCTGCAGTACGCCGTAGAGCTTATCGAGGAAGATAAAGTAGACCGCCGCGTACATCAGCGTCCAGATCACAATATCGAGCGCCTGCGCCTTGAAGTTTTCGCGGTGCTGATATAAGAAGAACGGACACATCACCGCGATACACGACCAGTCGGACGGGAAGGTGATCAGACAGACGATGGGGATGAAGAGGATCTTGACCCACTTGGGAACCCTCTCGCTGCGGTTGACCGCGATCAGCACCACCGCCCACGCGAGCGACCACATCACGCCGGTCTGATTGAAGAAGCTGCCGGTCGAGAACGGGAGCAGCGGGATCCCGAGCGCGAAGTTGTACGCGAAGTGAGAGATGATCGCGAAGATGAACAGTCTACCCGCGTACTTCCATATATTTCGGGTATAGTGACACCCCTCCGCTATGAAGAACCACATGATCGGCGCGGTCAGCCTGCCGATGATATGAAGGGCGAACACATACGGAGCCGACTGTGTCCCCGGAAAAAACGCCCATGTCAGGTGATCGACCGTCATCGCGATGATCGCGATCAGCTTGATTTGATTAGCGTTCAGGCGCTTTTTTGTTGATGCCATCTCTGATGTCCTCCAGTTCCTTCTTACATTTTCCGACCCAATCAAGGTACATCCGAATGTACATCTCACCGAAGTCAACGGTCATCTTCCAGTAGATCGCGTTCATCGGATCCTTCAGGTTTTTTGCGTAGTCCTCCACCTTTGGCGGTTCGTTCTGAAACTGTGTCAGAAAGTCCGTCCCCATGTCGGAGAGCCGGGTGAAGTACTCGATATTCTCGTCGATGCTGCGCTCTCCTCTGAAGAAGGTCTTCATCAGGATCGGGATCCTGGTGATGAACTCGGTGTTGTCCTCCACCAGCCAGCGGTTGAGCTCCTCTCTGCCGCTCTCGGTAATGGTGAAGATCTTCTTGTCGGGCTTGCCGACCTGTTCGACGACCTCGTCCGTCGCCCAGCCGTTTTTCTTGATGGTCTGCAGCTCCCGATAGATCTGGCTGGTCTGCGCGTTCCAGAAGTAACAGAGTGAGTCCTTGAACGCCTTATTGATCTCATACCCCGTCATGCTGCCGTAGTTGAGCAGTCCGAGGATGCCGTGCTTGAGCATGAGCCTTCTCCTTTCTTATATTCCATTTGTAGAATATTATAATTCCACTTGTGGAATATGTCAAGAAATCTAAGCACAAGAGAATCGTGTCTTCGGCACGCAATTTTCGTATAGCCTCTGCCCATGCGCACATCAAGTGCGCTGCAGTCGCCTGAAGTTGTAATAGCAAATATCGTTTTCGATCATCTTTAGACCAGACCGCAATCAAAAAGATTGTCGGGCACTCGGGCGCTATGACGATAACCGAAAAAGTGTACACACATTTGGATGTTGAGGTGTTAATCAATGCAATCGGCAAAATCTATGCAAAACAAAAAGAGATGTCTTTCCATACTTAGAAAAACATCTCTTTGATTACATAGTTGATTGAGAACTGTTGT
>CAJOII010000078.1 GCA_905234535.1 uncultured Ruminococcus sp.
ATACAGCATTTTTTCTTTTTTGAAAAGCCCTGTTTTTCGAGGGCTTGATTTTGTGCGCCTTTTTGCGTTTGCTCTTAGTTTATCTTTGTTTCAACCTTACTTCCTTTATGTGATTATGTGATGACGGGTGTCATAATCGTTGTAAACAGCCTATCGGATGCAGCGGTAAAGGACTAAATGATACCTTCCTCGATCCCGTCCTCGTCGCCCTCGTGATAGATCGGCAGGCTGATGGTGACGGTGGTGCCTACCTCTAAGGAGCTCTCGATATCGAGCGTGCCTTTGTGCAGACTGATGATCTCGTCCGCGACGGCAAGACCGATGCCGGAGCCGTTGATCTTCTGATTCGCTTTGTAGAACTTGTCCTTGACCTTGGGCAGATCTTCGGGGTTGATGCCGCAGCCGTTGTCGGCGACGATGATCTTGACGGTATCATCCACAAAGTCTCGGTATACCTGCACGCCGATCATACCGCCCTCGGGGGTATATTTGAGCGCGTTGTCTAAAATGTTCAGGATTACCTGCTTGAGACGGTTCTTGTCGCCGAAGATGACGGGCATCCTCTCGGGCTCGTCATATAACAGGTGCTTCGACTCCGAGAGCGCGCGTTCTCTCAGCATATAGACCGCTTCGTCTACCTCCGCCAAGATATCCATCTTCTCCATCTGCATGGTCAGTCTGCCGGACTGCAGCTTCGAGAAGTCTAAGAGCTCTTCGACTAAGGAGGTCAGTCTGCCGGATTCTTTGACGATGACGGACATACCCTTCTCTAAGGTGATGCGGTCGGGCACGCCGTACTGCATCGTCTCCGCCCAGCCTTTGATCGCGGTCAGCGGGGTTCTCAGCTCGTGAGATACGCGCGAGATAAAGTCGTTCTTTAACTTTTCGTTTGAGTCGAGCTCGTGAGCCATATCGTTGATCGAATCGCACAGATCTCCGATCTCGTCGTCATACATCTTCTCGACCCTCGCGTTGAAGTCGCCCTGCGCGATCTGCTTGGAGGTGTCGCTCATCATGGAGACGGGCTTGACTATAGAACGGATGAAATAGAAGCCCGATACCGCCACCGCCGAGATGATGATCAGCCCGACGACAGCGCCGATGAGCGTGTAGATGAATACTCTGAAATTTGCTTCTCTGAGCGATACGATATAGCGCACAGCGCCGACAGCGGTGCCGTTATAGTTTTTGACAGCGTGGGTGAGCGCCATCACGGATTCACCAGACTTCAGCTTGCCGGTATATTTTCCGACCGAGGTCTCCGAGACGACCGCCTCCGAGAAGTCGGGGATCTCCTCGTCCTCGCCCGATGAATATCCGGTGGAGGTGATGATCACTCTGCCGGCGGCGTTGATGATGTCGACCTCCATCTTGTCTTTATACGCGAAGTCGGAGGCATAGGCGAGCGCGGCAGTCTCAAAGCTCTCTGTGGACTCTGAGGTGTAGTCGGGGAAAATCGCGGACAGCTCCGTATCTCTCTCGATCAGCGCTCTCTCCAAGGTGCCGTAACAGTAGGAGTGTACGGCGAAAGAAAGGGCGACAACAAGCAGAACGATGATCGCCAGCACAACCCCGAAGGTGTTGATCAGCCAGCGTCTGGTGATACCTTTGAACACTTGTTTCTCCCCTTTCTGAAGATAATAATGATGAATGATAAACAGTTACGGGCATAAAGCCTCCCCTGCGGTTTAAGGGAGGTTTTTGCTGTATTTATCATTCTCTATTTCTTTATTTTGCTATTTTGCAGCGGTCAGATCAGTTTGTGTCCCACTTATAGCCCAGTCCCCATACGGTGACGATGTACTTCGGGTTCGAGGGCTCGTCTTCGACCTTCATTCTCAGTCTTCTGATATTGACATCGACGATCTTCTCCTCACCGACATACGCTTCGCCCCATACATGGTTTAAGATATCAGTACGGTCTAAAGCGACGCCGGGGTTCGAGAAGAAATACTCCATGATCTGGAACTCTACCTGGGTCAGCTCGATCATCTTCGAGTTCTTCATCAGAGCGCGGTTTCTCAGGTTTAAGGTGAAGATGCCGGACTTGAGCTCTTCTTTGAAGTTGTTCTCGTTTCTCTGTTCGGAGAGAGAGACTCTTCTGTAAAGAGAGTCCACGCGCGCAGTCAGCTCCGAGGGAGAGAAGGGCTTGGTGATATAGTCGTCCGCGCCGAGCATGAGGCCGGTGACCTTGTCCATCTCCTGGGTCCTCGCGGAAAGCATGATGATGCCGATGCCGGAATTTTTGTTTCTTAACTCCTTGCACACCTGAAGGCCGTCGATACCGGGCATCATGATGTCCAGGATCGCGACATCAAAGTCGCCGGAATGCTCCTCGTATTTCTCGAGAGCCATTTCGCCCGAGTCGGCTTCGACCACTTCATACCCTGCGCGTCTGAGGTTGATAACCACGAAATCGCGGATGGCAGCTTCGTCCTCACATACAAGAATCTTTTTCATGAAATTTCCTCCGTTCTTTTTGCCGGGATGCCGGCTTTATGAAAATTTATTTTATCAGCGCAAAATTGTTTTCGATTTCCTCACCGGAAAACGACAGCAGGCTGTCTGCGTCTTCGATCAGATAGGTGTAGATATCCTCGTTCATCTCACAGAGGATGACCTCGTTGATCCTGTCTTTATTATATTCCGCTTTCGAGTACGCTCTGATGTAGAAGAGCTCGTTCCCTATATGTCCCTTGCCGTCCGAAGACTCCCACTCATAGACGCGCGCGGTTCTTTCGTCCTTTTCATACCGGGCGGTGACGCGGCCCTCTTTGGCGCCGTCGATCGCGAGGGTGAACACGGGATCGGGACACAGTATCGCTGACGACTTCTCTGAGAGCGCCATCATCGAGAAGTCATAGTTCTGCCAGCTGATCATGCTGCATACGGTCTCGTCTTTCTCGTCGTCGAGATGGGGCATCAGCCCGATCTCGGGGATCTCAATGACGCCGTCCGAGTCGATATCGGCGGAGAGGATCGGCACCGATCTCTTCGTATCCGAGTACCCTCCGTAGACGAAGAGCGGGTTTAGAAGCGTCTTCTGCTGTTCGTAGTAATAGAAGACCTGCGTGGATATGATCCCGTCTTCTGTTTCACAGTCGAGTACCGCGCCGTGGATACCCTCGCTGATGCCGCCGGAGATGAGATTCTTCACCGAGGCGGTGTCTGAGTCGATCTCGCACGAGGAGAGCTCCGAGAGCCCCAGTGCCTCGTCGTATCCCATCAGGCATGCCTTTGAGATATCCGAGTCGTTCGAGAGCCGGATGCACAGCGCTTCGATGTTTCCGTCCGCGTTAAAGTCGTCATAGATCAGCGCGTTATAGACAGAGGGGACATCGGTGACGGTGATCTCGTCGCCGATCTCATAGATGGCGACCGAGCGCAGCGCGGAGGACGCGCCCTGATAGCCGATCAGGATCTCTTCAGTTTGATCAGAGTCAATGTCGACAAAGTCTACGCGGTCGATGAGGTTGGTCTGGATCACGCTCTCTCCCATCGAGACGAAACGGCCGTTTTGTTCTCTCGCGAACAGGAGCGTGATCGATCCGGGATCGTCCGGCTTTCTGAAGATCGCCACCGCTTCGCGAAGGTCGTCCTGATCGATGTCACCGATGATGACGGCGTTCTTGTTCTCTCCCGATAGGGGATAGACCGGCTCATAGGAGGAGTAGGAGGATGAGATCAGCGAGATGATCTCGCTCTCGTCTCCCGACGCGTTCGGCAGCGAGAGGATGTCCTCGGGCTCGAGGCTCAGCGCGCTGCAGCCCGCAAGCGAAATGATCATCACCGCCGAAAGAAGAAGAGAAAGAACTTTTTTCATATATGCTCTCCTCCTTCGTTATCGGAACACGGCTTCGAGATATTTGATGCGGATACCTTCTTCTGAGAACATTCTCTCGTGTTCTGTCAGGATATTGTCTTTGATATCGCTGTGATGCAGATCGTAGGTGATATAGGGGATATCGCACCCTGTTGACTTAAAGTAAGAGAGGCTGTCCTCAAAGAGAGGGTCGTCGTCTGTCTTAAAATAGATCTTTGCGCCGCGGCACAGGAACTCTCTGTATTTTATCAGCTTGTTCGGATGGGTGAGCCTGCGCTTCTTGTGTTTTTCGCGCGGCCATGGGTTGCAGAAGTTGATGTACATGGCGCGGATATCGTCTTCGGGAGAAAGGATCTTCTCAATCATCTCGACATTGAACGCGACCAGCGCGATGTTTGAGGGGGAGTCTTTGCCGTTCTCTTCGAAGAACTTCTCGATATTTCTTCTGCCGACGCCGAGCATGTCGCTCTTGATGTCTACGGCGATGAAGTTCTTATCGGGATTTAAGAGCGCCTTCTGCGCGACAAAGGAGCATTTGCCGCAGCCGATCTCAAGTTCAGTGGGGTGATCGTTTTTGAAGAACTCTTTCCAGCGTCCGCGGTATTCTTCGGGATTTTTGATGAAGTAGGGACAGCGGTCGAGTTCGGGAGCGGCCCATTTTTTCTTTCGGATTCTCATATACTCCTCGTCGATGGATGCACAGAATTTCGCATATTACCACATGATATAGTAACCTACACTACAGTATTATAACAAATGGTTGTGGTTTTTGCAATTACTTTTTTACATATATAGTGTATTTTTGAAAGAAATTTTTACAAAGTTCGCAGAATCGACAGAATCTTTTCAAAAATGTTTCTTATCAAGAAAAAAGATTGCAAAAATGTCGCTCCCTTGCTAAAGGGAAAGGGGCAAATCACCTGCGATTTGGTCGGAGGGGTTTGGCTTCCTTGAATATTGTTCCGTCATTCGTCCTCTCCCCAAAACGGCGGGACATTTTGGAGATCCCGATAAAAACAGCACCCATACATCAGTATGCAAACTGATTATTTGTACACGCTGACGAAAAACCTTGCTGCACAATCCGCCCTCCCTGAATTATGCGGTATTGTCTTAACACTCTTCGATGAAAAAGCGCCTCCGGGGAGACGCTTTTTTCTAAACTGTCCGGTAGGGACAGCCGCATATTTCGCTTTTGATGAAAGTCAGATCGGGGAATGCTGCCTCAAGCCGCGTAATCAGCGGTTCGATCACGATATCTTCTGTGGAGAAATGTCCCGCGTCAAAAGCGGCGATACCTCTCTCTGATGCGAAGAGATACTG
>CAJOII010000079.1 GCA_905234535.1 uncultured Ruminococcus sp.
AGACCTTGAGGACCTGATGAGCAGAAGGCTCAAGGGGATCAAAAAGGGTGATAAATTAATTATTACCGGAGATTTCGGTTTTATTTGGGATAATTCTGATAAAGAAATAAAAAATCTGCAAAAGCTCAGCAAAAAGAAATATGATATCCTTTTTGTCGAGGGCGCTCATGAAAACTTTGAAAGAATCAGAGAGTACACCGAGGTCGATCTCTACCGCTCAAAAGGATACAAGATCGATCACAATATCTACTGTCTCAAGCGCGGAGAGATCTATCAGATCGACGGCAAAACGGTCTTTGCGCTCGGCGGAGGACTTCCTCCCTATGCCGATGAGAACGACAGCGAAAACCCCCTCTCTATGCCATCGGAAGAGGAGCTCAAAACCGCTGTTGAGAATATTCAGCGCTTCGATTGCAGAGTGGATCTGATCATCACCCACGAAGCGCCCGCTTGTGTCAAAAGAGTCATCGACAAAAACGCGCGGATCAACGATCTCAACATCTTCCTCGATACCGTGATGCACAACACCCGCTCAAAGAAGTGGTTCTTCGGCAGTCTGCATCAGGACAGAGCGCTCAGCGAAAACCTCATCTGCGTCTGGCAGAAAGTCCATAAAGTGGATTAGTTCTTAGTTCCCGGTTGTAGGGATCAATCAAACACATCTCCTTAGGGCAGGGGCGTTTTACGGCAATTCGAAGGCGCCTCGCCCTACAACTCTATGAAACACCCTATCACCTCATTTATCATTATAATTCAGGTGAAGACAGAGTCCTCCAGGAATTATGGATTATACATTATAAAAGGCTGTCTTTCGACAGCCTTTTATATTATTCTTCGCTCTCGGAAGGATCCAAGTAGTTGTTTCTCTCTAACCACTCGTTGTAGGTCATCAGGACATCGCGCGCTTTGGATCCCTGGTGAGGGCCGACGATGCCCATTTGCTCCATATCGTCGATCATCCTGCCCGCGCGGGCGTAGCCGACCTTCAGACGACGCTGCAAGAGCGAGGTGGAAGCCTGTCCCGCTTCGATAACGACCTTGATGGCTTCTTCCATCATCTGGTCAACCTCGGGAGCGCCTGAATCATCGGAGGACGAGCCGCCCTTAGACTTTGCGTTCATCTCTTCGTCGGCGATCCGACGGATCTTCTCCTCGATCTCTGCGTTGTAGTCCGCCTGATGCGACTTCTTGATGAACGCGGTCACGCGCTCGATCTCTTCATCCTTCGCGAAACATCCCTGCACACGCACGGGCTTCGCGCAGCCGACGGGAGAATAGAGCATATCGCCTCTGCCGATCAGCTTCTCGGCGCCGCCCGCGTCAAGGATCGTACGCGAGTCGATCTGGGAGCTCACCTTGAGCGCGATACGCGAGGGGATGTTCGCCTTGATAACGCCGGTGATGACATTGACGGACGGTCTCTGGGTCGCGATAATCAAATGCATACCCGCGGCGCGCGCCATCTGCGCAAGACGACAGATCGCCTCTTCTACCTCAGCGGGCGCCGCCATCATGAGGTCCGCAAGCTCGTCGATCGCGATCACGATGCGGCTCATATGCTCGGTGGGAACCTTGAGTCCTTCCACCTCAAGGCAGGGCGTCTCAGGCTCTTCGCCGTCTTCGGTATTCTCAGGGATGTCGTCTTTGTGTTCTTCTATGTATTCGAGATTCTTATCGATCAGTTGATTGAAGGAATTGATGTCCTTGCAGTCGTATTCAGCAAACATACGGTAGCGGCTCAGCATCTCGCTGACCGCCCAGTTGAGGGCGCCCGCAGCCTTCTTCGCGTCGGATACGACCGGAACCAACAGATGCGGGATACCTTTATACTTCGAGAACTCTACCATCTTCGGATCGATCAGGAGCAGCTTGACCTCATCCGGAGACGCCTTGAATAATATGCTCATCAACAGTGAGTTGACACAGACGGACTTACCGGAGCCGGTGGTACCGGCGATCAGCAGGTGCGGCATCGCGGACAGATCCGAGGTGACGATTACACCGGAGATATCTCTGCCCAAAACACAGTTGAGCTTGCTCTTAGAGTTTCGAAACTCCTCGGAGTCGATCAGCTCTCTGAGCGATACCATCGACTTGACCTTGTTCGGCACCTCGATGCCCACCGCCGCCTTGCCGGGGATGGGGGCTTCGATCCTGACGCCGTCGGCGGCTAAGTTCAGGGCGATATCGTCAGATAGATTTGTGATCTTCGAAATCTTGACGCCCGCGGCAGGCTGAAGCTCATAGCGGGTAACGGACGGTCCGCGGCAGATATTCGTGATGCTCGCGTTGACGCCGAAGCTCTTCAAGGTCTCGACCAGCTTGGTCGCGTTATTCTGCATCTCGTTATACGCGCTCTCAGACTCGGAGTCGATTGCGGGATCCAAGAGCCTGACCGGAGGATAGGTGTAGGCGGGTTTTGCCTTCTTCTCCTGATGCTTGATCTCCTTCTCGACCTTATCGGTCTCGACGGAAAGGTCGACAGGCACGGTCTCGGGATCGGGCTGCTTCGCGCCGTCTGATAGATTAACGCTTGATTTCTTCTTCGAGATCCTTCTCGCGACATCGGAAGCGCCCAACTCCTCATCGGGGATGATGCCGGAATTCGCGTTCTTGATGATATCGATGATCTCCTGATCCTCGGTCTCGATCGCGGAGGGGGCTCTCTTCGGCTTCTTCGCTTTATCGAGGGGAATATCGATACGCTCTCTTCTATCGGGCACGGTGTAACTGACGACCTCCGCCTCTACGGGAGTATCGTCATATTCCGCGCGCTGGACGCGTCTCTCTTCTCTGACCTCTCTTCTGTGCTGAACGAACTCCTTCTGACGGTTGTAGCCCTTCTTCGCGACATTCGCGATATCGACGAGCGAGATACCGGTCAGAAGCATCAGCGACACCATCAGCGCTAAGATGCAGATGACGACCGACGGAGCGGTGGTCAGGAACAATCGCATCGGATATCCTATGATCGCGCCGAACAGTCCGCAGACACTCTCCTTTGCGACAGACCCCAAGTAGGTCTTGCCCAAAGCGTCAAAGTAGGCGTTACCCTCGTTATAGTCGACAGGTGACAAGAGATAGATCAGCGTTGAGGTGAACAGCACCAAGAGGATCGCGAGGAAGATCTTCGCGCCCTTGTGCGCCATCTGCTTCTCTTTCGCTATCATAATTCCCAGATAGAAAAATACGAACGGGATCAGCAGCGAGGTCACGCCGAACAGTCCGAAGAAGAACGAGCGGATCGCCGCCCAGACTGCGCCGCCCGGGATCAGCAGTAGCGCTAAGAACAAAAGACCGAACGCGACGAGGAAGATCGCCTTGATCTGCGGATTGACTCCGTGCTTCTCAGGGACAGCAGGGGCTCTCTTCGACGATTTGGATGAGGATGTATTCTTTGATTTTGTTGATGGTTTTTTGGTAGCAGGCTTCGATTTCGTTGCGGTTTTCTTCGCTGCCAAAGTCATCACACTCCTGTTTTGGTTTCTGTTTCTGTTTTTAGACGATCGGTACTCCCGTAAAGAAGTTTGTGCCGCTCTGTATCTCCATCAGGCTGATCACGATCACGGCGATACCGATCAAAGCGGTATAAACGATGAAGATGATCATCTTGTCGGTTTTTAGTAACCACTTGAATAACGCGATCGAGAGATAGCCGACGACAGCCGCGACGACCATGCCGACCACAATCGGCAGGATCCCGATAGAGATCCCCTCGGAAGAAGAGATCGCGTCTTTTAACTCCAGCAAAGCCGCCGCGATGATCGACGGGATCGCGATGATGAAAGTATAGTCGAGGGCGGTCTGCTTGTTGACGCCTCTCATCTCTCCCGCGGAGAGTGTAGAGCCCGAACGAGAGATGCCGGGGAAAATTGCCGCGACACACTGCACGAGACCGACAACGATCGCATCCGCTACGGTCATCTCGGTTCTGCCGGCGACCCTCTCCTCTCCCCTGATATGACGGGGCATATTCTTAGAAGCGCTGCGGTTGCAGAGATCGCCGATCAGAAGCAGCAGCGAGGTCACGATCAGCGAGATACCGACAACGATGAAGTACCGGCCTCCCGTAAAGAGATCGGCGAGATCCTTGATCTTCATATCGGTGCCGGGGATCGGCAGAAATAATAATACGAGCGGCAGGAGACCGATCACGAGCATGATGAGCATCCTTCTGTCGTGATTCATCTCGCTCCACCTGAATCTTCCGGTAAAGATATCTTTGACCGTACGGAAGAACTCTTTGATCAGCCGCCAGATCAGCTTGTAGTAAAACGCGCAGACGGCGACCAGCGTGCCGATGTGGAGCATCACAGAGAAGAACAGGTTATCCTCTGTCGCTCCCAAAATATGCTGTGTGATGGTCAGGTGTCCGCTGGACGAAACCGGCAGAAACTCCGTCAGCCCCTGTACAACGCCCTGAATCACAGCGTCAAATATAGTCATATGTAACTCCCTTTCAATTCATAATTCATAATGCATAATTTATTGAACCTGTATAATAAAAGTGTACATTTGAAGTTAATAATGGTAGAATGAAAAAGAGGAGATGACTTCAAATGGGAACACACGGTGAACAAAGCAGG
>CAJOII010000080.1 GCA_905234535.1 uncultured Ruminococcus sp.
TGCTCCACGATATAGCACACCCGCATCGCGGTCTCGTCGTCCACATGGCAGGAGGTCATGATCTCCCTGATCGCAGCGGTCTTGTCCTCTGCTTCCACCGCGTGGACGATGGAGGAGAGCTCGAGCCGGCTTTGGAGATCTTCGGGGAGCTGCTCTAATTCTCCGATGGATTTCGCGAGTGTATAGACGCGCACGAAGTGGGTGACCTTCTCGGGATTGCCGTGTACATTCTCTTTCATCGCTTTGGCGACATCGTTGATGTTATAACTCATGATTTCTTCCTGTCTTCTCTGATGATTTTGCGGATATAGGCGAAGGTCTCGTCCTCGCCCTTTTCTGAGAGCATCCGAAGGAGTGTCCGAGGTCTCGGGATGGATGTTCTCCTTTCTCCTCGGTCTGCCGTTTTCGAAATAGGTCAGGGCGCTCCGATCGGTGTAGTTCTTCCCCTGATAGACCTTGGACGCCGCGACGCGGTCGCAGAACATCTCGACCACATAGCGCAGAGGCATCTTAACAGGTTTCATTTTTTTATCGACGGGGGAGTAGTCTCTCCAGTATTCAAAGTGGTGCTTGTTCCTGCCCATATGATGCATCCACGCGTCTGAGTAGCCCTTGACCTCGCGCTCCCGGTCGTTCGGGCTGCGGGTGCCCTGATAGAACCGCGCCCCGGGGAGGAACTCTGTCGGAGAATACTTAGACAGATCATGCACGAGCCCCTGTCGGAGGATACCGGCTTTTCTGCAATTTTTGATGACCTCGTGACGATGACGGGTGATGGTGTGAAAGTGCCTGAAGGCTCCTTTGATATTCATATCTCGCCCCTGATGGTTTTTTCTCTCTGTAGTATATACCTTTTTCTTTATTTGCGCAATAGAGAAAAAATATTTTAAAATCCTATTGACAAAATATATTTTATCAAATATAATATAAACAAATAATATAGATTGACCATACAGGAGGTTCAGATATGCAAGTGACAGAAGAAATGGTCAGTGAGGCGATGAAGCTCGATAACCAGTTGTGCTTTCCGCTGTATGCCGCGGCGCGGCAGGTGGTGTCGATGTATACCCCGTTCTTAAAGCCCTTGGGGCTGACTTATACGCAGTATATTGTTTTTCTGGCTTTATGGGAGAAGGATCACATCACGGTCGGGGAGCTCGGCTCGCGTCTCTGTCTCGATAACGGCACGCTCACCCCGCTTTTAAAGAAGCTCCAGGCGCAGGGTTATGTTGACAGGACCCGTGCGGAGGATGACGAGCGCGTGGTGCTCGTATCCCTGACCGAGAAGGGCAGAGCGCTCAGGGAAGTCGCAAAGGAGATCCCCTTCAAGGTGGCGTCTTGCTTCAAGCTCTCGGTAGATGACAGCTTAGCGCTCAGAAATCTCTTATATAAGCTGATCGAAGCGAACGGAGAATGATATGAACAGAGAAAAAGTGATCGTCCGCACCTCAGTGATCGGGATCCTCGCCAATGTGTTTTTGGCAGGCTTCAAGGCGGCTGTCGGGCTGCTCTCAAACTCGATCTCGGTGGTGCTCGACGCGGTGAACAACCTCTCCGACGCTCTGTCCTCGGTGATTACCATCGTCGGCACCAAGCTCTCCTCAAAGCCCGCCGACAAGAAGCACCCCTTGGGCTACGGTAGGATCGAGTATCTGACGGCGGTCGTGATCTCGGTGATCGTGCTTTATGCCGGTATCACCTCACTGATCGAGTCGATCAAGAAGATCATCACCCCCGAAACGCCCGATTACTCCGCGGTGTCGCTCATCATTATCGGTGTTGCGGTGCTTGTGAAGATATTCCTCGGCATCTTTGTGCAGAAGACCGGCAAAAAGGTCAACTCCGACTCGCTCATTGCCTCCGGCAAGGACGCGCTGATGGATTCGATCATCTCGGCGTCGGTGCTGGTTGCGGCGGCAGTGTATCTGATCTGGGGCATCCCGCTTGAGGCGTATCTGGGCGCAGTCATCTCTCTCGTGATCATCAAGTCCGGCTTTGATATGCTCAGAGAGACCGTCAGCGAGATCCTCGGCGAGAGGATCAGCGCCGACAAATCCAAAGAACTTAAGCGCGACATCGCCTCGTTCGACGGGGTGATGGGGGCATACGATCTCGTGCTCCACAGCTATGGACCCGATCGGCTCATCGGCTCGGTGCATATCGAGGTCAAGGATACCCTCACCGCGCCTCAGATAGACGCTTTAGAGCGCCGGATTCAGGCAGAGATATTCACAAAACACAGGGTTATTTTAGAAGGTATATCCATATATTCCGTGAATCTCTCCGATCCTGAGACCAAAGCGCTCTATGAAAGCGTCAGAAAGACCGTCTTCTCCTTTGAGAATGTCCTGCAGGTGCACGGCTTCTATCTCGATAAGGAGACCAAGTCCGTGCGCTTCGATATCATCATCAGCTTCGATGAAAAGGACAGAAAGACTCTGTTCGATCGGATCGTGAAGGCGGTCTGTGAACAGCACAGGGACTACACCTTCTATCCGATACTCGATTCGGATATCTCGGACTGATGATCAATCATTCATAATTCATAATCCATAATTGTGGGAGGATGCTGTCCTCACCTGAAAACTGATAACCGATAACTAATAAGGAGGTATATTATGGCAAGCATTTATGATTTTACACTCTACGACAGAAAAGGCAACGAGTACCCGCTCTCAAACTACAAGGGCGAGGTGATGCTCATCGTCAACACTGCGACCGGCTGCGGCTTTACGCCTCACTATGAGCCGATCGAGAAGATGTATGAAGAGTATCACGACAAAGGCTTCGAGGTCATCGATGTCCCCTGCAACCAGTTCGCCGGTCAGACCCCGGGCAACGACGACGAGATCCACGAGTTCTGCACGCTGAAGTACAACACGCAGTTCCCCCAGATGAAGAAGAGCGATGTCAACGGCGAGAACGCGCTCCCGCTCTTTACCTATCTCAAAAGTCAGAAGGGCTTTGAGGGTTTCGGCAAGGGCGTCGCGGCGCTCGCGATGAAGGCGATGGCGAAGAAGGCGAACAAGGACTACAAGAACTCTCCCGACATCAAGTGGAACTTCACGAAGTTCTTGGTCGACAGAGAAGGCAATGTTGTCGCCCGCTTCGAGCCGACCGCGGATATGAAAGAAGTCGAGAAGGCTGTCGCAGCGCTGATCTGAAGATCCTGAAATCATCTATTGGATGTTCCCCATCAAGAAGAAGGGCGGTTCCGTAATGATCGGAACCGCCCTTTTCATAAAGGAAGTAAGAATTGTTTGGTTTCTGTCTTTTAAAAAAGGATGATCATTCTAAGCTTGCTAAGTATCTTTGGATATGGGTCGCGTCGACGACGGTGGTCTCGCCGTCGAGGTCAAAGTCGGAGTAGCGAGTGGTGATCCACTTTTGGTCGACGGTCAATGTGACATCTAAACGATAGTCAGAGAGCTCCGTGACGACTATCTCGATCCGATCATTCTCGATCGGCTTGATGCTCGCGAGGTCTTTTTGGATCCTTGTCGCGTCGATCACGGTGATGTTGCCGTCGTTATCGACATCGCCCATGAGCCTGCCGATATGGAGCTCTTCGAACGCATCCTCCAGGCCTTCATATGTCTCATAGCCCAAATCAATAACGCTTCTGTAATTGCCTTTCTCGGCGTCATAGATAAAGTATGGAAGGTCATTTTTGCTGTTCGCGCCTATTCCTGTTGTTAAGACGCGCTTGCCGTACAGCACACCGAAAACCATTTCCCAAGGCGGCTTGACAGTACTGTCGGAGAAAATCAGCACCCAGTCTGTCTTTCTCTCGTCTCCCTCGCCGGTTTTATGATAATAAAGCTCCTGATACCAATGCGGAAGATCCGGAGCGTCCTGATAGAACCAACGATCAAAGTTCGGAACATTCTCTTTTGCCCATGCGAAGAAGGACTCTTTTGACAGCTCTCTCCATCCTTCGGGGTGTTCATCTGTTTCTGTCGGCGGCGCTGTGGGAGCTTCGGTCGGATTATCGGTCACTTCGTCACCGGTATAGACCACCTGCGAGATCTCGCTTAGAGACGCAAGCGCCATCACATCCTTTATTATCGGCGTCAGGTGGGAAATGTCGTTTATCGTGACCGCTACTCGCTCGCTGATGCGGTCGGCGTATTCCTGATTCTTGCGCTGATGATATTCGCGGTTAATTGCAAGACGCTTTTCACGGTATTCTTCGATTTCTTCAGCGGTCTCGAGTCCTTCGTCATTAAAACCGTAGTAGATATACTCGCCGTATGAGAGCCACAAGGTCAGAGGAATCTCCTCGTCATCAGAGGCGGAAGCGAGCTTTTCCTTGAGCTGGTCCGAAAGCTTATTATCCGCAGGAAGAGTACAGGGAACATCTTCATCAGGGATCGTGATGCTCTCTACCTCATCGATCCCGGCGACAGCATTGATCGACGCATACGGCAGACCGACATAAATCACACCCTTTGAGAAGGTGCCAATCTCGCAGTAGGTGATCTCGTCGATCTTCTGACACAGAGCGGAATTTGCGAGGATCCAGTTCTCGAAGCCTGAGCAGTCGTAGGTAATCTTCGTCACCAGACCGCCATCGGCGTTGTCCTCGATCCTCTCCTGAAGCTCTTCTGAGATCTTATCGCTCAGGGCAATTTTGGCGTTTGCGGTCATAATAAGGCACGAAGAGAACAAGATAAGTGTTAAAATTATAGCTGTCAGTCTTTTCATAATATAATACTCCTTTCAAAAGAATAAAAGATTATATAATATAATATGATAATGCAAATTCCGGATAATAAGCAGGAGAAGAACCGGGGACAGATATTCGTTCAACTTTTATTTTATAAGTTCCGGCTTGTTGCGGGGTATATCGGATGAATTGTTTGCGATCATAAGTATAATAGCTTTCTGTATCCCTATTGTTGCTCTGGTAACTCTTAGGTACAAAATTCAAACCATCATCGTCTATCGGTTCAGAATCCATATCGTATAAGCTCTCAACTTCATGACTTTCTGCTAAGGCATTGATATCAGCTTTATTCAATTTGGCAAAAATCAGAGGAGTATACTGAGAAATGAATGTTATTTTGTCATCTGCACTATTAATTTTTAATGATTTAATCATTTTTTGATTGTATTCCTTATGCAGTTCTTTTTCTGTATCTCTCTTAACTCTAATAAAATGTTTTTTCGCAAGCTGTACATGATGCACAAAAAACGATAAACAGGATTTTGTGAACGCGGTATTTCTGCAAATCACGACTGAATTTCCTTTTTATTCAACCTGATCCTTCTCAGTATAACCATCTCTCAGGTTTCTGTTTATTCTAAACTTGCGAGTGTTCTCTGAATCTTTGTCGCGTCGATGATGGTGGTCTCGCCGTCAAGGTCAAAGTCGGAGTACCGGAGAGTATGATAGCTGTAGTTGTGTTCGTCACCGAACAGATAGGAGCCTTCGCTCTGATCATCCTCAAGCGGCTTGATGCTCGCGAGAGCCTTCTGGATCCATGTCGCATCGATCACGGTGATGCTGCCGTCGTTATCGACATCG
>CAJOII010000081.1 GCA_905234535.1 uncultured Ruminococcus sp.
GATAGGCTGCGTGTGTACGCATGGTGACATGTTTAGCTTGGCAGTACTAATAGGTCGAGGGCTTGACCACATATCTCTTTGGTCAAACCCGCTTATCTCCCGCTTCCCTGCCTCCTTTCACTTTATTCGGTTTTCAGGGTGTATGCCCATGGACTGCTATGAAAATAACTTAGTTGCCATAAAACAGCGGCGTGATCGTATCGGTCACGCCGCTGTTTTTTCTCTATTGATCGAAAACAGAAAAGGCGGTCGTGATGACCGCCTTTCTTTAGTAATATTACACTTTCAGTTCATCTTCGATGGTATTGACAGCTTCTTCAAACCAACTGCCGACGAAGAGTTCTACGGTGCCGGTATCGACCGACTGTCTGAGTTCTTCATCCATCGGCACCTTCGCGAGCACGCGGGTGTTGTTCTTCTCGGCGATCTCTTCGATGTGGCTGTCGCCGAAGATCTTGTGCTCTTTGCCGCAGTCGGGACACTTGTAGTAGCTCATGTTCTCGACTAATCCTAAGATGGGGACATTCATCATCTGCGCCATCTTGACCGCTTTCTGTACGATCATCGAGACCAGCTCCTGCGGAGAGGTGACGACGATGATGCCGTCAAGCGGGATCGACTGGAAGACTGTCAACGGAACATCGCCGGTGCCGGGAGGCATATCGACCAGCATATAGTCAATGTCCTTCCAGATGACATCGTGCCAGAACTGCTTGACGGTGCCTGAGATCACGGGACCGCGCCAGACGACGGGGTCGGTGTTATCCTTGAGCAGCAAGTTGACGGACATGATATCGATGCCGGTCTTGGTGGTCTCGGGCAGGATGCCGAAGTCGTTGCCCTTTGCCTTATTGTCGTTCATACCGAACGCCTTCGGGATGGAGGGGCCGGTCACATCCGCATCTAAGATGGCGGTCTTGTGACCTCTTCTGTTGAGCTCTACCGCGAGCGCGGAGGTCACCAGGCTCTTGCCGACGCCGCCCTTGCCGGAGACGACCGCGATCACCTTTTTGACCGAGCTTAAATCGTTTAGTTTTTCGTGCAGATCCTGTGGAGCGGTTCTCGACGCGCAGTCAGAGCCGCAGGTGGAACAATCATGGGTACATTCAGACATATTATCACCAAATATAGTTTATGCTTTATTCTTCTTCTGATTCAGACTCAGATGAAGGATCGGTTTCTTTATTTTCGGGCTCTTCATCCGCGGACTCCTCGGCGGGAGCTTCTTCGTCAGCTTCCTCTGCCGGTGCTTCCTCTCCGGTGTCGCTGAGTTCTTCTAAGAGACCACCCTCGATGGGCTTCTCTTCTTCTGTTTCTTCCTCATCCTCATCGGGCGCGAGTTCAAAGCCCGAGAAGAAGGTATAGGGGATCGCGTAGCCTAAGGTCACGGTCGCGAGATACGAGAGGATCGATGCGGAGGAGATCGCCTCATGCAGCGGCAGACCCTCGATATAGGTCGCGAGGATGATGTACAGCGCGGGGATATCTACTAAAAGCAGCACCGCTAAGCTGAAGCGCTTAACCGCTTTGCCCTCTCCGACGCGGGTCGCGTAGAACAATAAGAGACCGAACAGGAAGATCACGAGGATCGGGATCAGGGTTCCCCAGATACCGGTCACCTGGCTCGCAAGAGAGGAGAAGAAGTAGCTGCACACGATGAAGCCGATGATCAGGAATGCGGAAAACACCTGATTGAGCTTGTTTCTTTTCGTATTTTTCATATGAATACCTCCGAATTATTTTAACTTCGCGGCGAAAGCGTACCAGTTGCCGTCCGCTCTTTCTTCGATGATACAAAAGCGGGATTCTAAAGCCGTTCTGACCTCATCCGCGCGGATGTCGATGATGCCCGAGACGATGTAGACAGCGTTGGGTTTCATGAAATCGGTCACGCTCTCAGACAGTAATATTATAGCATCTGCCACGATATTTGCAACAATTATATCGTATTTTCCCTCGACTTTTTCCACAAGGTCACCGCATACGGCATCGAACTTTTCCGATACGCCGTTTTGGGCGGCGTTCTCATTCGCGACCTTCGCGGCGGTCTCGTCGATATCGACGCCGAACGCGCCTGACGCGCCGAGCAGCACCGCAGAGATGCCGAGGATCCCCGAGCCGCAGCCGATATCGAGCACTTGGTCGCCCTTTTTAAGATACTTCTCGAGCAGCTCGAGACAGAGCCGTGTGGTCTCGTGCTTGCCGGTGCCGAACGCAAGACCGGGGTCGATGTTCAAGACCGCCCTGCCCTCGGGATCGGTATCTTCCATCCATGAGGGATTGATCAGGAGCTTCTCGCCTACCTTCATCGGCTTGAAGTATTTGCGCCAGTTGTTGAGCCAGTCGTCCTCTTTGACATTTTCTAAGAGGAGTTTATGATCGATACGCGCCGCGGTGAGGTGTTCTCTTAAGTAGATCACCGCCTCGTCGACATTGTCCTCGGGGTCGATGTAGATGTGGATCTTTGCGAGCCCGCGATCCTTCTTCAGAAGATCCTCGTCGATCAGGTCGATGTGCGCGATCTCTTCTACCTCTTCTTCCAATAGAGAGTAGTCTTCGATATAGATACCGTAGGGTACGGTCATATTCGCAATTGCTGACGCTTGGTCAAGATCTTCTGAGCCTATCTCGATGATGATTTCTGTCCAGTCCATAGCGTTCCTCCTTACCTAAAGAATACTGTACCACAAACAAACGATGATGGCAAGAAAAAGATCGCCTCTCCTTCTGCGGAGAGGCGAAAATCATCACATCGAAGTGATAAAAAAGAGATAGAGATAAAATATCAGAACGGGAAAAGCGAAGAACAAGACGGAGAATACCGCGATCGTCGGGATCTTTTTTCTGATGATCCCCCATATCGCCATGAAGGCGAAGAACATCTCTGTCAATATCACAAATATCAGTATTATGGCTGTAAAACTCATCATAGCTGTACCGTAGGATCCGGCATCGTCCGGATCAGGTCAAGGTTTCGGATCTCGATGGACACGAGCTCCTCGTTATCAAAGGTGTACAGCTCTCTGAGGCTGTCCTGACTTTGATCATAGTAGTACAGACAACACGGTGACCACCAGTTGACATTGAGTTCGGTGTAAACGAAGTATTCATCGCCGTCTTCGATAATATCGACCGTGATCATATCGTGCCCCAGCTCTGCTGTCTTTTGCAGGATGGAAGAGAGGATCGGGGTGATCGGTACCGTTTCGTCGTGATCGTCAGTGATCTTCCCCTTGACAAGGCGGTTTTTGACCTGATTCTCTGCGTGATCGATATAGGATGCAAAGCACGATGCCGCGTGACAGCGCTTGACCTCATCCGCTGTGAAACGGACGGATTCGATCGGCTCAGTATCCTGTGACGGTGAGACCGCGTAGTAGGAATAGGTCACGGTGTTTGCCGTGTCGGAATACTCCTCATGAGAGGTCTTTACGAAGAGCACGCTCCGTGTCTTTGTATCAAAGTGCGGAGAGAACAGCGAGCACCCCGAGAGTGAGAAGATACACACGGCGCTAAGCAGCAAAGAGAAAAAAGAAATCAGAGTTTTTCTCATCTTATACTATTATTCAATAAAACACTTTAAAAGCTGAAATCGATGTGGTATAATGTATACGGTGATGAAACGATGAGTTATACATTTACAGCACAAGA
>CAJOII010000082.1 GCA_905234535.1 uncultured Ruminococcus sp.
TGATTATCTCTTGGAGAACTGAGGAGCTCTACGGGCTGCTTTGAGGCCGTATTTCTTACGCTCTTTCATTCTCGGGTCACGGGTGAGGAAGCCCGCGCGCTTTAAAGCAGGTCTCAGCGCGTCAGAGTCATACTGTAATAACGCTCTGGAGATACCGTGACGGATCGCGCCCGCCTGACCGGTAACGCCGCCGCCTGCAACGCGGCAGACAACATCGAACTTCTCGCCTGTCTCGGTGAGAACCAGCGGCTGACGAACGATGAGTTTTAAGGTTTCAAGACCGAAGTAATCATCAATGTCTCTGTCATTGATGGTGATTTTGCCTGTGCCCTGATAGAGTCTTACACGGGCTACAGAAGACTTTCTTCTGCCGGTGCCGTAAAAATAAGGTGCCTTATCGTACATTTATTCGTCCTCCTTCTTAAAATGACCAAACTTCGGGCTTCTGCGCCTCATGCTTGTGCTCAGCGCCCTCGAAGAGTCTGAGTCTGAGCATAGCCGCTCTGCCGATGGTGTTCGAAGGAACCATACCCTTGACAGCCAGCTCCATCGCCTTGGTGGGACGGGTAGCCATCAGAGTGCTGTACTTCGTCTCTTTGAGGTGACCGACATAACCGGTATGACGGTACCATTTCTTCTGTTCTAACTTCTTGCCGGTGAGGACAGCGTCCTTGCAGTTGATGATGATGACATGATCACCGCAGTCGACATGGGGAGTGAATGTGACCTTGTGCTTACCTCTGAGCAGAACAGCGGCCTCGGTCGCTACCTTACCCAAAGGCTTGCCGGCTGCATCGATCACATACCACTTACGCTCGACCTCGCCTTTTTTTGCCATAAATGTTGACATAGCGTGCCTCCAAAAATTATATTTTGCTTTTTTGTGCTTTGTTATCTTATCACACCGGTCTCAAAAAGTCAACCGATTTTTCTCTATATTTTCATTTATTGTGAGAATCCTCGTTTTATCTCTTGTTTTCTCTTATTATCTCTATTTTACTCGTTTGCTATTTTCAAAAAATGAACAGAAATGATCCCTTATGTCTTCTCTTTTTTGATTCCTCATGAAATCAGAACAAAGCAAAACCGCCCTCAAAGGACGGTCCTGCTTGATGAAATATTGATTATACCTTCGTATATTGACTATTTTGATTTCAGTTTTGTCAGATCAGGCATATGCCCGATCAAAATGCCTGACGGAATAAATCAGACATTCGTTCTGTTTTGTTACCATGGTGAGCTGAAGAGCCGGCATCAGTTCATGCAGCAGGACGATAAACCCGTTGGGTCTGCCGTCCGGCATACCTGTCACAAGTTCTGTGGCATTCACCTTTTTTGCGAAACCGGCTGCCGCCGTGGGCGCGTTCTTATCGAATAAGATCGTCATATCGGCGCCGAGACTTTTCGAAATTCTGTATAAGTGTTCAAACTCCTCTGACATTTTGGTCAGATCTTCCTCGGGGTTGTGCACACTGACAATGTGCAGCTCCTGCTTTAACATTTCGGCTTTTTTATGGCCTTCACGGATCAGACGGTCGCAGTCATACTGTCCCGTTACACAAACAAGCACAGACGGTTTCATAAGAGAGTTCATTTTTTCACCTCCCTTTCCTTTGATGCTATTACTATACCACGCATATGTGACGGAATTTGTAAAAGCGTGTGAATAATGTGTGAATGTTTTATGAATGTTCTTTCATCTTTTGTGCTGCGGCGTTCGGCGCTTCTCATTGTCGCACTGAACAAAAAGAACCATAATATTTTGTGAATAACACTAATTTTTTCTTGCAAAATCGTGTGCTATAATATAAATGTAAAAAATTACTCTTTCAGGAGGGAAGAATCATGATGTATAAAGTAGGTATCGACTTAGGCGGCACCAATATCGTCGCGGGTGTTGTGGACCACAAGTACAACATCGTCGCCAAAGCGGAGTGCAAGACCGCGGTCCCCCGTCCCGAGGCAGAGGTCTGTGACTCGATGGCGGCTGTCGTCAAAGAGGCTCTGAAAAAGGCGAAGATCAAAATGGATGATGTCGCGCACATCGGCATCGGCGTTCCGGGCGCGGTCAATCCTGAGACAAGGATCATCGAGACCTCTCCGAATCTGTTCTTCCAGAACTGGGAGATCGCACAGATGATGGAGGACAGGCTCCATAAATATGTCAAGGTCGAGAACGACGCAAACGCGGCAGCGCTGGGAGAGTTCTTAGCGGGCTCCGCGAAAGGCTCGAAGAACGCGGTTGCCATCACCTTAGGCACCGGCGTGGGCGGCGGTATCATCATCGACGGCAAGATCTACTCCGGCTCCAACTACGCGGGCGCTGAGCTCGGTCACATGGTCATCGTCAAGGACGGCAACCTCTGCGGATGCGGCAGACACGGCTGCTGGGAGGCGTACGCCTCTGCTACCGCGCTGATCAACATGACCAAAGACGCCA
Organism: uncultured Ruminococcus sp.; assembly: GCA_905234535.1. Classification (GTDB taxonomy): domain Bacteria; phylum Bacillota; class Clostridia; order Oscillospirales; family Acutalibacteraceae; genus Ruminococcoides. Next base: position 2,441 of record CAJOII010000082.1, read on the forward strand.
TCAAAAACGAGAAGGCGGATTTCTCCTATATGCTCAACGCGGTCGAGGGCGACCTCGACAAGGTCAACGGCAAGACCGCTTTTGACGCGATGCGCGACGGTGATGCGACCGGCACCGAGGTCGTCAATAGATATATCGAATACTTAGCGACCGGCATCATCAATGTCATCAACATCTTCCAGCCCGATGTGCTGTGCATCGGCGGCGGCGTCTCCAAAGAGGGCGAGACCCTTCTCGCGCCGCTGAGAGCGATCGTCGAGAGAGAGAGATTCACCAAGCGCAACGACAAGCAGACCGTCATCTGCGCCGCGACCTTAGGCAACGACGCAGGCATCATCGGCGCCGCAATGCTGTAAGAAGCGCCGAGCGCCGTAGCCCTGAAATAAGACAAATCGAGCCGGGACTATCCGAAGGGTTCGCAGAACCCGCAGGATGGTTGGGCGAGATTGGCTTATTTCAGGAGGAGCGGAGGCGAACGAGGCGTGACATAGAAGAGCTCTCGCTCGCAGCCTCGTCCTCATCGGCTCTGCTCGATGAAATGACCCCTTCGGTCATTTCTGTACTCGCTCTGCCGTTCGTCCTCTCCCCAAAATTCGGGGAATTTCGGGGACCCCGTCATCATAGATCGAGACGGGATCGCCCAAAGGACACACCGTGTCCGGCAGGTGGTTAGTCGAGCAGGAGTTATACGAGGATCAGCGGAGAGTTCGGGCACACAAAAACGCCCCTGCGTTTTTGGGAGAGGAGGAGCCGCCACACGAGCTGAGAAAGCGGTCATTCTTGACCGCTTTCGGAAAGTACGGCGAGCGACGACGAAGGCTTGACATAGAAGCGCCGAGCGCATATGGCTCTCAAAAACCTATATTATATAATAGTAAAGCACTTCTGAAAAACAGAAGTGCTTTGTTATTATGCAGATATTCACAAAACTTGTTTATGTTACCGTGAAGTACACGGTGCCCGATTTTCCGCCGCCGGATACGGTGATCGGGTAAGACCATGTCCAGCTGACCTTGCCGTTTGCGTCTGAGGTTTTAGTCGTCAGTCCCGCAGCGGTGGAGGGTCCGCTCTTATAGACGACCTTGATCGAATAAGAGGTATTCGGCGCGCCCTTCACGGTGACCGTCGCGTTGGAACCGCGAGAGACCGATTTGGTATACGAGAAGCTCAGGGATCCCGAGGAAGCGTTCCCGGACGATGATTTGGCGGGCGTTTTGATAGAGCTTCCCGTTGCGTTATAGGAGCTTGTGAAGGACTTCGCGTCCTTAGAGATACAGCGGATCGTATAATAATATGTTGTGCTCGCTTTGACACTCTTATCTACATAAGAGACGCTCTCGGTATCTGCCATCTTCTTCCAGCCGGTAGATGAGGTCTTGCGGTAAACACGGTATTTCTCAGCGCCCGCTATCTTTTTCCACGACACCTGCACACCGGAGCTTGTATTCTTCAAGGCGGGCTTCGCCGGGGTCGCGATGAACTGTTTGCTCCATCCCGATGAGTAATAAGCGCTTGTGAAAGACTTGCCGTCCTTAGAGACGCAGCGGATCGTGTAGGTATATTTGGTACCTTGTTCACACAAGAGGTACTCGTCGTATCGCCGACCTTCTTCCATCCGTCTGAGCCCGTTTTGCGGAAGAGGCGGTATTTCGCGGCGCCCGTGACCTTGCTCCAGGTGATCTTTACACCGGATGCGGTATTCTCAAGCGTGGTGATTTTCGGCGCGGCGATATAGGTGATCGACTTGCCGGTCTTGTCATAGTCAGAGGTGAACGACTTTGCGTCTTTTGAGATACAGCGGACGGTATAGGTGTACTTTGTACCGCTCTTGACCGCTTTGTTCAGTCCCGAGAGGCTTGTCGTATCGCCGACCTTCTGCCATAAGCCGGACCCCGTCTTGCGATAGAGGCGGTATTTCTCGGCGCCCGCTACCTTGTTCCATGTGACCTTGACACCGTCCGTGGTGTTCTCTATCTTCGAGATCTTCGGCGCGGCGATCTTGACGGTCACCTTCGTCGATGCCTGATATCCGTTGTCGGTCACTGCTTTGATGGTTGCCGTTCCGCCCGCCATTGCGTTGACCGTGCCGGTGTTGTCCACAAACGCGACGGACGGATCGGAGGAGCTCCATATGACATTCTCGGTAAAGATCAGGTTGTTGTAGCTGTTGCCGTCATTCGCGGCAAATTCGAGTTTGATCTTCGATCCCGCCGAAACAGTGAAGGAGGACTGCGTCAGGCTGCGGATATGCGGGTTTTTGATGATCGAGGTCTGTACCTCAACGGGAACGGTGATGACGCCGGTCGCCTTGCCCCTGGTCTCGTCAACATCCGAGTAATTCGGCGCGAATCTTCCGCACAGACAAGAGCGATAGTAACCGCAGTCATCGGAGTAGAATCCGCCCAACCCGACATAGTAGCACTCAGGGTCGATCATCGCCTCATAGTGGCCGGTGACGCCCGCGGTCTGATTCACCCAGTCCTTCTTTTCTTCATAGAACTGATTAAGACCCTGTACCATGTCCTTCGAATAGTTCCACGCGAGGACCTCGTACATACTGCCGACCTCGTCGTCGTCAAGGGTAAAGCACATCTCACCGTTGGGTCTGGTATGGCTGATGAAGAGGATGCTCTCCGTCGCTCTCAGCCGCGCCACTCTCTCCAAAGCCGCCGACCACTTGATCTCGTGATAGTCCGAGAGGCTGAGCTTCTTCGACGGATTAGAAGGGTTTCTGACGCCTTCCTTACAGGCTTCATAGCGGATATTGTTGATCCTCTTGATCGCGTCGTTGATGTTTGCGTAGTAGGAACCCTTGATCCCGACCGTCATCCGGTCGGAGAATCCGGTCACCGCCGCGCCCGCCGAAACGCTCAAGCCCTTTTGAGCAGGCAGCAGAACCGCTGTCGAGAAGAGTAATATCGCGGATAATATGATCGAAATCCCTTTTTTCATATCGGTCTCTCCTTTGGGAATTTGCTGATTTTATTATAGTAAATATTGATGAGTTCGTCAACAAGAAATCGAGCTTCATACGCATCTCAAAAATCCTTCATATACCGCATATTTTTCCCGGCATCTTATTACCTATTGTAATATGTCGGGCGCGGTAGTATAATGAATTTACAATATACTCATGAAAACTACTTTATGTTTTCAGAGAAGAGGAGAAAGCGTATGTTAAAAAGATTTTTTGTCTGTATATTTGCGTTTATTCTGACGGTCATCGGCACATCTTCTGCTTTTGCCGCTTCGACCGAAGACAGCGTACTCCCTCAAGGAGACAGTGCACGGGACGCCGCGTATACG
>CAJOII010000083.1 GCA_905234535.1 uncultured Ruminococcus sp.
TCAGAATTATCCCAAATAAAACCGAAATCTCCGGTAATAATTAATTTATCACCCTTTTTGATCCCCTTGAGCCTTCTGCTCATCAGGTCCTCAAGGTCTCCGTGGGTATCGCCTGTCACATAGATCATAGGATCATCCTTTCAAAAAGTATGAAAAAAATGTTGAATTGTGCTGCATAATATAGTAAAATAACTATAGCTATATCTATCTTAACATATTCAAAGGCAAATTACTATGAAAAAAAGATTAAATTATTTGATTTCTCTGTTACTGATATTATCGATCTGCGTCGGTACGCTGAGCTTTGACGCATTCTCGTTCGAGAATAATGTCGAGACCTCCTCAAACGAGATTATGCTCATTAACGCCGATACCTCTACCGTTGTTTTCAGCCGCAACGCGACCAAGAAGTGGTACTGCTCGTATCTTTCTACTCTGATGACCTTTGTTGTCGCCGCGCAGAACTCGAAGGATTATGACAAGACAAAGGTAAATATCACCGCTGACCTGCTCGAGCGCATACCCTCCTCCGACGGCAAGCTCAAGCAGTTCGAGGGTAAGACGCTCACAATCAGGGATCTGATGGTGCTGATGTTTATGACGACCGGCAACGACGCCGCCTATGTACTCGCAGACTTCGTCAGTCATTCTGATATCGACGCGTTTGTCCGGACGATGAATCAGAAGGCGTCGGAACTCGGGATGAAAGATACAAAGTATTTCTCTCCCGCCTTTGACGAGGAGATGAAGTCGCTTACCACCTGCGCCGATCTCTACAAGCTCTATCGCTACGCTCTGGACATTGAACTGTTCAAAGAGGTTTCTTCCTATTCTTCGTATATTCCTAAGGGCTATGCCGAGAAAGAGGCACTCGATACCGAGGTCTCCATCAAGTCCTCCTCAAGTCCCTACTACTTTAAGTATACCGATACCGCCAAGTATTCTTACGACAAGAAGTCGGGCGCGGGAATGCTTGCGACAACTGTCTACCGCGGCTCGACCTATATCTTCATCGCGATGCACGGCATGAAAGAAGCCGAGAGGAATGTCTATGTTGACTGCAAACAGCTCACCACATGGGCATATCTTAATCTTTCTGATAAGAAGATCGTCGGTGCTGAGGATGTGGATGTCGAGGTCTCGGTTGAGAGTCCGTGGCGTAAGGACTCGGTCAGCCTCACCGTGGGCGGCTCATCCTACAGGACCATGCCCAATGAATACGATGTCAACAAGTTTATGGTGGAATACGATGTCCCCGATTCGGTCAAACTGCCCGTTTTTGAAGGACAGAGCATCGGCACCGCCAAGATCATCTATGACAGCCAGCGGCTGGATGAGATCTCGCTGACCTCCACGGATACCAAGGGCGTCGAGATGCTCTCGGATATCAGAGAATTTTTAAATTCCGCATATCGGAGCGTGCTTTCGGTTGAGCCCGAAGAAGAACCCGTATCTGAATAAGGTGTAATATGAAGAAACTGTTTCGATTTTTTTGTGTCATTTTGGCGGTCGCTCTGCTGGTTACCGCTCTGTCGACCTCTGCGTCGGCTGTCACATTCGAGAACGATGTGACGGTCTATTCCGACTCGATCCTGCTTGTCAATCTGGACACCGATATGGTGGTCTACGAGAGAGACGCGGACACACAGCGTTATCCCGCTTCTCTGACGAAGATCATGACCTATATCATCGCGGCGGAGTATTTTGACGATATCGAGAAGGATACCATCGAGGTCAAGAAGTCTGTGATCGACAAGGTCACCGATATGGGGATGGTGACCTCCGGACTTGAGTGGCATACCGGTGAGAAGCTGCCGGTGGTGGATGTCCTCTACAATCTCATGGTGCCTGTCGGACACGATTCCGCGATGCTGCTTGCCGACTTCATCGGCAGCGGCAGCGAAGAAGCTTTTGTGAAAATGATGAACGACAAGGCGTCTGAGCTCGGATGTACAGGTACGCATTTTGCTAACTGTACGGGTGTACACGACCCTGATCATTATACTACCGCGAGAGACCTGTATATTATGACGAAATACGCGATGGGTCTGCCGATGTTCTCGAAAATCTGCGCGACGCCGACCTATTATATCGGCGACGACGACTATCCCATCATCACCACGAACTATATGATCGATCCCGGGCGCGGGGGAGAGTACTTCTATACCTACGCTACCGGCGTCAAGAACGGCACTACCGACGAAGCGGGCAGATGTCTTGTCTCTTCGGCGGTGTACAACGGCTACGCCTATCTGTGCGTCAGTCTCCACGCGCCGTATGACGAGGAGAAGGAGAAGACCGACCAGTACTGTATGATCGAGGCGGCGGATCTCTTCAGATGGGCATTTATTAATTTGAGCTTTGTCACCGCGGTCACCAGAGACACCCCTGTCTGTGAGCAGAAGATCGATCACGCGTGGGACACCGAGTCGATCCTCTTAGTCCCCGAGAACGACCTCAATCTCGTGCTTCCCGACGGATATACCGAGGCGGACATCGAGATCAGGCCCGACAGCGACAAGCCCGTCAGCGCGCCGATCAACGCCGGCGACATTATCACGACCGCTTCTGTCCTTTACAAGGGTCAGGAGATCGACAAGATCAACCTTGTCGCTCACGATACCGTCAAGGTCAGCCCGCTTCTGTATATTACCGACGCGGTGCGCTCGGTGCTGACCTCATTCTGGTTCTTGCTCGCGGTCGCGATCATCGTGGTCCTCTTCATCGTCTATCTCTCTGTTTCCGCTGCCTACGGAAGAAAGAAGCGCGCGCAGGAGAGAAGAAACAAAAACAAGAAATAATCATCATGACTCCCTGACGATACGGTCGGGGAGTTGTTGTTTTTAGGCGTTTTGTTCACGCTTTTGTTACAAACATACACTTGACAATATCTTCTGATGTGCTACAATATATTGTGTATACGGCAAAGAACAGAAACAGAAGATTTTTTCCGTTTTGTTTCGCCGTATGACGACAGATTTCTACACAGAAGAAGCCCGCGACTTCAACGCTTCTGTCGAATCCTGCGGGCAGAAAGGTCATGATATGATGACTTCAAAAATCAGTTGGTTTTCATTTGTTCCGCTGACGATCGGCACCGTCTTCTTCAAGATGATGTCGGTGATGGCGGGAGAGAGCGCGGGACTGTTCGGACTGACATCTCTGCAGATGGATTATATCTCGCTGGGATGTGTGGTGCTGATCTTTATATTCTCGCTGATTTTCTCTTTAGCGGACAGAAAGATCTCTCCCTACTATATCCCGAGCAGGAACATCGCCGCCGGCATCTTTCTGCTTTTGTTCGCGCTTTTGA
>CAJOII010000084.1 GCA_905234535.1 uncultured Ruminococcus sp.
GCGTCAGAGCGGGCTCGATGAGGTTCGGGTTCAGATTCTCGCCCGAGTAGCCGATGACGAGATCGTCTCTTCTGCCTAAGATCTTGTAGTGGCCGTCGACACACTCGACGAGATCCTTCGTCTTGAAGAACTCTTCGTCGTTCCTGTCTTTTCTGACGCCGTCCTCGATGATATATTTCGCGATGGCGAGACCCTTGACCTCAAGCTCGCCCTGATCGTTGATCCTGTACTCCATTCCTTTCATCGGCTTGCCGACGAAGCGGTCGTTCAGGACGCTCTTCTTGTTCGAGAGCTCTACGGAGGTGATGCCGATCTCGCTCATCCCGTAGCCGTCCGCAAGGTGATAGCCGATCGCATTGAAGAACCGCACCGACTCATGCGAGATCGCAGATCCTCCCGTGATCAGAAAGCGGATGCTCTCGCCGAAGAGGTTCTCTCTGACCTCTTTGAACGCGATCTTCGAGAACAGCTTGCCGAGCGCGGAGTCTCCGAGCTTATCGGAGATCGCCATCGCTTTGTTGAACTTATCTTCGGTCTTCTTGCCTCTCTGACGGATGGTCTTCATCGCCTGCTCGTACACCGTCTCCCAGAAGAGCGGTACCGCGAAGATATGCGTCACCTTGTGGCGTTTGACGGTGCCGGTGATGTCCCTGAGCTCGACGAAGGTGCGTGAGAAGAACGAGAACCAGATATATACCGCCACCAGGCCGAACGCGTGATAGAACGGCAGGAAGGTGAGCAGCTTGAGCCGATTTTCGCAGTGTGACTGGATCAGCTTGCTGTTTTTGATGATGTCGAGGCTGCCCTCGATCTGATGATAGAGCTCCTCGGCAGTATACGCGCACAGCTTGACATGACGCGAGGTACCGGAGGTCATTACCAAGATCTCCGTGCCGAATCGGTCGGGTGTATATTCTTCATCCGCTTCGGTGATAGAATCGTCCCCCACGGTGAGCACGGAGTATTCTCTTTTATCGGAGACGACCGCTTTGGCGTCACAGTCCTTTATAGACTGCTCCACCATCTCTTTAGAGAGCCGCAGGTTGATCAGAAGCGGGTTATATCCACAGAGAAGGATGCCCCAGAGATTCTCGATCCATCTTAAGGAGTTGTCCTGTGAGAGACCCACGACGGAGCCCTTCGGGATGTCTTTGAGCAAGAAACTGAGCGTTTTCGCGCGCTTTAGGGTCTGCTTTTTCGCTTCTTTGTAGGTGGTGGTCTCGATGCGGTAGCCGTTCGAGCGCTCATACATGATGTTATCTCCCTCTGAGAACATCAGAGAGAAGAGCGTCTGATAGCTGATCCCGCCGTCTCTGAAGCGGCTGAGCTTCGTCTCGACATAGTGGTTGATAGAGTTGTATTCACCGATCCCGATTTTTTCTGTATTCATATATCTTCCTTTAATATTGATCTGTTATATGTGTATTCACAGACAGATAAGAAAATCAAATGGTGTTTCATTTTACACACTTGTGTACATACATAAACAATATACTACAAAACTCCCGTTATTGCAAGCAAAATCGACAACCATTTTCTGTTATTCTTCCGTTTATATGAAAAGCGGAGCCCGATATCAGGCTCCGCGTATCCTCATGTGATATATTCGATTTGGTAACCGCTCCGCTCATCCGTCAGAGAGAAGCTCTCCTTGAGCCCGCTCGAGATATACAGGGTGTTGTCTTCGGTGAGCATAATGTATTCGAAGTGATATTTCGTATCATCTCGATAAAATTCTTCCGCTTTCTTTTGACCCATCACGAAGAGGGCGGTAGAGAGCGCGTCACAGGCGATCCCGCTGTCGCATACGATCGTTACCGAGAGCACGCCGTTGTTGACAGGGACGCCCGTCTTCGGGTCGATGATGTGGCAGTAGCGCTTCTGATCATCTCCGATGAAGTAGCGCTCATATCCGCCCGAGGTGGCGATCACGGTGTCGGTACACAAGAGGTATCCAAAGTATGACGAGCTGTCCTCAGGCTCGGCAACGCCCACCTTCCAGAGTTCTCCGTTCTCTTTGACGCCCGCCGTGACGACGGTACCGCCTAAGTTACAGATGCCGCCGATGCTTCCGTTCTCTTTGAAAATCTTTTGAGCGCTGTCTGCGAGATATCCCTTCGCCACCGCGCCGAGGTCGAGCTCCGCGCCGCCCTTGACCGTGACGGTCCCGAGATCCTTATCGAGTTCGATATTGCGGTATCCGACCGCGGGCAGCAGGCGGTCGATCTCCTCTTCCTTCGGGATACGGTAGTCCTCCGTTGTAAATCCCCACAGCTTTGAGATCGGATAGAGCGAGATATCGAGATAACCGTTTAAGTTTTCACACAGCCCGATCGACTGCTCTAAGATATCCATCGTAGCTTCTGAGACCGGTATCGCCTCATCGGGCGAAGCATTGAGGCGGCTGATATCGCTGTCCGTGATCGTCACAGAGAACAGCTGCTCAAAGGATTCTGCGCCGCTCTCAATCGCGTTCGCGGCCTCCTGAGCGCCCTTTCCGTTAAGCTTGAGGGTCATATGGGTGTCCATCGCGAAGAAGCCCCTTTCTGCGGGATAGGAGGTATCGCAGGAAGAGAGCGGGAAAACGCATAGGATCATCAATAAGATCGACAGGATTTTTATGAACGGATATTTCATCTGTATCACCGGTTGTATCGTATCACAGCAAAAAAAGATTGTCAAATAATTGAAACCGATCCTTTGATGTGCTACAATCAGTGAAGAAGAGGAGGGATAAGATGAAGTATAAGATCTTGATTTTGGTCATCGCGGTCATCTTTCTCCTCTCTGCAGCCGCCTCTCTCTTCGTGCTGTACTCACCGCCGAAGAGCACGGTGAGGATTATTTCAGACGGGAAGCTGATCGAGACGGTCAACCTCTTTTCTGCCGAAGACAGGACCTTTACGGTCGAATATCAAGGCAGAACCAACACGATCGAGATCAAGGACGGACAGATCAGGGTCAAAGACGCGGAGTGCTATGATCATACCTGTGTGAAGATGGGATGGCTTTACAGCGCGTCGATGCCGATCGTCTGCCTGCCCAATCATCTTGTGATCGAATATGCCGGATCCTCTGATGATGTCGACGCGGTAACAAGGTGAAGCTATGAAGAATACTACCAGACGCCTCTTGGAGCTTTCGCTGCTCACAGCGGTTGCGCTGATTATCTTCGCGGTCGAGCTGCAGATCCCGAATCCGTTCCCCATCCCGGGGATCAAGCTGGGACTTTCTAATATCGTCACCGTCTACGCCGTCTATCACTATCGGTGGTACGAGGTTTCTTCCATCGTGCTCATCCGGGTGGTCTTGGGCTCTGTCTTCTCGGGGAATATCATGGCGATGATCTACTCCCTCGCGGGGGCTGTTCTCTGTCTTGTCGGGATGCTGCTGCTGAAAAGGATCATCGACGAGCGGCATCTGTGGATCGCGTCCGTGTTCGGCGCTCTTCTGCATAACACCGGACAGATGATCGCGGCGCTTGTGATTCTCCACACCCCTCAGCTGATCGCCTACTACCCCTTCTTACTTTTATCGGGGTGTCTTGCGGGACTGTTCACGGGACTGTGCGCTCAGGCCTTGGTCGCGAAGCTGGATAAGATCAATAAAGATAAGATATGAAAAGGGACGGCTCATACCCAATATCATTAAGATAAGCAACAGGACACTCACAAAAAGTGGGTGCCCTGTTTTTTGAAGAAATTTTCAAAAAAGACTTGACAAATCGACAGAAATG
>CAJOII010000085.1 GCA_905234535.1 uncultured Ruminococcus sp.
CTATCGGCGCTCCGCCTGATTCTTATGAAGGGAGGAATTATTCTTGTCAGACAACTGGGTAGTGCAGAATTTATCAAACGCACTTGAAACATGGAATTCAAAACTCGCAGAAATATGGTCCCTTCTCACGCAGTCGCCCGAAACCTTTAAGGGCGGTGCGATTTGGAATGTTATTCTGGATATTCACGGGGCTTTACAGGCAATCGGCTACGCCTTGCTTGTTCTGTTTTTTGTGATCGGCGTTGTAAAGACCTGCGGCAGTTTTGCCGAAGTAAAGAAGCCGGAACACGCTTTGAAGCTCTTTATCCGCTTTGCTTTGGCAAAGGGCGTCATCACATATGGTCTTGAACTGCTCTTAAAGCTGATGGCGATTGTACAGGGCTTGATTTCAAGCATTATGTCGGCGTCGGGTATCGCGTCCAACAGCGCGACCGTGCTGCCGCAGAGCATCATTGACGCCATTGAGGATTGCGGCTTTTGGGAGTCGATCCCCTTATGGGCGGTCACATTGATCGGCGGACTGTTCATCACCGTTCTCTCGTTCATTATGATCATGAGCGTTTACGGCAGATTTTTCAAGATATATATGTACTCTGCAATCGCTCCCGTGCCGCTGGCGACCTTTGCCGGTGAACCGACACAGAACGTAGGCAAAACATTCCTAAAGAGCTTCTGTGCCGTTCTTCTTGAGGGCGCGATCATCGTATTGGCTTGTATCATTTTCTCGGTATTCGCATCCAGTCCGCCTGTCGTGGATTCTTCCGCTTCGGCGGTCACACAGGTGTGGGCGTATATCGGCGAGTTAATCTTCAACATGCTGGTACTCGTAGGCTCTGTAAAGATGGCAGACCGCATTGTACGTGAAATGATGGGACTGTAAGGAGGAATCAATTTTGGAAATAAAAATCAATAAAGAGATCCGTAACTATACGGAATCAATGTTTTTCGGACTGTCGTTAAGGCAGTTCTTTTTTGCGATCATCGGCGTCGGGGCAGCTGTGGGCATGTACTTTTTACTACGCCCGTTCCTCGGCGTCGAAACACTGTCGTGGGTGTGTATGCTTGGTGCGGCTCCGTTTGTCGCTATGGGCTTCATCACCTATAACGGTATGACGGCGGAGCAGTTCGCGTGGACTTGGTTCAGAAGCAAATTCCTTGAACCGACTAAGGTCAAGTTTGAATGCGACACCGTTTACCATGAGATCACACAAAATCCCACTAAGAAGGAAGGTAAGAAAACAAAATGATGAAATCATTGAAAAACATCCTGCGTCAGGATAAGGAAACCTATAAGATCCCCAAATCCGTCCATGACTATATCCCGATCAACGGTATTTACGCGGACGGTATCTTCAAGGTCGGTACCCGTTTTACCAAAACCTTTAAGTTTGAGGACATCAACTATCTTGTCGCAAGCCGTGAGGACAAGGAAACCATGTTCCTTGCATATTCCGAACTTCTCAACAGCTTTGACAGCGGCGCAACCACCAAGCTGACGATCAATAACCGCAAGCTCAACCGGAACGAGTTCGAGGCAAATATCCTGATGCCCGAAAGGGATGACAGCCTGACCGTATATCGCAAAGAGTATAACGATATGCTCCGCGACAAGGCTGCCGACGCCAACGGAATCGTGCAGGAGAAGTATATCACGGTATCTGTCGTGAAGAAGGATATCGAAGAAGCGAGAACCTATTTCTCCCGTATCGGTTCCGATCTAACGGCTCACTTCACCATGCTCGGCTCAAAGTGTGTGGATCTGGACGCGACGGAGCGCCTGCGCATTCTCCACGACTTCTACCGTCCGGGACAGGAAATGTATTTCCACTTCGATATGAAGGAAAGCGCCCGCAAGGGACACAACTTCAAAGATTATATCTGTCCCGACAGCATCGAGCGCTTCGACGACTACGTGAAGCTCGGAGATAAGTTTGTCCGCGTTCTCTTTATGAAGGACTACGCGGCGTATATTAAGGACAGTATGGTATCGGAGCTGACCGAGCTGAACCGTAACCTGATGCTGTCTATTGATGTGATCCCCATCCCGACCGACGAAGCGGTGCGCGAGGTTGAGAACAGACTGCTCGGCGTGGAAACCAATATCACCAACTGGCAGAGAAAGCAGAATCAGAACAATAACTTCTCTGCCGTCGTTCCTTATGATATGGAGCTGCAGCGCAAAGAGAGCAAGGAGTTTCTCGATGACCTGACCACCCGCGACCAGCGCATGATGTGCGCGACGATCACGCTCGTTCATGCTGCGGATTCCAAAGAACAGCTCGATTCCGATACCGAGGCTCTGCTTTCGACCGCAAGACGGCATCTGTGCCAGCTTGCGGTTTTGAAATATCAGCAGATGGACGGTCTGAATACCGTTCTTCCCATCGGCTGCCGAAAGATCAATGTGCTTCGCACCTTGACTACCGAAAGCCTTGCGGTGTTTATGCCGTTCAAGGTACAGGAGATCGGGCATGAGCGCGGTATCTACTACGGACAGAACGCGATCAGCAATAATATGATCATCGCCAACCGAAGGAATCTGCTCAACGGTAATTCATTCATCCTCGGCGTTTCCGGTTCCGGTAAATCGTTCACAGGCAAGTGTTCGGATATTATCATCATCGACCCAGAGCGTGAGTATTCGCCTCTGGTGAAGGCTCTCGGCGGCGAGATCATCGACATTTCCGCAACGAGTAAGAATCATATCAACGCGATGGATATGTCAAAGGACTACGGCGACGGCGAAGACCCGGTAATTCTAAAATCTGAGTTTATCCTGTCGCTCTGCGAACAGCTTATCGGCAGCCGCAGCCTCGGCGCAAAGGAGAAATCACTGATCGACCGCTGTACCAAGATCGTCTACCGCAACTACAAGCGTCGCGGTTATAAGGGTACAGTTCCGACCTTAAAGGAGTTCCGTGCGGAACTTCTCAAACAGGAAGAGCCGGAGGCACAGGACATCGCCCTTGCTATCGAGTTATTCACAGACGGTTCTCTTGATACCTTCGCCAAGAAAACGAATGTTGATGTTGACAACCGTCTGATCTGCTACGACATCCTGGATCTCGGCAAGCAGCTTCTTCCCATCGGAATGCTGGTCGTTCTGGATAATGTTCTGAACCGTATCACGGCGAACAGGGCAAAGGGCAAAAACACCTTTATCTTCATCGACGAGATCTATCTGCTGTTCCAGCATGAGTATTCAGCAAACTTCCTGTTTACCCTCTGGAAGCGTGTTCGTAAGTACGGCGCTTTCTGTACCGGTATCACACAGAATGTTGACGACCTCCTGCAGAGCCA
>CAJOII010000086.1 GCA_905234535.1 uncultured Ruminococcus sp.
GGTGGAAGCAGAGGACAAGACCGCTGCGATCAGGGAGATCATGACCTCCTGCCATGTGGACGACGAGACCGCGATGCGGGTGTGCTATATCGTGGAGCACAACTTCGACTACAACCACATCTCGGGGATGGATCACCAGATCCTGATCGAGGCGCAGTCGATCGTGGAGTTCAAGGAGAAGAACACCCCGAAGCAAGAGATCGTTCGTATCGCCGAAAAGCGCTTCATCACCAACTACGGCAAAGCCTTCCTCAAAAAAGCTTTCGGTGTGTAAGCGCGATTTACAATCCATCATTACAGATAAAAACCCACCGCGTACAGGTTCTCTGTACGCGGTGTTGTTATTTCAGTTCTCAGTTGTAGGGCAAGGCGCCCCTCGACTTGCCGAAAAAAGCCTCCCGAGCCTTGGAGGAAGCGTTGCGGCCTACAATTCAGGTGAGGCCAGAGCCCTCCCACAGTTCTTAGCTCTTCGTTCTTCGCTCAAATCAGTCATCATTCAGGTATTCTTCCACGATGAAGCGCGGTCTGCGCTTGGTCTCCATGTAGATCTTGCCGATATATTCGCCGATGATGCCGATCGCAAGAATCTGAAGTCCCCCGATCGCCCAGATGGACACCGCCAAAGACGCCCAACCCTCTACTGTCGCGCCGCAGAGGAAGCGGATAAAGAAGTAGATCAGCATGATGATGCTGATGAGGAAGATCACAAGACCCGCTCTCGTGACGATCTTGATGGGCTTGGTGGACAGAGAGGTGATGCCCTCCCACGCGAGCGCGAGCATCTTCTTGAGCGGATACTTGGACTCACCCGCGAGACGCTCGGAGCGCTCATACTCGACGATCGCGCTCTTGAAGCCGACCATCGGCACCATGCCGATTCGTCTCCTTGAACTCAGAAAAAGCTTGAAGCGCTCTTCTGCTCATCAGGCGAAAGTCCGCGTGGTTGAAGATGACCTTTGCGCCCATTCCCTCGAGCACCTTGTAATACCCCTCGGCGGTGACGCGTTTGAAGAAGGTGTCGGTCTCGCGCTTGGAGCGCACGCCGTACACGACATCACAGCCTTCTTCGTATTTCTTCACCATCTCGTCGAAGGTGTTGATGTCATCCTGCAGATCGGCGTCGATCGAGATCACCGCGTCCGCCTCGTCCTTGAGGGTCATCAGACCGCACATCAGCGCGTTCTGATGGCCGCGGTTGCGGCTTAGCTTGATCCCTCTGAAGATCGAATGAGACCGGTGGAGCTTTGAGATGATCTCCCATGTCTTGTCCTTTGAGCCGTCGTCGATGAAGACGATCCGGCTCAAGGGAGAGATCTGTCCCTTGGAGATCATGGTCTGCATTTTATCGAATAGCTTTTTCGCGGAATCGGGCAGGACCTCTTCCTCGTTATAACAGGGAACCGCAATAAATAAACTGGTCATTCTGACACCCCATAAATACAAAAATATCGCCGGACCTCTCCGACGATATCATCATATCACTTTCTATACATAATAGCAAGTTAAAATCGTGTTACTTACTTTTTCGGGACGATCACGGACACCGCCGAGGGCATCACGGTGACGGTCGGGTCTTTGAGATAGAACATCTCGCCGTCGATGCCGATTTTCATCTCCTTGTCATCGATGAACTTGAGCTTTTTGCACTTCTGATGATAGATAAAGGGCATCTTGGGGTTGTCGATATGCTCGCCCTTGATGAAGTATGATAGCAGACTGATAAACCGCGGCACCGAGATAGTGGGGATGGACATAAAGTCGATGTTGCCGTCCTTGAGCTCTGCGTTGGGCGAACACTTGATCCCCCCGCCGTAGTACTTGCCGTTGGAGGCGACGGTGAGCATCTGGGTCTTGCAGCCGTCCCGGAGCCTGATCTCCTTCTCATCCGCGAAGGGGCGGAAATAGTGCTTTCTCTTCGTGATCAGACACTGGAGGATTGCGAGCTTATAGGCGAATGAGCCGTTCATCAGCGGAAGCCGCTTGTTCTTTTGCGCCTGCGCCGCGACCTCGCAGTCATACCCCGCGGAGATCACATTGAGCGCGTAATGCCCCTCACAGCAGAGGATATCGATCTTCTCTGTATCGCCTGTGACCATCTTCTGAAGATTGAGGAAGTCCTCCCGTTCTCTGTCAAAGGAACGGACAAAATCGTTGCCGGTGCCGACCGGAATCACACCCAGCGCGGCGTTCTCACAGCCGATCATGCCGGTGAGCGCTTCGTTCGCGGTGCCGTCTCCGCCGCAGGCGTATATTCTCAGCGGCTCTCCTGTCTCAGCATAGCGGCGCGCGATGCGTTCGGCGTCGCCGTGAGACTGTGTGTATTCCACCGTAACCGTATCGCTTGTCTTAAGTGATTTGATCTTCTCCTCAAGCTCTGCGGTGGTGTCTTTTGTGCCCGCAAATTTGTTCAAGATAAACAGATGTCTCATCCCTATCCTACCCCTTCTCAAATTCCCCTATCTTTCTGTAAAGCTTTGCGACCGGCAGCCCCATCACATTGAAGTAGTCGCCCTCGATCCCCTTGACGAACAGCGCGCCCTCTCCCTGGATCCCATAGGCGCCCGCCTTGTCCATCGGCTCCCGGGTGGCGATGTAGCGTCTGATCTCATCATCAGTCAGAGGATAGAACTCTACCTTCGTATGCTCTGAGAAGCAGAGCTCGCGCTCGCCGTCCGTGATACAGCAGCCGGTGATCACGGTGTGGATCTTTCCCGAAAGGGATCTGAGCATCGAGAAGGCGTCCTCCGCATTCTTCGGCTTGCCGAGGATCCTGCCGTCTAAAACGACGACCGTATCGGCGCCGATGACGACTCTCCCCTTATGCTGAGCCGCTACCGCGCGTGCCTTTACGGATGCCAGATACACCGGCGCGTCATCGGGAGAGATACCTTCGGGCAGGATCTCATCCGCATCGGACACGATCACCTCAAAGCTGTCGGTAATCTTGCTGATCAGCTCCTGTCTTCTCGGAGACTTAGATGCAAGAATCAGGTCAGACATCTCTTATACTCACTTCCTCTTAAAAATCGTGAAAAACTCCGTGGGTCTTACGATCATCGCGACGATCAGGCACAGAGCGTAGATCATAAAAGTAAAAATACAGAAGTTCAGCATATCGTTCACATCCTTTTCTCATCTCGTTAAGGGATACCTCACACCTATAATGATAAAAAAATATGTGTACGATAAACGGTACTTTGTACTTTTTAAAAATTACAGTTTCATGCCAAAAATGAAAAAGTAAATGTCGATTTTTAAGGGTAAAAATCGCTGTTTTGGTTGCGTTTACTCTTTCAATCGGTTAAATTGGTTTTGAGCAGCTG
>CAJOII010000087.1 GCA_905234535.1 uncultured Ruminococcus sp.
GACTCCGACATATTACTGGATCTCAAAAGGTGTTCGCAAAGGTGGGAAGAAAACGAATCCCGATCCTTATAAGTGGAATTTCTCAACCATAGAGCGAATCATCTCAAAGCAGGAATACTGCGGTGATGTAATCAATTTCAAAACGTACAGCAAATCATACAAAAATAAAGTGCGCAGAGATAATCCACCGGAAAAGTGGGCGGTATTCAAAAATGTTCACGAGCCAATCATTGAGCGAGAGACTTTTGAATTGGTACAAAAGGTGATTTCAAAGAACAAGCGCCGTCATCCAAAGCCCGAAAACGGTGAGAAAAGCATCTTTTCTGATTTGCTCTGTTGTGCCGATTGCGGGAGTAAACTATGGCATCATACCAACTCCGGCAACAAGGATATCCATTTCTTCAGTTGTTCCAACTACAAAAGCGACACGCGCGGTTCCTGCAAGACCAGACACTATATCCGTGCGGACGCGGTTGAAGAAGTCGTAAAACAGGAATTGAGGCGGTTAGCGAGGTATCTGGAACACCATGAGGAAGAATTCGCCGAGTTGTTGGCTGAGAAAACCAATGCCGACAAGATCAGCGAACAGAAATACCTTGAAGGCGAGCTGACACGGATGACGGTCAGGAGCGAAACGGTATCCAATCTATTCGTCAAGATATATGAGGACAACGCAACAGGCAAGCTGACGGATGAGATGTTCATGCAGCTTTCTCAGAAGTACGAGTTGGAGCGCATGCAACTCAAGGACAAGATCTTTGAGTACAAGGAGCGTATCGCCAAACTGCACGAGATGGAGCAGAACAAGGATGATTTCATCAAGGCAATCCGCAAGTTCATGGAAATGCAGACCTTGACCGCTCCGATGCTCAGAGAACTGATCGATCATATCGACGTCTATGAGAAAGAGGGCAACAAAAAGCATTATACCCAGCGCATTATGATCTACTATCGTTTTGTCGGGTACATTGAAATCCCGATAGAACCCGATTACGAAAACTATATTGCAGATACAAGACAGGGTGTAGAGGTCGAGTATATCCCAACAGAACTGTTCCGAACTCAGCGCGGCAAATCCGCATGATGGCTTATGAATCAAAAAATGCAGGAGCAGACCGAAATCTGCTCCTGCAAAGAAACGATGAAAAGAAAATGAGGAAAATGAGTGTTGATAACTTAAGTCCGTTATCAACACTCATACTGATCACGGCAGAGGGGTTCGAGGGTATACCCGGTGCGCTTTTGATCGCGGTCGGAGGCGCCGAGAGCTTTTCGAGCTTCGGCTTTTACTCACTGGACTTTTCGAATAAATAAGGAGATACTATGATCTATATCGGCTGTCACCTGAGCGTGACGAACGGGTATGAGGCGATGGGCAGAACGATGCTCCGTTTCGGCGGCAGCACCTTCGCGTATTTTACCCGCAACCCACGGGGCGGCAAGAGTAAAGACATCGCCGAAGAGGACGCATCGGCGCTGAATATGCTCTTAAAGGAGCACTCCTTCGGCAAGCTCGTCGCCCACGGCAGCTACACGATGAACCTCTGCGCGTCTAACCCCGCTACTCGCTCAAACGGTCTTGATATGCTCAAAAAGGATCTTGAGCGGATGGAGTACTTCCCCGACAACTACTATAACTTTCACCCCGGCGCGCACACCGGTCAGGGAGTGGAAAAGGGCATCGAGCTGATCGCGGACGCGCTGAATCTCGTACTAACGCGGGATATCCGCACGACCGTCCTGCTCGAGACCATGGCGGGCAAAGGCTCCGAGGTCGGAAGCCGCTTTGAAGAGCTCAGAGAGATTATCGACCGCGTAGAGCTCAGAGAGAAGCTCGGCGTCTGCTTTGACACCTGTCACACATGGGACGCAGGCTACGACATCAAAGACGACCTCGATCATGTGCTCACACGGTTTGATAAGATCATCGGGCTCGAGCGGCTTTATGCCGTCCACTTCAACGACAGCAAAAATCCCCTCGGCTCTCACAAGGACCGCCACGAGAAGCTGGGAGAGGGATACCTCGGCACAGACGCGATGAAGCGGATCGCCCTCCACCCCGCGCTGCAGGATAAGCCCTTCATCTTAGAGACCCCGAACAACGACGAGGGCTATCAAAAGGAGATCCGCACCGTCCTCAGCTGGATGGAGTGATTTGATCCATATTTTTACCTGATGTAACCGTAGGACAAGGCGCCGCGCCTTGCCCTACAACTATGAACTGACAACTGACAACTGAAAAAAGGACAGCCGCGTATCTTCACGCCGCTGTCCTTTTATTGTTGACATTTTCCGCATCGGGTGCAGCCGTTGCAGATGATCCTCATCCCGCAGGTCTGAAATACGGCACATATCGGCTCTGAGAAGGAACCTCAAACCCTAAGGGATGTCTGAGCTTATATTCGATCTCCCTGCCCTTATACGAAAGATTTGACCGATACGCCTGCTGCGCCTGCAGCTCGCTGCTCTCGATCCGATACATCCTGCCGTCTTTTACAAATCTCCTGCCGGTGCCGATGAAGGCGAAGGTAATGTTCGCCGCTTTGCACTCGTCGCTGAGCGTCTTGACCCATTCATAGTGACAGGGTCGCGCGCCCGCGTAATTCTCTCCGTCACAGATGACCTGCTCAATCTGACCGCTTGAGAGATATTCTTTCAGGCTCACCCTTCCGATGAACGGTGCGCACATGACGCCCTTATGCCGAAACGGCAGAGAGAGCAGGATAGGGATACGCTCGTCGGCGCGCTTCTGGTTCTCGGCGCTGACATTGAGAAAGACATTCTCCCAGCCGTCCCCCCAGTCAGGGGGCAAGCAGTCTCTGACCCTCTGCGGGCGCTTCGTCAATAGAAAGAAGACGACATCCGGACGCTGACGGATGATGCTCCACGCCTCATCTCTCCACTCGTCCGCTTCTTCTAAGAAGAAGTCCGAGGTCATACAGACGCGCAGCTGCTCGCCGCTTTGGATCTTATAGCGTCCGTTCTTATCCTTAGAGAGCGGATAGCGAAAGCCGGCCTTCGTGCGGTAGATCTCCCCGCCGTTTTTTCCGCGCTGTGCGTCGAGAAAATACATATAACAGTTCTCGCACCCCTCGCTGCACTTCTTGCACCCGTGCCATGGGTTCCAGATATCGTGCATCAGCGTACCCTCCTCTCATATACAAATCTATCGTTTATATTTTACCATAAATCAAACAAAATGGCAATCTTTTCCTCTCTTAGAACGCAGAAAAGCGGCGCCGTTTTCTCACGGTACCGCCTTCATTTTGATGACGCAAATCACATTTAAATTCGGATGTTGACCAGATGCGCGATGGAGGGGATCGTCTCTCCCTGCAGGGTGGTGGTCGG